>JAMPCE010000100.1 GCA_023666335.1 bacterium
GTATCAAAAACAGAATGCCGAACAGAATCAATGTGAGTCCGAACGTGACGGAGCCGACCCGTCTGGTACGCAGCGTCTCCGGCGCCGCTTCCTGATTGAGTTCATTCTCCTTCTCCTGCATTTCCATCTTCTACCCCTCCTTTCTTCCCCTTAATAAGCCGGATTCCGACCCAGATGATCACGGTCGCCATCACAGCACGCGGCACAACATCCCGCATGAAATAATAGATGCTTCGAATCATGGGATTGTCAGTGCCAAGGTAACTCCGCAGGATCCCGAATCCCATATCCCACAACATGGAGATCCCGATCAGAATGAGAACCGCCGCCGCAATGTTTCTGTATTTCCGGTCAAGCCGCCATTCGCCGGAGCCGATACCGTCCAGTCCCAAAAGATACTGATCTTCGGTCGCATAAAACCGCTCGTCGTCGAGTCCTCCGAGATTGTTGGCATGAAACAGCGCGTATATGTAGACAATCACTGCAACGGCTCCAAACGCGCCAAGCCCCGTCAGATCTGCCAGCACACAGGGAAGGATGAAGCCGATCATAAAACTCAAACCCATCTTCATAAAGCCCAGATACATATGTCCCGCTCCCGGACATAATGAAAGCAAAAACAGCCAGAACCGATTCTTCTTTTTCTTCATCTCATGATTCCTCCCATTCCGATTTGTTTGTAAAGTACGCTTTGATCTCCCGCAGATACCGCTCTCCGGCATCCTTTCTCTCCTGCTGCCGTTTATAGTGTTCCCACGCCCTGTCGATCTCCCGTTCCTGTAGAAGCGCTGTCTGCTCCCATTCTTCCTCCGCCGTCATTTCCTCCTGCCACGGCAAACGAATCTCGAACGCCGTCCGCGGTCTTTCCGCCGCGGTCTCCTGCTCAAGCGGTGTAAGAAGCAGCACCGTCAACGCCGCCGCCATTCCCGCTAAGACTTTCACCCGATAGGAGAACAGCGCCTTGTCCCTCTCCCTTTCTTTCTGCCTGTCGATCCTGCAAAACACATCCTCTTTCAAATGCCCCGGCGCGCGGATCAGGCCGTGTTCTTCCACCTCGCCTATGAGCCGCAGCAGCTCTTCTTCCGTCATATTATGTATCATGCGCCCTTCTCCTTTTCATACATCCTGCGCAGCATCCCCCTCGCCCGATAAATCTGCGTCTGCACGGTCTTTTTCTTCATGCCCCTTTTTCCTGCGATCTCCTCCGCGGAAAGCTCGTCGTAATAATAGGCTTTCGCGATCTCGTCATAGGGAGGCTTTAAGGACAGGCAGCGTTTGAGCAAGGTCCGCCGCACTTCCTTTTCCAAGAGGATACTCTCCGGCGTCTGCCGTGTGACCACGTCTCCGGAAAGCATCCCCGCGCCCGGATCCCCTCTGCCCTCTCCGCCTGCCACGCCTGCGTCTTCCGCGCCGATGTCCGCAACGGGAATGCTTCTTCGACCCGCGCTTTGCAGCCAGTCCAGGCACTTATTCGTGGCGATCCGGCAGACCCATGCTTTCGCGTTTTGCCCGTCAAACCCCGAAAGATGTTTGTATGCCGCAAGAAAAGTCTCCTGCGTCAGATCCTCGGAGGCAAAATAGTCCGCCGTCATCCGATAGCATATGGAAAAAACAAGATGCCCATAAGAATCGATCAGCGCTGCTAATTGTTCTTCCCGTCCGATGACGATCCGCCCCCTCTCCTGTATCTGTCTATTATAACGAAAGAAGAATCCGTTCGTCTTCAACTTTTTTCGCTTTTTCTATTTTTCTATTTTTTCGGCTTCGGCTGAAAGATGAGACTTCCCAGATACCCAAAAATCAATGCCGCCGCACAGCCGACTGCGCCCGTCTTAAAACCGCCCTGAAACAGACCGATAAATCCGCTCTCGTCCACGGCTTCTTTCACGCCTTTCATCAGGATATTGCCGTAACCGAGGAGCGGCACGCTCGCACCCGCGCCCGCATACTCCATAAAAGGCTCATACCACCCGAAAAAGCTGATAAAGACCCCTGTGACCACCAGAAGCACCATGACCCGCCCCGGCAGAAGTTTTGTCTTTTCCAATAAGATCTGCACCAGCGCACAGATCGCGCCGCCCACCCAAAATGCGTTGATATAATCCATGTTGACCGAACCTCCATGTACTAAATTTCTTTGCGCATAAGCAGACTCGAAATGCTTCGCATTTCTCGTTCGCGTTGCTCGTCATAAATCATCCTGTTCATCTGCTCGTGCAAGCACGGCATCTGCTCAGTCTGCTTTCTGACTCTGCTTATGCGCGCAAAAAAGCAGAGAATACCTCTGTTTGATATTCTCCGCCTTTTCGCTGAAATTATGCAGTTCTTTCCGCAAATTTACCGCCTTATTTCAGATACGCTATGACTTCCACCTCGCAGAGCACGTCCTTAGGAAGCTGTTTGACCGCCACGCAGCTTCGCGCAGGCTTTTCCGTGAAATACTGCTCGTAAACGGCATTGAAAGCCGCAAAATCAGCCATCTCCGCCAAAAAGCAGGTCGTCTTTACCACTTTCGCATAATCCGTCCCTGCCTCCGCAAGGATCGCGCCCACATTTTTCATGGCCTGATGCGCCTGCTCCGTCACATCTTTTCCCGTGATCTCACCCGTGGCGGGGTCAATGGGGATCTGCCCAGATGCAAACAAAAAATCCCCCGCAATAATGCCCTGAGAATAGGGACCGATCGCCGCCGGCGCTTTCTCTGTCGATACTTTAGTTAACATAACTTATCCTCCTGTTTTCTTTCGTCACTCTCCAAACCGCGCCCGCACATAGAAGCCTCTGGCATTCTCGATGACTTCCGTTACCACGCCCTCCCGCTCCAGCATCCGTTCCCGAAACGGGAAATTGCCGGACATCGCAAGCGACGGGTCTATAGTGTAATAATAGTTGCTGGGAAGCACGCCCTCCGTCACCGTGACGCGGTCGCCCTCCTTGAGAAGCCCCGGACGTTCCATCTTAAATTCCATTTCCCGCATGCTGATCCACACTTCTTTCCTGATTCCATGCCACGGACGCGGACGGATGCCCTTGTCGTTTCGAATTTTATATCTCAACTAAATTCGCTTTTTATTATAGACATAAACAGGTCTGCCAGTCAAGAAAGAGATGGATTCCATTAAATTTCCAAACTGTTTCTATCCAGCAAAAAATCAAAAACATTCATACACAGCACGCCATCGTCATTATAATAGGGTGACGGAGAATCTTTTGTAATGATGATTTTCTTAAAAGAATCACCGGTCAGCATCAAAGACCGTTGTTCCTGCTCCAGTTTTTCCTGACTCCGAATCGCATAAGCCGACTGAATATAGTACCGCTTAGAAGCCTTGTTACAGACAAAATCAATTTCAAACTGCTTTCTGATCCCGTTTCCTTTCTCATTTGTCTGATTGTGTGTGATAACGCCCACATCCACATTGAATCCCCGCATTTTCAACTCGTTGAAAATAATATTCTCCATAGTATGCGTTTCTTCCAGCTGCCGAAAATTGAGGCGGGCATTCCGCAGCCCCAAGTCAGTAAAATAATATTTGATCGGCGTATCAATATATTTTTTCCCTTTGATGTCATAGCGGACAGCACTGTCAATCAAAAAGGAATCGCAAAAGTAATCTATATACTTTTTGATGGTCGCATTGCTGATGGTTTTTCGTTTTATGCCCTGAAAGGCTGCGGACAGCTTTGTCGGGTTTGTCAGGGAACCGATGGCAGAGGCAAGAATA
Source organism: bacterium (assembly GCA_023666335.1). Taxonomy (GTDB): domain Bacteria; phylum Bacillota; class Clostridia; order Lachnospirales; family Lachnospiraceae; genus UBA3282. The sequence goes on from JAMPCE010000100.1 coordinate 3,726, forward strand.
TTCAGAAGCTCCTCCAATTCCGCCCGATTGCGCACATGATGTCTGCCTACGATATCCGAAAGATATGTCTCCTCAAGCAGAGATTTCAAAAAATAAATTTTTTCTTCTGCACTCGGGATATTGATGATCGGAGGCAAACCGCCGTAAAGCATATATTCATTCCATCCATCGTGCTTTGTGCCGGAGTAGACGGAGATAAATTCAGCAAAACTGAGCGGGTACATATGGATTTCATCTCCCCGCCCTCGAAATTCCGTTATCACATCCTTAGACAAAAAACGGGCATTGCTTCCCGTCACATATACATCCACATTTTTCATGCGGATCAGGCTGTTTAGTACAGACTCAAATTCTTGCAAAAGCTGTACTTCATCCAGCAGAACATAATAGGTATCTTCATCTTTTATCTGTTCTTTCAGATAGGGATATAAAATATTGGGATCGCAAAAACTTTTATTCTCAAAGGAATCAAAGGCAATTTCAATAATATGGCTCTTATCTGTCCCCTCTGCCAGCAGATAATCCTTAAATATCGTAAAAAGTAAGTATGACTTTCCGCAACGGCGAATCCCTGTCACTACCTTGATAAGTCCATTGTTTCTTTTGCCGATCAGTCGATTTAAATAGAGATCTCTCTTTATTTCCATAGGATAACTCCTTTCTATTGAAAATTTTTGCGAGTTATCGCAAAAATTTTCAATAGAATTATACCCTATCCGGAGATTTTTTACAATATTTTCTTCATGTTCCCTGATAATGCTCCAGCACCACCCCATGCGCGATGCCCGGAATCGTCTTGCCTTCATTGAAGCTGGTCTTCGATAGCAGCGCCCCTGTGGGCAGAAAAAGAACCCGCTTCCACACGCCCTCCTCCAGCTTTTTCAGGATATAGGCAGCCAGCACCACCGCGCTGCATCCGCAGCCGCTCCCGCCCGCGTCCGTGTGCTGCTTCTCGCTCTCGTATACCTCGATGCCGCAGTCCATATGCTGTCTTGAAATATCAATGCCCTGCTCCGAGAGCAGTTCGAGCAAAAGCTTTTTTCCCACCATCCCCAGATCTCCGGTGATGATCTTGTCATAATCTTCCGGCTTTCTGGAAAAATCTTCCAGATTCTGTCTGATCGTATCCGCCGCCGCGGGCGCCATACAGGCTCCCATGTTCATGGAATCCTTGACGCCGTAGTCTATGATCTTGCCGATCGTCGCACCCGTGACCAGCGCGCGCGTTCCCTTTTCCGGTTTTCCCGATAAGAGAAACGCGCCGCTCCCCGTCACCGTCCAGGTAGCGGATTTCGGCCGCTGGTTTCCGTAAGAGAGCGGGAAACGGAATTCTTTTTCCGCGCTGGCAAAATGGCTGGATGTGATGCAGGCAGCCCGCTTTGCAAAGCCCGCGCTCACCATGACGGCTCCCATCGTCAGGGAGAGACCGCAGGTGGAGCAGGCGCCGTAAAGCCCTACATGGGGAAGTTTGCAGCCCGCAAGCCCAAAACTGCTGGCAATGGACTGTCCCAGCAGATCTCCCGCAAACACCATCTCCACATCCTGTCTCGTAAGACCCGCTTTGGAGAGGGCAATCTCCAGCGCCTCTTTCTGTAAGCGGCTCTCCGCTTCCTCCCAGTCCTGTGCGCCAAACGTATCGTCGTAGCTGACCTTGTCAAACAGCTTTCCCATCGGACCTTCCGCTTCCTTGCTGCCTACGATGGAGGCGCTGCTGATCAGGTACGGCTTCTTTTCAAACGAAATACTCTGTTTTCCTAACATAACGGCATACGATCCCTTTCTGTATTGCTGATTTCTCACTCAGGGATAGTATGCCGGTTTTTTCGAATAATATTCTGATTCTGATCCTACGCGATCCCCTTCCTGATGTCCTCCCGCATATCGAGCACCGCCGCTCTCGCCGCGTCCGCATAGCCTTCCTCGCCGTACTGCGCATACTTTTCCTGCTGGTAGGCGCCGATGATGCCTCTGGAGGAATTGACGATGGCTCCCAGCCCGTCTCTGTCAAAGAAATGTTTCAAATCTTTGCCCTTTCCGCCCTGCGCGCCGTACCCCGGCACGAGAATATAAGATTTCGGCATGATCTCCCGCAGCACCTTGCCCATCTCCGGGTAAGTCGCTCCGACTACCGCGCCGATATAGCTGTAGGTTTCGCCCATGTGGTCTTTCGCCCACTCCGCCACTTTCTCACCGACGATCTCATAGAGAGGTCTTGCCCTGCTCACATCCGTACTACCCTCCGGCAGCACCAGTCTGTCCTGAAACTCGCCGCTGCCGGGATTGGAAGTCTTTACCAGAATGAAAATTCCTTTCTTCTCCTTTTTACAGACCTCAACAAAGGGCTTTATGCCGTCGGAACCAAGGTACGGATTGACCGTGGCAAAGTCCTCACCGAAACCATAGCACGCACTGTTTCCGATCTGCGCCTGCCCCAAGTGCCCTACCGCATAAGCCTCAGCCGTAGAACCGATATCGCTGCGCTTGATATCAGCGATCACGACAAGCCCCTTTTCTTTACAATAATCCACCGTCTTCTGAAAAGCGATCAGACCCTCCACGCCAAACTGCTCATACATGGCGATCTGCGGCTTCACGGCGGGCACCAGGTCGCAGACTGCATCCACGATTCCCTTATTATATCGAAGAATCGCTTCC
>JAMPCE010000101.1 GCA_023666335.1 bacterium
CCGAATATTTTCCCGAAGATATTTTATCAGGGGTGGGAAAATCCGCCGCATGACTTTTCGCTGGATCTGTATGCGCTGTATCTGGCGAGGAAAAAAGGGCTTAAAGTGGTGCGCTTTGCGGTGGAGTTTCCGGAGCGGGTGCACGGGAGTTCCAAGTGGAATACGGGGCTTGCGGCGAAGTGGAAGTTTATCCGGCGGACGATTGATTTCAGTGTGCGGCTGAAGAAAACACTATAGGTAATTGTGAAATAGTTTCATGATTACCGAGATTGTACAAATAGCATAACCAACGCAGACGCGCTTGCGCTCCATTCCAAACGTAGCGGTACTAGGCTCGTGAGTTGCTTTGCAATGGAGTTGCACAGCAACTCAGTACCTCGCCAAGGACCGACGTTTTCCAAGGGTCTGCTTATGGTTATCCTATTTGCACAATCATTTCATTATTTTGACAGGTTTCGCAATTACCTAAGAAGAGGCTATAAAAAAGGAGAAAATATGATATGGAATATATAGCACACAGAATCAACACGATAAAGGAGCTGACTGAACTGCCGACGGCGTATGGGGTCGAGTTGGATCTGCGGGACGACTTGAACGGGCGCATTTATATCTCGCACAACCCGTTTGAGGCGGGCGAGGATTTCGAGGAATACTGCAAAGCCTATCACCACGGGACGATGATCTTAAATGTCAAGAGCGAGCGGATCGAGCATAAGATTTTGGAATATATGGAGAAATATCAGATCAAAAACTATTTCTTTCTGGATTCCTCTTTCCCGATGATCAAACTTCTGACGGATAGCGGCGTGAAGCAGGTGGCGCTGCGGTTCAGTGAATTGGAGGGGCTTGATACGATCCGCAATATGGCGGGGCGTGCGGATTGGGTTTGGGTGGACTGCTTCACCAGAGTTCCGATTGACAGAGAGAGCTTTCGGGAATTAAAGGTGCTCGGTTATAAACTATGCTTCGTCTCACCGGAATTGGAGGGGCAGGAGGAAAAGATCGCTGAATACAAGGCGTACATTAAAGAGCAGGGGATCGTGTTCGATGCAGTCTGCACGAAAAGTTATCACATAAAGGACTGGATGTAATAAGGATTGGATCGGGGAAAAATGCTGCAAAAGATAAGGGGATTTCGATTGAAAAAAGAATGGCAGAAAAGAGCAGGGATGGCGGCGGCGGTCGGGCTTACCCTGCTTGCGGGGGCGCTTTTGTTTTGCAGGCATTGGCGGTTTGAGCTGCCGCTTTACCCGAATGTGGACGAGCAGTTGTCTCTGGGCTGTATCTATGAATTGCTGGATCAGCACCTCTATGCGGGGGATATCTATGAGCTCGACTTTTTCCGCTATCCCCATCTGACGTTTTATTACGCGGCGCTGGGGGCGCGGATTCTGGGGAAGATTTTTCGCGGTGTGGATACGGTGATCCTCCTGCGGTATGTGATCTGCGGCACGGCGCTGTTGTCCAATGTGTGCATCTATTTTATCGTTAAAATTATGACGGGCAGCCGCAAATGGGCTTATCTGGGCTTTCTTTTGTCCGTGTTTTCGCTTTACGGGTATGCCTATCTCTATTATACCGGACCGGACACGCTGCTCTATGCGGTGGCAAACGTCATTTTACTGCTCGGCTGTCTGATCCTGCGGGAAAAGGATGAGGAGCGGGCGGTCTATCTCTGGTATCCGCTGCTGGCGGTCTGCATCGGTCTTGCGATGGCGGCGAAATATCACGGCGTGGTCTTCGGGCTTTTCTGGCTCGCTCTGCATATCGGAAAGAAATACTGGAAGCGGCACAGAAACAATTATCTGTTTTTCCTGGATTGTTTCGTGCTGGCGTTCACTTTTGCGGTCTGCAATTACTCCCTCTTTTTCCATTTCAAGACGTTCGTGGGGGATAATCTGTATAATCTGAGTCATTACGCCTGGGGGCATCCGGGTATTGAGCATAATCTGCCGTTCCTCGGCTATCTGGAAGCATTTGCGCTTTCCCCTTACGGTGTATGCGGGGGTATCTTGCTGCTTTTGGGCGTTGTGTATCTGATTCGCCAAAAAGACTGGAAAACACTGGTAACCCTCGCATTGATGCCACTTTGCATCGTGATTCTATTATCGAAATACCGTATTGTTCTGGGGCGGAATCTGTCGCTTGTCCTGCCTTTTTCCTGCCTGTTTATGACATACGGACTGATGCAGGCGGAAGCATTTCTGACGAAGTTTTTGTCAGGGCAGCAGGCGGCAAAGAGGAAGTTTTTAGCGGCGGCAGTCACGGGAATCCTTGTGCTGTGCAACGTGGTCACAGTTTTGGGAAATTACCGCTACGATCTGACATATGACTACGCCTCGTCTTACATAGCGGAAAAGATTCCCGCAGGGGCTGTGCTTTACTGCACTTCCTATGCGCCCGTGACGGATTCGGAAAAATATGAGATCGTGGAGATCGGGGAGGATGTGTCCCTCCTGCCGGATATGCTTTCCGCAAACGAGTATTTTATCGATGTGGAGTATGCTACGGGATATTTCTCCCAGAAAAAAGATTATCTGCTCTTCAAGGGCGGGGATCTGTATCCGGAAAAGAAAGCGCTCTACGAAGAAAAGACCGCCGCTTATACGCTGCTGGACGAGTGGCGGGGTCTCTCCTACGGTGGGGAGTGGAAGTATCAGATCGGGTATTTCGATTTGTTTCTGCGTTCGCCGCAGGAATATTATGTCGGACCGTCAATCGCAGTTTACGGTGGATGATCGCGGAGAATGCTTTGCATTCTCCGGATTGTCTTCGCCAGACGACAATCATTTATAGGAAAACCGTCATATAGAGCGGCAGATGCCAGATTCCGTCTTTTTGCATAACGTCGTTTGGATATAAAATATACGGCGTGCCGACTGTTTTGGAAAATTTCTTCCGAAATTTATCCAGCGAAGCGTGGGAGCGGTATTTAGCGGATTTCACTTCCAGCGGAGAGATTTTTTTCCCTTCTGCGATCAGAAAGTCGATCTCCATATGATTCTCGCGGTTCCGATTGTCGTTGCGGGAATAGAAATAGAGCCTGTGGCCGTTCTGCCTAAGGATCTGCGCAACGATGTTTTCCATGATCATCCCCTCGTTGATGTCGAGGCGGTCAAAGAGGATCGCCTTGTAGAGTTCGTTGTCGGTAAACGCGCTGTCCATAAAGGTGTGCGTCACGAGAAGACCCGTGTCCGCCATATAGCATTTTTGCTCGGCATGGTCGGCGGAGAGCGCAAGCCCGATGTTGGGATCGGTCGTGTTATAGCAGGCGTTTATCACCATTGCCTCATTCAGCCACACGAAGGAATCCTCGTAAGCGCGGAAACGGGCGTTGCGGTCAATGGAGGAAAGGGTATAACGTTTTTCTTTTTTGGAGAGCTGTCCGGGAATGCCGTCAAAGACCGCATAGACTTTTTCCTCATAGCCGCCCGCAAACTTGGAGACATCGTCGCGGTACAGTTTCAGGATTCTGCGCTTTGCCTCATCGGAGGCCGCGAAATCCCGCTCTTCCCGGTATGCGAGGACAGACTGCGGCATTCCTCCTACGAGCACATATTGTCGGAAATCGTTCATCACTTTGCGGTGGAGAGCCTGCCCGAGCGGCGTTTTTGTCTCAAAACACTGTCTGATCAAAGGAAAGGTCGCCTCGTCCCCCATTGCCCACAGAAACTCTTCGAAATCCAGCGGGAACATTTCCAGATGCTCCTCCTCCGAGGGGATGATAATGTCCTCTGTGTTCTTTTTCAGGCGGATGAGCGATCCCGTCTCCAGAAAATCATAGCGGCCGTCCGCGACAAAATATTTGATAAGCTGTCTTGCCCGCGGGAACTGCTGTACCTCGTCAAACACGATAAGGGATTCCCGCCGAGGGAGGATCGTGCCATAAAATGCGGATAATTTGGAAAAGAAAAGATCCAGATCTGCGCTCTCGTGGAGAAACAGATCAAGGATATCCTGCGGTGCATTTCCGAAATCAATGATGATATGGCTTTTGTATTCATTGCGCGCAAAAGATTCGGCGATGTAGCTTTTGCCGACACGCCTCGCTCCGTCGATCAGCATTGCCGTTTTACCCTGACTCTTCTTTTTCCAGCTGCAAAGTTCGTCGTATAATTTTCTCTTTAACATGTCGCGCCATCTCCTTATGCACTTGTGAAGCAATTCTTTGGTCGCAGGATGCCGATCCTGCGACGATTATACAACGAAAATCACGAAAAAGCAAGTTAATATATCTCAATTCGTCACGAAAAAGCAAGTTCACAAGACGAAAATTATCACGAAAAAGCAAGTTACGCCATAAATTCCTGCAAAAGCTGTTCCAGTTCCCGCGCCTCGGAGGGCGTGAAAGCGGGCGCCTCTTTGCCGTGTGTGCCGGGCATACGAAAGTCGTCGTCCTGCGGAGTTTTTGCGGTTTCCGGCGTCTGTTTTTCCGCTGTTTTTCCGGCGTCGGCACTTTCTTTGCCGTCATTTTCCATACCGACCAGCCGCATGTCCAGTTTCGTCTGTTCCAGGCGGCCCGCCAGATGATTTTCCAGATAATCGATGAGATTCGTGCGCAGTACGCTTATTTTTCCGGGAATGTCCGTCAGAGAGGAGACTGCAAAGTAAACATACAGCCCGAAAAAGCTGACCAGATAGAAAGGCGCGATTTCAAGGATGCTTTCGCCTCGGATGATGCCCAGACAGGCGCCGATTCCGGCGGTCAGGACGGAGAGGAGCGTAAGCTGCCCCGAGAGATGTCGAAAAAAGGAGACGGAAATGCGGCCGATACTGAGCTGGTTTATGTATTTGTCCACAAAAACGCCGACATTGGGGATCGTTTCGTGAAGCTGCCTACAGCTTGTGAATTTGAGTTTCAGCTTTTGCAGGGATTTATTTTTCGTGGCGGACATATTTTCCGTCTCTCGGATCAGGCGGCGGTATAGCACACCGATCAGGATCTGGCATAAAATACTGCATGAGAGAAGTGTCAGGATGACGATCATATAATTTTTATGGCGGAAAAAAAGCGTAAGCATTGTTACCTCCGTTTATAAAAGAGCATACTATCAGATAAAAGCATACTTATATTATATTAGGTTTCCGCTCCAAAAACAGGCTTAAGGCATCGACAAAATTCTTGCACAAAAAGAGAAGGAACGCTTGCTTTCTAATATAGTGATAGGTATAATAATTAAGTAGACTGTTGCAAATAAAGGAATGAATAAATTTCTTTTTAATGTAGCAGAGCTGTTATATAGTTATATAGACAAGGAGTATATACAAGGAAAAGAATCTATGGTAAATTACGTTATTGAGCGTACAAATAAATATATTGATAGTATGTCTAAAAAAGAACGCAAGAAATATGGTCAATTCTTTACAAGCAAAGAAACAGCACGTTTTATGACTGAATTATATTGTATTCCTGACAATAAGCCTAAAGTCAGCATTTTAGATGCAGGAGCAGGATCAGGGATATTATCGTGTGCGTTGATAGAACGATTAGAGCAGGTGGCTTCTGTTCGGGCGATAGAGCTGACCTGTTATGAGAATGATACCAATATTTTGGGCTTGTTGGAGGAAAATCTGCATACTTGTCAGGTAAATTCTAAAAAGGATGTAAAAATAGAAATTGTTACAGATAATTATATTACAAGTCAGTATCTGGACTTCAATCAGATGCTGGGCGGCAATCCCGAACCTAAAAAATATGATTTGGTTATTGGTAATCCCCCATATATGAAAATATCCAAAGATGCACCGGAAGCAACTGCTATGCCGGAGGTTTGCTATGGCGCACCCAACTTGTATTTTATTTTTGCGGCAATGGGATTGTTTAATCTGAATCATGATGGGGAAATGGTGTATATTATTCCCCGTTCGTGGACTTCGGGCGCTTATTTCAAGCGATTCAGGCAGTACTTTCTGACAGAGGGGAAATTAGAACATATTCATTTGTTTGTAAGCAGGAACAAGGTGTTTGACAAAGAAGATGTTTTACAGGAAACGATTATCATTAAAGTAAAAA
>JAMPCE010000102.1 GCA_023666335.1 bacterium
GATCGATCCGAAGGTCGTGGAACTGAGCGTTTACAACGGCATTCCGCATCTTCTTCTGCCCGTTGTGACCGACCCGAAAAAAGCGGCGGCAGCCCTGCACTGGGGCGTGGCGGAGATGACGGAACGTTATAAAAAATTCGCGGATCTCAACGTGCGGGACTTAAAAGGCTATAATAAAAAAGTGGAAGCGATGAAGGGCGACCCGGATGCGCCGCAAAAACTTCCGCAGATCCTCATTATCGTGGATGAACTGGCGGATCTGATGATGGTAGCGCCGGGCGAGGTGGAGGAGTCCATCTGCCGTCTTGCGCAGCTTGCGAGAGCCTGCGGCATCCACCTGATCATCGCGACGCAGCGGCCCTCCGTGGATGTGATCACCGGGCTGATCAAGGCGAATATGCCGAGCCGCGTCGCCTTTGCCGTTTCCAGCGGGGTGGATTCCCGCACCATCCTGGATATGGTAGGCGCGGAGAAACTGCTGGGAAAGGGCGATATGCTCTTTTATCCGCAGGGCTATCCGAAGCCGTCCCGCATCCAGGGACCGTTTGTCTCGGACGACGAAGTTTCCCGTGTGGTGGACTTTTTGAAAGACTATGTGCCTGAGAATGCGGCAAACGATGAAGTGGAGGAACAGATCAACAGCATGACTGTGGAGGCGGCTCCGGCGGGCGCAGGCGCTTCGGGTGACAGCGGCGGTGACGGCTATGACGAGTATTTTGCGGAGGCGGGGCGTTTCATCATCGAGAAAGACAAGGCGTCCATCGGTATGCTGCAGCGGATGTTCAAGATCGGTTTCAACCGCGCCGCCCGCATCATGGATCAGCTTGCGGAAGCGGGCGTTGTCGGCGAGGAGGAGGGAACCAAGCCGAGAAAGATCCTCATGAACGCGGCGGAGTTTGAACAGATGTTAGGCGAGTGATATGCGCTTTCCAATCGGAAAACAGAAAGGTAGAAACAGGTGGAAATGCGATGAAAACAGATATTGAGATCGCGCAGGCGGCGGAACTTACGCCGATCACGCAGGTGGCGGCAGAAATCGGAATCGAGGCGGAGGATCTGGAGGTCTACGGCAGATACAAGGCGAAGCTCTCCGAGGATTACATAGAAAAGATCCAAAAGAATCCGCAGGGAAAGCTGATCCTGGTGACAGCCATCAATCCGACCCCTGCCGGAGAGGGCAAGACCACCATCACGGTCGGATTGGGGCAGGCTTTTGCCAAATTGGGGAAAAAGGCGGTCATCGCGCTGCGGGAGCCGTCGCTGGGTCCGTGTTTTGGGATCAAGGGCGGTGCGGCTGGGGGCGGCTATGCCCAGGTGGTGCCGATGGAGGACTTAAATCTGCATTTTACGGGGGATTTTCACGCCATCACCTCCGCCAACAATCTGCTGGCGGCTCTTCTCGACAATCACCTACAGCAGGGGAACCTTTTACACATTGACCCCAGACAGATCGTCTGGAAGCGCTGCCTTGACATGAACGACAGGGCGCTCAGGAATATCGTGGTGGGAATGGGCGGTAAGACAAACGGCGTGGTGCGGGAGGATCACTTCATCATCACCGTGGCGTCGGAGATCATGGCGATCCTCTGCCTTGCCTCTGATTTTAAGGATCTAAAAGAAAGACTGGCGCGCATCATCGTGGCGTACAACGACAAGGGCGAACCTGTGACGGCAGGCGATCTGCAGGCGGTGGGCGCGATGGCGGCTCTCTTAAAAGACGCGATGAAGCCGAATCTCATCCAGACGTTAGAACATACGCTCGCGCTGGTGCACGGCGGACCTTTTGCCAATATCGCCCACGGCTGCAATTCCGTGATGGCGACGCGGACGGCGCTGAAAATGGCGGATTTTTGTGTCACGGAGGCGGGTTTCGGCGCGGATCTGGGCGCAGAGAAATTCTTTGACATCAAATGCCGCATGGCGGGCTTAAAACCGGAGGCGGTGGTGCTGGTCGCCACGATCAGGGCTTTAAAATACAACGGCGGTATGCCGAAAGAGGAGCTTTCCCGCGAAGACTTAAAGGCGCTGCAGGACGGCATCGTGAATCTGGAAAAACATATTGAGAATATCCATAAGTACGGCGTGCCTATCGTGGTCGCCCTGAATGCTTTCGTGTCGGATACCCCGGAAGAGATCGCCTATGTGAAACAGTTCTGCGAGGACAGGGAATGCGCGTTTGCACTCGCCGAAGTCTGGGAGAAAGGCGGGGCGGGCGGTACCGCTCTGGCAGAGAAAGTGCTCGATACGCTGGAAAAGAAAGAGAGCCATTTTTCGCCGCTCTACGCTGACGACCTTTCCTTGACGGAGAAGATCCATACCGTGGCGTGCGAGATCTACGGAGCCGGAAGCGTGACCTACACCGCAGCTGCGAAAAAGCAGCTTGCGCAGCTTGAACAGGCGGGTTTCGGACGGCTGCCCGTCTGTATCGCCAAGACGCAGTATTCCCTGTCGGACGATCCGAAGCTTTTGGGACGACCCATCGGTTTTGAGATGCATGTGCGGGAAGCTTATGTTTCCGCAGGCGCGGGGTTTGTGGTGGCGCTTACGGGCGATGTGATGACCATGCCGGGGCTGCCGAAGAATCCGGCGGCATACCGGATTGACGTGAATGATGACGGAAAGATTACGGGACTGTTCTAGTTTCGGAAAGAGGTGTTTCAAAAATCACATGGATATGTTGATACAGGAGGTTGCATGATGCCACAGATCATAGACGGAAAGGCTGTTTCGGCACAGATCAAGGAAGAAGTAAAAGAAAAAGCCGCCGCCCTGAAAGCACAGGGTAAGAACGTATGTTTGGCGGTCATCCAGGTGGGAGCGGATCCCGCTTCGAGCGTTTATGTCGGCAACAAAAAGAAAGCGTGCGCTTATGTGGGGATAGAATCCCTTGCCTATGAGCTGCCGGAGGAGACGACGCAGGAGGAACTGCTGCGTCTGGTCGCGGACTTGAATCAAAAAGAAGAGGTGAACGGGATCCTGGTACAGCTCCCGCTGCCGAAGCACATCGACGAGGATGCGGTGATCCGCGCCATCGATCCGGGGAAGGATGTGGACGGTTTTCATCCGCAGAGCGTGGGTGCGCTCTGCATCGGTCAGCCGGGCTTTGTCTCCTGTACGCCGGCGGGCATTATCGAACTCTTAAAGCGGTCCGGGATCGAGATCGCGGGGAAAGAGTGCGTGGTCATCGGCAGGAGCAATATTGTCGGCAAGCCGATGGCGCTCCTGCTTTTGCGGGAAAACGGCACGGTGACGGTGTGCCACTCGCGGACAAAAGACCTGCGGGAAGTGACGAAACGCGCCGACATTCTGGTCGTGGCGGTCGGGAAACCGAAAATGATCACGAGAGACTATGTGAAAGAAGGGGCGGTGGTGATCGACGTCGGTATCCACCGCAATGAAAACAACAAACTCTGCGGCGATGTGGATTATGAGGACGTGGCGCCCGTATGCAGCGCGATCACGCCTGTGCCCGGCGGCGTCGGTCCGATGACGATCGCCATGCTCATGAATAACTGCGTGCGTTCTTTGGAACTTTAGGTGTATTTAGAGAGGAGCGGCCTATGAAGTGCCCTCATTGCGGACAGGAAATGCCGGACGGTCATCTTCTCTGCGGTCATTGCGGAGAGGAGATCCGGATCGTTCCGGATTTCGAGCCGGAAATTGAAACGGAGATCGAAAACAGTATAACGAAGACGCTTGCTGCAATGGCTGATATGCAGGAGGAGGGAGCGGCAGGGAAAGAGGCGCGGACGGATGATGACACAGCGGAGGCGGTTCCTGCGGAGGCTGCCGTTCTCATGGCGGCAAAGAGCTGGAGACCACAGATCATCATGGGGCTTGTGATTCTTTTTGTGGCTGCGTTGATCTCTTATGCGCTCTATGCCTATCACATCCATACGGTGGATTATCAGATCGACCGTGCGCACTCCTTTGCGGAGAGGGGCGCTTACGATCAGGCAATCGCCTGTCTGGAGGCGGCATATCAGGAGCACCCGGAGGTGGCGGAATTTCTCTTCCTCGAAGCGGATTATTATTATTTACAGCAGATGGATGCCTATGCGCTCTCGGCTCTGATGCGGATCATCGACAACGAGCGGACAGCGCCTTTTTCGGAGGAAGATGTGGAGGAAGCCTACGGAAAGATCGTGGTCATCTATGCCAATCAGGAAGCGTACACGCAGATCAACGAACTGTTACAGGGATGCGACAAGGAACGGGTCGTCAGCCGCTTCCAGAGTTATCTCGCTATGGAACCGGAATTCAGCTATGTGGAGGGAAGTTATGAGGAAGTGATTCCGTTAAAACTCAGCTCCAATACGGCAGGCACCATCTACTATACGATGGACGGCACAAAGCCTGACCGAAACAGTCAGATCTATACGGCGCCGCTTTTTCTGGAGATGGGAGAATACACGATCAGCGCCTTTTTTGTGAACGATTTCGGCATTGAGAGCGGTGTTGTCACCAAGACATATGTGATCGACCTCACCGTGCCGAACGCGCCGGAAGTGGAGCTGTACAGCGGCGAATACACGGAGGCGACGATGATCTCCGTAGAGCAGGCGCCGAACTGTAAGACCTATTATACGACGGATGAATCCGAACCGACAGCGGACAGCGTGCCCTATACGGGACCGATCCCGATGCCGCTGGGGAAAACATTATTTAAATTTGTCAATATCAGTGAGGAGGGCATTGCCAGCGAGGTGACGACGCGCACCTTTACCCTGCGTCTTCGCGGCGCGATCCTCCCGACAGATGCGGTGACCAATCTGGTCAATCGCCTGGTGGAGACCGGATATCTTGAGGATGCGAGCGGGAAAAATCCGCGCCAGAGCGGAAACTTAAGTTATCGGTTCAGCTCGGTGGTAAAGATCGGTGAAGATCAGGATTATTATACCATCAACGAGTATTATGACGACGGAAGCGGAACGCCCAGCCGAACAGACAAGGTGTTCCTCGTCCAGGCTTATACCGGGGAGACGGCGCAGCTCGGCTACGACGAGGCGGGCGCGTTTGTGGCAAATCCGGTCTGAGCCGTGGAATATATTTGTACTTGCAAAAGCGGTAAACTTTCGCTATTATGGAATCGTTCGAGAGGAGGAGTACGATGTACAAAATTGTAAGAGCAGAAACACTTGCGGAAAATATTTATCTCATGGATGTGGAAGCGCCCCGCGTGGCGAAGTCCTGCGAGCCGGGACAGTTCGTGATCGTCAGGATGGACGGGGAAAGCGAGCGGATCCCGCTGACCATCTGTGATTATGACAGGGAGAAAGGAACGGTCACGATCGTTGTGCAGGTCGTTGGCGCGGCTACGGAGCGGATGCGCCGCTTGCAGGCAGGGGACGCCTTTCATGATTTTGTGGGGCCTTTGGGCTGTCCTTCCGAGCTGATCCACGAGGAGAAAGAAGCCCTGAAACAGAAAAGGATCCTTTTTGTGGCAGGGGGACTTGGCACGGCGCCGGTCTATCCCCAGGTAAAATGGCTGCATGAGCAGGGCGTCGCTGCGGACGTGATCGTGGGCGCAAAGACAAAGGATCTGCTCATCATGGAGAAAGAGATGGAGGCAGTCGCAGGAAATCTTTATGTAACGACTGACGACGGTTCCTACGGCAGGAGCGGTATGGTGACAAAAGTGATCGAGGATCTGATCGAGAGCGAGGGAAAGCAGTATGACTTATGCGTTGCCATCGGTCCCATGATCATGATGAAATTTGTCTGTCTGACCACAAAGAAATATGATCTGCCCACGATCGTGAGCATGAATCCCATCATGGTAGACGGTACGGGTATGTGCGGCGCCTGCCGCCTGACCGTGGACGGCGAAGTAAAGTTTGCCTGCGTGGATGGTCCGGAGTTTGACGGACATAAG
>JAMPCE010000103.1 GCA_023666335.1 bacterium
TCTGTTTCCCCAGCGCCCAATAGCCGCGGTCGCCGTTTTGGAATTTGAGGGTCGCCTCCATCGCCTCTGCCTTGTAAGTTTCATCCTCTTTGGACTTCGCGCTGGCCGCCGGGTAGATTTCCTCCAGCTCCCCGATGGTAAACGGAGCCTCCTCGGGGTACTCTCCCGCATAGTTCTCATCGAAATAGACCAGATCGGGCTGCCTTTTCTGCAATTCCGTCATGATCAGTCCCATCTGCAAGCCCCAATCGCCCAGATGGATATCGCCGATCACGTCATGGCCCGCATAGCGGCAGATACGCTTGACGCTCTCCCCGATGATGGCGGAACGCAGATGCCCCACATGGAGCGGCTTCGCCACATTTGGACCGCCATAGTCAATGATAATTTTCTTTGACTCCTGCGGTTGAAAACCAAACTTGTCTTCACCTGCCATCTCCCGCAAATAGCCGCGGACAAAGGACTCTTTCACTTTCATATTCAAAAAACCCGGCGCCACGGCGGACACTTCCGACAACACGTCACTCTCCTGTAACTGCTGCGCCACCTCCTGCGCGATCACAAGAGGCGCTTTGTGGTACTGTTTCGCTCCCGCCATCGCGCCGTTGCACTGGTACTCGCACAGATCGGGGCGGTTGGAGAGCGTTACCTTTCCCAGCTCGGCATCATATCCCGCCGCTGCAAACGCCTTTTTCATTTCTTCTGAGATCAAATCTAAGATTTTCTGCATTGTTTCCGTGCCTTTCTGTTCGCCAAACATCATCCCTGCAAATAAACAAAGCCTATTTTACCACACTTGTCCGCAAATGTCATACCTTTTTCATCAATCGGCTGGCTTCCCCTGTCCCGCATCCCGCTTTTGCCTTTCCCGTTCCATGCGGGAATACACGCATCCGCAGTAGTCCTGGCGGTACAGGTCATACTCTTTCGACAGTTCGATCGACCGCTTATAGCCATCCCGCTTCTTAAAATCAGAAGGAAGCCAAGCCACGCCGTACGCCGCCGCCAGCTTCTCCCCGATCTCATTGAGTTTCGCGGCGTTTTTCAGAGGGCTGATGGACAGCGTGGTGGTAAAATAGTCGTACTGTCCTGCCTTTGCCCGCTCCGCCGTCTCCCGCAGCCGGAGCGCATAGCAGGCGAAGCACCGCTCGCCGCCCTCGGGGCACGCTTCTAAGCCTTTCGCCATCTCAAAAAAGCGCGCAGGCTCGTAGTCTCCCTCGACCACCCGAATCTGACATCCATGTCGTTTTCCGCCGAAAACGCTCCCGACATTGGTGTCATGCGGTACATTCGTATCGGTCAATCTATCTTCACTTCCACTTTCGTTGACCGTGTTAGTCAACTCCGCATTATACGCCTCGATCAGCCGCTTCTGCTCCGCCACCCGCTTGCGGTACTCCGCATCCTCGGTGATATTGGGATTGAAATAAAAGACCGTGATTCGAAAATACTGCCGCAGGTATTCCAGCACATAACTGCTGCACGGCGCACAGCAACTGTGCAAGAAAAGTGCCGGCGCGCTTTTTTCATCCGCGCCGAGCCTTTCTATGATCCTGTCCAGTTCTTTTTGATAGTTTCTGTTTGCGCTCAAACAATACTCCTTTTTCTCATCGGCGGAGAATGCCCGTACTTTTCACGCTATCCCCGCCTTGCGATCGACGCGATATCGACCAGCGTCATCTCCCCCTCGTTCGCCGCGTTTTCCAGGCTCGTCACCAGCGCCGCCGCCGTGTCCATCGCTGTGATACAGTTTACCCCCGTCTCGATGGAAGTCCTGCGGATCAGGAAACCGTCCCTGCTCTTATCCCTGCCCTGCGTCGGTGTGTCGATGACCAGATCGATCTTGTGCCCCAGGATCAGATCCATGACGGTCGGGGATTCCTGCTGGATCTTATTGACTTTTCTCGCCTTGACGCCCGCCTCTTTCAAAGCCGTGGCCGTACTTCTGGTGGCGTAAATGATGTAGCCGAGTTTTTCAAAACGCCTTGCCACCTCGATCGCCTCGCCCTTGTCCGCATCCTTTACGGTAATAATCATCTGTTTGTGTTTGGGCAGATTGATGCCCGCTCCGAGGAACGCCTTATAGAGTGCCTCATTAAAGGTCTTTGCGATACCAAGGCACTCGCCGGTGGATTTCATCTCCGGTCCCAGGCTGATTTCTGCGCCGCGGATCTTTTCAAAGGAGAATACCGGCATCTTCACGGCAAAATAGTCCGCCGCAGGCTGTAAGCCCGGCTCATAGCCGAGCTCCCGTATCTTTTTGCCGATGATCACTTCCGTCGCCAGATCGACGATGGGAATGCCCGTCACCTTGCTGATATAGGGCACGGTGCGGGAAGAGCGGGGATTGACCTCGATCACATACACCTCGTCGCCCATCGCGATAAACTGGATGTTAATAAGCCCTATCACATGAAGCGCTTTCGCAAGCCTCCGCGAATACTCGGCGATGGTCTCTTTCACCTTTTCGCTCACCGTGGGCGCGGGATAAACGGAGATGCTGTCGCCCGAATGCACGCCCGTCCGTTCAATATGCTCCATGATACCGGGTATCAGAATGTCGGTGCCGTCGCAGACCGCATCCACTTCCAGTTCCTTACCCTGTAAGTATTTATCCACCAGGATCGGATGATCCTGCTCGTAGCGGTTGATGACCGCCATAAACTCCTCGATCTCCGTATCGGAAATGGCGATCTGCATCCCCTGCCCGCCCAGCACATAGGAGGGGCGCACCAGCACGGGATAACCCAGCCTGTTCGCCACAGCCTTTGCTTCTTCGGCTGTGTAGACCGTACCGCCCGCTGCCCGCGGGATCTGTGTTTCTTCCAGAATCTTGTCGAAAAGCTCCCTGTCCTCCGCGGCGTCCACGTCCTCCGCCTTTGTGCCAAGGATCGGCACGCCCATCTTCATCAGGCTCTCCGTCAGCTTGATGGCTGTCTGCCCGCCAAACTGCACCACCGCGCCGTCCGGCTTCTCCACATTGACGATATTTTCCACATCCTCCGGCGTCAGCGGCTCAAAATACAACTTGTCCGCAATATCAAAGTCCGTGCTCACGGTCTCCGGATTGTTGTTGATGATAATCGTCTCATAACCCTCTTTTGCAAACGCCCAGGTCGCGTGCACGGAGCAGTAGTCAAACTCGATGCCCTGTCCGATGCGGATCGGACCGGAACCCAGGACCAGCACTTTTTTCTTCGGATGGGTCTCTTCCACTTCCGTCTCGGAACCGAACACGGAATAATAGTAAGGCGTGCTTGCCGCAAACTCCGCCGCGCAGGTATCCACCATCTTAAAGGCTGCCACGATGCCGTTCTCATAGCGCATCTTTTTGATCTCGTCTTCCGTCTTTCCGGTAAGCCTTGCGATCACGTTATCGGGAAACTCGATCCTTTTGGCTTCCTTTAGCAGTTCCACGGTCAGCGGCTCCGTCAAGAGACGCGCCTCCATCTCCGTGAGAATCGCGATCTTATCAAGGAACCAGATATCCACCATCGTGATCCGGTGGATCGTGTCATAATCCACGCCCTTGCGGATCGCCTCCGCAATGAGATAGATCCGCTGGTCATCCACGATCTCCATGCGCTCTAAGAGTTCCTCTACGGAGAGCGCCGAAAAGTCGTAGCTGCGCAGGCAGTCCACATGCTGTTCCAGCGAGCGGATGGCTTTCATCAAGGCTCCCTCAAAATTATTTGCAATGCTCATGACCTCTCCGGTCGCTTTCATCTGCGTTGTGAGTGTACGCTTTGCCGTGATAAACTTATCGAAAGGAAGTCTCGGTATCTTCACCACGCAGTAATCCAGCGTCGGCTCAAAGCTGGCGTAAGTCTTTCCGGTAATGGCGTTTTTGATCTCATCCAGCGTATAGCCCAGCGCGATCTTCGCCGCCACCTTGGCGATCGGATATCCCGTCGCCTTACTTGCCAGCGCGGAAGAACGGCTCACGCGGGGATTGACCTCGATCACGCAGTATTCAAAGCTTTCGGGATGCAGGGCAAACTGCACGTTGCAGCCGCCCGTGATCTCCAGCTCGTTGATGATATTTAAGGCGGCGCTCCGAAGCATCTGATACTCTTTATCGCCCAGCGTCTGCGAGGGCGCCACCACGATGCTGTCGCCCGTGTGCACGCCCACCGGATCGATGTTTTCCATATTACAGACCGTAATGCAGTTGCCGGCACTGTCGCGCATGACCTCGTACTCGATCTCTTTCCAGCCCGCGATGCAGCGCTCCACCAGCACCTGCCCCACGCGGGAAAGGCGCAGACCATTTGCCAGAATCTCCTCCAGCTGCGCCTGATCGTGCGCAATGCCGCCGCCGCTGCCGCCCAGCGTATAGGCGGGACGAAGCACCACGGGATAGCCGATCTTTTTCGCAAAAGCCACGCCGTCCTCGATATTCTCCACCACCAGAGAGGGCGCGCAGGGCTCTCCGATCTTTTCCATCGTCTCCTTAAATTCCAGCCGATCCTCCGCCTTGCGGATGGTCTTTGCCGTCGTGCCAAGAAGCGTCACGCCGTGCGCCGCAAGAAAGCCCGACTCGTCCAGCTCCATTCCCAGATTCAAGCCCGCCTGACCGCCCATATTGGGAAGCAGGGAATCCGGCTTTTCTTTCAAAATGATCTGTTCCAGCACCTTTGTTGTCAAAGGCTCGATATAGACTTTATCCGCGATATCGCCGTCCGTCATGATAGTCGCGGGATTCGAGTTCACTAAAATGACCTCCATGCCCTCCTCTTTTAAGGAACGGCATGCCTGCGTGCCCGCGTAATCAAACTCCGCCGCCTGCCCGATCACGATCGGACCGGAACCGATCACCAATACTCTTTTTACACTGGGATTTTTAGGCATGGCGCGCACCTCCGTTTTTCATCATCTCTACGAAGCGATCAAATAAAAACCCGGAATCCTGCGGTCCGGGGCAGGCTTCGGGGTGAAACTGCACCGTAAAGATCTTCTTTCCGATATAGGAAAGCCCCTCGTTCGTGCCGTCGTTCACATTGATAAAGGCGGGCTTCGCCACCTTGGCGTCCAGTTTCTCCATGTCCACCACATAGCCGTGATTCTGGGAGGAAATATAGACCCGTCCGGTCAATAAATCTTTCACCGGATGGTTGCCGCCCCGATGTCCGTACTTCATCTTAAACGTGTCCGCGCCCGTGGCAAGCGCCATCAGTTGATGTCCCAGACAGATCGCAAAGATCGGGACGTCGGCTTCATAAAGTTTTCGGATCTCTTCTATAATACCCGTGCATTCTTTCGGATCGCCGGGACCGTTACTGAGCATGATGCCGTCGGGCCCCTCCGCAAGAATTTCCGCCGCCGTTGTGTGCGCGGGATATACCGTCACGTCGCATCCCCTGGCCGCAAGCGACCTTGCGATATTTTTTTTCATGCCAAGGTCTAAGAGCGCGACCCGCAGTCTCCTGCCGTTCTCCGTCGGAGCGTCCGCCGCCACCTGATATTTCTCCGCGCAGCTTACCCGCCCCACTACTTTGCCTGTCGTATATGCTTTTAATCTGGGGATGATTTCGTCCAAATGATACGTTTCGTCGGTGGTGATCATACCGTTCATCGTACCTTTTTCACGGAGAATCCGAGTGAGGGCTCTGGTGTCGATCCCGGCGATCCCCGGTACACCGTTTTCCTCTAAGAATTGTTG
>JAMPCE010000104.1 GCA_023666335.1 bacterium
GCATCGTTTAAGTCAAAATCGGGATAGCTTGCCATCGCAAGGATCCCCGCCGTATCCACATCCATAATGATACAGCCGATGTTCTGTGCGCCGTTTCCCGGCCGCGCATTATCCTTATACTCCTCGTTGTACTCCCGCAGATATTTTTCCACGATCGTCTGGATATTCGCATCGATCGTGAGCTGGATGTTGTTGCCGTCCCGCGCTGCGATGGTGGTGCGCTCCAGCGTCGAGTCATCATTCAGATACCCGTACTCTCTTCCGTTTGTTCCGCTCAATGTTTCGTTGTAATACTCCTCCAGACCGTACATTCCCGCATTGTCTCCGGTGGTAAAGCCGATCACATCGCAGGCAAGCCGCCCGTTCGGATATTCTCTCTTATATTCGTCTTCAAACCAGACGCCCCTGATGTTCGCGCCCTGCTCCGGATCCTCGCAAAACTCCTCAAAGGCGGTCTTTTCTTCATATCCTACCCGCTTTGCCATCACATAGTAGGAAGAATCCGGATGCGAAGCGATATAGCTTCGTACCGCAGCGGAATCGATCTGAAAGAAACGGTTCAGCGCGCTTAACGTCGGCTCCAGATAATCCTCCTTGCGCAGCAGGATCTTGGTGTCGAGGATCACGTTATAAACCTTATTGCTGACCGCCAGTACCGTACCGTTTGCATCCACGATCTCGCCGCGCTTAAACGGGATGATCACGGAATCGTACTCCTGATGCGACAATACCTGCTTTTTATACTCCTCGCCGTTGTCCCTGTTGATCAAAAACAATCTGGCGCTAAGCCCCACAAAAGCCGCCAGTATGAGCAGGAACAATACCAGCAGCTTTTTTTGCATCTTCATGGTAAATCTGATGACTTCGTTTCTTTTTTTTCTCTGTCCGCTCAAAAAATCACCTGCTTAATCTTTCTTCGGGATCTCCGCCATCTGCTTCACATAGTCGCTGTTCTCGCTGGCAAAAGAAATGATCTGTCCCTCCTGTGCGTACTGCATCCCGAGCTCCTGGATCGCGATCCGCCTGATCTCCTCAAGATCCACGCTGCTGCTGATCCTGCTGTAATCTTCCTCGTTCGCAACCTTGATGGTGTTGAGCTGCCGCTCCAGCGCCGCGATATTCTTGACGCTGTTTGTGATATCCGACTGTAACCCGATATAATACATCAGCGTCACGCAGACCGCCAGCAGAGCCGCGCTCAAAAACAGGACATAGCCGGGGCTCATATGTTTTGCCCGCTCCCTGTTCTTTCTCACACTGTGATTGACTTTTCTTTTCTGCCGTTCAGGCGCCTCCCTGACGGGCTGCACTTTCCTGACCGTATTGCCTTGCACATAATAAGCATTCTGCCGTGTGGATCTCATTTTTCAGCTTCCCCTCTATCTTTTTTCAAATACGCGCAGCTTTGCGCTCGCCGCTCTCTTGTTCTCCGAAAGTTCTCTCTCTGACGGAAGTATCGGCTTTTTTGTCACCACGCGTCCCTGAGACGTCTTACCGCAGACGCACACCGGAAAATCCGGCGGACAGGTGCATGGGTTCTCATGCCTGCGAAAAGCGTTCTTTACGATCCGGTCTTCCAGTGAGTGAAAGGTGATCACACAGAACCGCCCGCCCGGCGAAAGGATGCCTGCCAGCTCGTCCAGCGCAGTCGTAAGCACTTCCAATTCCCTGTTACACTCGATCCGCAGCGCCTGGAACGTCCGCTTGGAGGGATGTCCTCCCACCGCCCGCATCTTTGCCGGAATCGCCGCCTTTATGATCTCATTTAACGCGCCCGTCGTCTCAATGGGCTTGTCCCTTCTTGCTGCCGCGATATGCTTCGCGATGTTCTTTGCAAACTGCTCTTCGCCGTAATCCCGTATGACCCGGTACAATTCCGCTTCGGAGTACCCGTTTACGATCTCTTTTGCACTGAAAGACTGTCTTTTGTCCATCCGCATATCCAGCGCCGCATCATATCGGTAAGAAAATCCTCTCTCTTCCCTGTCCAGCTGAAAAGAGGAAACCCCCAGATCGAGCAGGATGCCGTCCACCCGGGTTATTCCCATTCCGCAAAGGATCTGCGCCGCATTGACGTAATTGTCGCGGACTAACGTCACTTTGTCGCGATAAGGCGAAAGCCGCTCTCCCGCCGCCGCGATGGCGTCTTCGTCCTGGTCGATGCCGATCAGCCTGCCGCCTGTGAGCCTCTTTGCCACTTCAAAGGCATGTCCGCCGCCTCCAAGCGTGCCATCCAGATAGACGCCCGCAGGCTTGATGTCCAGATTCTCTATCGTCTCATTCAGGAGTACCGGAGTATGCTGAAATTCCATGCCGCCTCCCTATCCTATCCGCTTAGATTCCAAGTCCAAGCTCCGCCATGTGCTCTGCGATCTCGTCCATATCGTCAAACGCCGCCGTATCTTCAAACCGCTCTCTGCCCCAGATCTCGATCCTGCTGCCCACGCCCACGAGCACTACGTCTTTCTGCAATGCCGCGAACTCCCGCAGTACGTTGGGGATCAGAATGCGTCCCTGTTTGTCCACTTCCGCTTCTGTCGCTCCCGCCAGAAAAAAACGCACGAACTGTCTGGCTTCCTTATTGGTGATGGGCAGGGTTCTCAATTTCTCTTCAAAGAGTTTCCACTCTTCGTTATCGTACACAAAAAGGCAGCCGTCCAGACCTTTGGTCACCACAAAAAAATCTCCCAAAAGTTCCCGAAACTTCGAGGGAACGATCAGCCTGCCCTTTGCGTCGATTGTGTGATTGTATTCTCCCATGAACATCCGCAATCACCCTGCCCGCAGGTACTTTGTACACTACGCTTTCTCCGTTGGAAAGTGGTCTGCCACGAAAAGAAGATTCTGCCACTTTGAACCACTTCACTCCACTTTTCACCACTTTTAAGGTAATTTTAACCCATATTGGGGAAGAATGCAAGGGAAATATTAAAAAAAATGAGTAAAATAGCCAACGACAGAAGAAGGGTGTGATCCGATTCGCATCGCGCTCTCGCTCCACACTCACCGCAGCGGACACATAAGCGTCTAAAGGACAGACGCTAAGTGCCGGCGGTTCGTGAGGGATGCTCGTCAGATCACACCCTCCTCCTGTCTGGGGATTTGGAATATTTAGATTGTCATAATTTTTCTAAGTTCCTGATTATGATATCGGAACAATAAAATTTAAGTTCATTTTCTTCATAATCTCCAACCTCATATCTCGAATCGTTTTCGTATCCTCTTACAGACATATCTTTGATATAGAATCCTGAGATTTGTCCATTCCCCTGAAAGCAAAACGAATCTACATCTTTACACTCTATCAAAATTTTATAATGATCGGAACTAATCATTTCCATCACAAGATTTCTATGTTCTTTCCAAGATTCATGATTGAAAACAGTTTCCCATTTCAAAAAAATGATTTCATGAAACATATTGAAACTTTCAATATTAAAATCCGGAAAAACAGATTTCATTATAGCTAAATCCACTTTGGTTTCTCCCCTACCAATCCTTTTGTAATCACAATTATAACTCGCCGTCTGCCTTTTCATCCGTTTTCCGACTCATTTCCGCTTCTACTGTCAGTGTGGCATTTTGCCGTATGCGATGGCGGATCAGCAAGTCCGCCAGAAGCGACACTACAAACAGAAGCGCCGCCAGAACCTGCGACACGGCAAGGGTGGTATGGGGAATAAAGAGCGTATCTGTGCGGATGCCCTCGATCCAGACGCGGCCGAGACCGTAGCCGCCAAGATACAGAAGCCACTGTTCCCCCTCAAATTTTTTATGTTTCCGGTATAAAAGAAGCAGGCACAAAAGCGCCAGATTCCACAGGCTCTCGTACAGAAAGGTCGGATGCACCTGAATATAGTTTGTCGCCTCCGTCATGTGCGCCGCGATCGTTTCCGAGATATCGGACGCCCTGACCATTTCCGTCGGGAGGCGCATCGCCAGCAGATTGTCCGTATATTCGCCGAAGACTTCCCTGTTCGTAAAATTCCCCCAGCGGCCGATCACCTGCCCGAGCACCAGACCGGGCACACAGATATCCGCCATCTGCAAAAAGCTCTGCTTTTTTTTGCGGCAATAGATCCACAGCGTGAGAAAAGCCGCGATCACCGCTCCATAGATCGCCATGCCGCCCTTTCGCGTATTGAACACGTCGAGCAGATTGTCCTTATAGCGGTCCCAGGAAAAAATCACATAGTAGATCCTGCCCCCGATGATGGAAAAAATGATGGCATAGATCGCAAAATCCCAGATCACGTCGGGATCCAGCCCTTCGCGTTTCGCCACATGCGCCGCCAATAAAACCCCTGCAAGGACGCCGAGTGCAATGATCACACCGTAAAGCGCGATGGGAAAGCCGAAGACGCTAAACGACTTCGGCACATTTTTCAGATAGATTCCCAGATTGGGAAAGGCGATATCCATTCTGCCCATGATATCCTGCATGTCGGACCTCCCTGCTGCCATTCATAGAATGCCGTCAGACGTTGAACCGGAACAAGATCACATCGCCGTCCCGCACCACATACTCTTTTCCCTCCATACCCACAAGACCTTTTTCTCTGGCTGCCGCAAGAGACCCCTGCTCAAGGAGATCCTTATAATTGACCACCTCCGCCTTGATAAAGCCACGCTCGAAATCGGTATGAATCTTTCCCGCCGCCTGCGGCGCTTTCGTCCCGATCTTGATCGTCCATGCCCTTGTCTCGTCCTCTCCTGCCGTCAAAAAGCTCATGAGCCCGAGCAGCCGGTAACTTGCCGCGATCAGCTTCTGTAAGCCCGACTCTTTTAAGCCCAGGTCTTCCAAAAACATGGCGGTCTCTTCCTCGTCCAGTTCCGCGATCTCCTGCTCGATCTGCGCGCAGATCACAAAAACCTCGCTGCCGTTTGCCGCCGCAAACTCCCTGACTTTCGCTACGCCCGCATTTCCCGCGCCGTCGTCCGCAAGATCATCCTCCGCCACATTTGCCGCAAAGATGACCGGCTTATCGGTCAGCAGATTGTAGGAAGCGAGCAGCGCAAGTTCATCCTCGTCCGCCGCCTCAAACGTTTTGGCGAGCTTCCCCTCCTCCAGATAAGCTTTCAGCCGTTCTAAAAGCGCATACTCTTTCGCCGCCGTCTTGTCCATCTTTGCGATCTTTGCCGTCTTGGCGATCCTTCTCTCCAGAATCTCGATGTCGGAAAAGACCAGTTCCAGATTGATGGTCTCGATATCGCGCAGCGGGTCGATCGAGCCGTCCACATGCACGATGTTGCTGTCCTCAAAGCAGCGCACCACATGCACGATCGCGTCCACCTCGCGGATATTGCTCAAAAACTGGTTGCCCAAACCCTCCCCCTTGGAAGCGCCTTTTACCAGACCCGCGATATCGACAAATTCGATCGTCGCAGGCGTCACTTTCTTCGAGTGATACATATCGCCCAGCAGTTTCAACCGCTCGTCCGGCACCGTCACGATCCCGATATTCGGGTCGATGGTGCAGAAAGGGTAGTTTGCGGATTCCGCGCCCGCTTTGGTCAGGGAATTAAAAAGAGTGCTCTTGCCTACGTTGGGGAGGCCGATGATGCCGAGTTTCATGTTATCTGTATCTCCTTTTGCTCTTTCCTGTCTACCATATAA
>JAMPCE010000105.1 GCA_023666335.1 bacterium
GTTGGTTTTTTTATGGGAAATGAGTATAATAATAGTAAAAAATGTAAAAAGGGAGAAACCCCATGTATCAGATCAATTTTGGCGATCCTATCGCCGTCTATTTCATCGGGATCGGCGGCATCAGCATGAGCGGTCTGGCAGAGATTCTGCTGACGGAAAGCTTTGCCGTGTCCGGCTCCGACCGTGCCCCCTCCGACCTGACCGAACGCCTTGCGGCAAAGGGCGCGCATATTTTTTACGGACAGCGCGCGGAAAATCTCTCCTCCGATATCGACCTCGTGGTCTACACGGCTGCCATAAAGAGCGATAATCCCGAACTTCTCGCCGCGAAAAATCTCGGCATCCCGACTCTGACCAGAGCGGAACTTCTGGGCCAGATGATGAAAAACTATAAAGTGCCCATCGCCGTGAGCGGCACCCACGGAAAGACTACCACCACCTCCATGATCTCCCAGATCCTCCTGACCGCAAAGACGGACCCGACTCTCTCCATCGGCGGAATCTACCAGCCCATCGGCGGCAATATCCGCGTCGGCTCCTCCGACCTCTTTGTGACGGAGGCGTGCGAATACACCAACAGTTTTTTGAGCTTTTTTCCAAAGATCGGAATCATTCTTAATATAGAAGAAGACCATCTGGATTTCTTCAAGGACCTTGCCGACATCCGCAGCTCTTTCCACCGTTTTGCGGCGCTTCTGCCCGCTGACGGCACACTCATCATCAGCGGCGATATCAAAAATTATGAGGAGATTACCGAGGGGCTGTCCTGTCAGGTAGTCACTTACGGCTCTTCCCCGGAATTTACCTACAGCGCGTCCGAGATCCGCTACAGCGCGGATGGATGTCCTACATTCCGTCTTCTGGAAAACGGGGAGCCCGCAGGCATCTTTACCCTGAACGTACACGGGGAACACAATATCGCGAACGCTCTGGCAGCGATCGCCCTGGCAAAGCTGTTGCACATTTCCGATGAGACGACAGCCGCGGGACTTTACGCTTTTCAGGGTTCGGACAGACGTTTCGAGTACAAGGGGCAGGTAAACGGCGTCAACATCATCGACGATTACGCCCATCATCCGACAGAGATCCGCGCGACCTTAAATGCCGCCGCGAAATACCCCCACAAAAAGGTATGGTGCGTTTTCCAGCCCCACACCTACACCCGCACCAAGGCTTTTCTGGAGGAGTTCGCTTCCGCCCTCTCCCTCGCCGACGAGGTCATCCTGGCAGATATCTACGCCGCGAGAGAGAAAGACACCCTGGGCATCAGCGCGAAAACCCTGCAGGAGAAGATCTGGTCACTCGGACACTCCTGTCACTACTTTCCCTCCTTTGAAGAGATCGAAAAATTTCTTCTGAAAAATTGCACAAAGGATGATCTGTTGATAACTATGGGCGCAGGCGACGTTGTAAAAATCGGTGAAACCCTGTTACAAAAATAATTATTCACAATATCCACAGAAAAGAACCCCTGGCGGTCAATTTTTTCTGTGGATATTTTTGTGGAAGAGATTGCACGGTTTTTCGGACTCTTTCCGCTCTGTCCACAGTATCCACATTTGACGCGGGCGCCACAGACAAATATACGCTAATTCGTTTGTTACAGTTTGCACATTTCTTTTTTGCGGACAAGGTGCTATACTCCCTATAGTGATTTTGGAAATGAGGGACGCAAAATAATGGGTTTTCTGACGATCTATCAGGATAATTATACGGATTCCACAGTGATCTCCAACCGTTTCATCGACGAATACATGCAGTCGGCAAATGACGCGCAGTTAAAGATCTACCTCTATCTGATCCGCATGATGAGCGCAAGACTCGGCACCAGCATCAGCGATATCGCCGATAAGTTCAACTACACGGAAAAGGATGTTCTGCGCGCTCTGAAATATTGGGAGAAGCAGCGCCTTCTCACGCTGGACTGTGACGAGCAAAAAAATATCACGGGCATCCATCTGATGGATTCCAATGCCGGCACGGATATGCTTGCTATCACGACGGGCGCAGAGTCCGCCGCCCTGTCAACCTATCCGTCCGCGCCCGCGCAGGTGCAGAATGCCTACGAAAAGCCTCACTACACCGCGGATCAGCTACAGGCTTTCAAGAGCAGCGAGAACTCTGCGCGGCTCCTTTTTGTGGCGGAACAGTATCTGAAAAAGCCTCTGAGCGTGGAAGATGTCCGCACCATCTTCTTTATCATGGACAGGCTCGGTTTCTCCGAGGATCTGACGGATTATCTGCTCCAATACTGTGTTGACCGGGGAAAACGGGATTTCCGTTACATAGAAAAAGTAGCCATCAGCTGGGCACAGCAGGGCATCGACTCGCCCAAACAGGCGGCTTCCCTGGCAGGAAAATACGAGCGTTCCTATTACGAGATCATGCGCGCGCTCGGAAAAAACAGCGTGCCCACGGATGCGGAAGCTGCCTATATCGAACGCTGGCTAAAGACCTACGGCTTCGAGACGGATGTGATCCTTGACGCCTGCGAGCGCACGGTCCTTGCCACGGACAGCCACCGCTTCGAGTATGCGGAGAGCATCTTGAAACGCTGGTACAGCATCGGCGTGCATCATAAGAACGACATCAAGGCATTGGATGCCGACCACCGCAAGGCGAAGACGGCTCGTCGTCAATCATCTGCCAACCAGTTCAATCGGTTTGCACAGAATGATTATGACTTTGACGCACTGGAAAAAGAGATCTTAAGCAACTGAAAATCACTTTCATCTTAATAAAAAGCAAGGAGGCGCCCGTGCCGCTGACAAACACGCAATATGACCAGATCCTTCATCAATACGAGGAAAGACAACGAAAACGCCGCCGCGAGCTGGAAGACAGACGCGAGCGCGTATATGAACGCATTCCCGATTACCGCAGACTCGAAGAGGAAACCGCCTCCCTGTCCGTCGCACAGGGGAAAAAACTTCTTTTCGGCGAGGAGGGCGCGATGCGGGATCTGCGGGTCTCTCTGTCCGATCTGCGCGCAAAACGGGAACGGCTTCTTGCGGAGGCGGGTTTTGACAAAGACTATCTGGAACCGCCTTTTCTATGCCCCGACTGTCAGGATACGGGCTATGTGGACGGCGCAAAATGCCACTGTTTCCGACAGGCGGAGATCTCCCTGCTCTACGAACAGTCCGGCATTTCCGAAATGCTCCGCCAGAACAACTTTTCTCTCCTGTCCTACGACTATCACACCGGCGAAGACCGCGCCCATTTCGAGAAAGCCGTGGAAACGTGCAAAAATTTTGTCAAAAATTTTGATTCCGACTACCACAATCTCTTTTTTTATGGTACAGTGGGTACGGGAAAATCATTTCTTTCCGGCTGCGTTGCCAAAGACCTGATCGACACGGGACATGCCGTGATCTATTTCAGCGCCACGGGGCTGTTTGAACTGCTCTCGAGCGCCGCCTTTGACGCCAAAAACCGAGAAGAACGGAGGAACGCATACGCAGACCTTTACGGATGCGATCTGCTCATCATCGACGATCTGGGCACAGAGCTTACGAACCAGTTTACCGCCTCTCAGCTCTTTTCTCTCCTGAATGAGCGCGCCATCGGCAAAAAGGCTGTGATCATTTCCACGAACCTTTCCCTGCGGGAATTGCAGGACAGATATTCCGACCGCATTTTTTCCCGTATCACAAGCAATTTTGAGGTCTGCAAACTCACAGGCCCCGACATCCGGATGTATCAAAAAAGACAGCAGAACAGAAAGTGAGGCTTCTTTCCATGAACAGACGAGAGGAAAAAAGAAATCTCGAAACGATACCCGTTGGTTCTCTGGGGATGATTCCCTTAAAAGGCTGCAAAAAGCTCGGCGAAAAGGTAGACTACTATCTGGTAAAATGGCGCACCGAGCGGGAGAGCGAACATAAGGACTCCCTGGCTTTTTCGGGTTATCAGCGAGATACCTACATTCTGGACGCCGCCGTCCCGCGTTTTGGTTCCGGCGAGGGAAAAGGCGTGATCAACGAATCTGTCCGCGGCTCCGACCTCTATCTTCTGGTGGATGTAGCCAACTACAGCCTCACCTACTCCCTGTGCGGTCATGAAAACCATATGTCTCCCGACGACCATTATCAGGACTTAAAGCGTATCATTGCCGCGGTCGGCGGAAAAGCAAGACGGATCACCGTGATCATGCCTTTCCTCTATGAGAGCAGGCAGCACAAGCGCTCCGCCAGAGAATCCCTGGACTGCGCGCTTGCCCTGCAGGAAATGGTCAGTATGGGCGTGGACAACATCATCACCTTTGACGCCCACGATCCCCGCGTACAGAATGCGATCCCCCTGCACGGCTTTGAGACCGTACAGCCCGCTTACCAGTTTATCAAAGGTCTTTTGACGCATGTGAGCGGTCTGCACATCGACAGCGACCACATGATGGTGATCAGCCCCGACGAGGGCGGCATGAGCCGCGCCATCTACGTTGCGAATGTGCTGGGACTCGATATGGGTATGTTTTATAAAAGGCGTGATTACACGCAGATCGTAAACGGCCGGAATCCGATCATCGCCCACGAATTTCTGGGGAGCAATGTCGAAGAAAAGGATATGATCATCATCGACGACATGATCTCCTCCGGCGAGAGCGTCCTGGAAGTGGCCGCCGCTCTGAAAGAGCGCAAAGCGGGCAGGATCTTTGTCTTCTCCACGTTCGGCCTTTTTACGGCAGGGCTCGACCGGTTTGACAAGGCATACGAGGAGGGCACGATCTACCGCGTCCTGACCACAAACCTGATCTACCAAACACCGGAACTGCTTTCCCGGGAGTGGTATATCGACTGCGATATGAGCAAATACATTGCCTACATCATCGACACCTTGAACCACGACGCCTCCATCAGCGATCTCTTGAATCCTGTGGAGCGTATTCAGTCGATCGTGACGAGGTATCATGCGGGGGAGTTGGAGTAGATCATGAAATTTTTTCTGAAAGCTCCTTCGGGAGCTTTCTTATATGCAGCGAATTATTTATTGATCAGAACTTTCCGATATGTCATTTTTTACCACCATATAAATCTCAAATGTCATGCCATTAAATCCAAATTTACCGCAATCCCTGACTTCAACATCTTGAATTGTTGAAATCGCATCATCCACGTCAAAGAAGTATAAATTCCCCTGTTTTTTCAAATCATACATCTTCAAACATTCTAAATCATTACGATCAATACCGTAGCATTTGTTTTGTGGAAAATAGTAAAGCATACACTGGCTAAAGTATGCGTTTTCCTGATTAATATACAATATCGTATCCAAGCTGCTCATATTTTCTTTTGCATATGTAAGGGTACGTGTAGTATTCCGATTACTCTGATCATCCAAGCCATCCCTATATCTATCACTTCCTACAACAAGAAAAATAGCACACAACCAAACAATGATATACTTGTTGATAAAACGCATCATACTACAGCCTCCCAACACAGCAAGGCATATCGCCATAATGAGATATCTGCTGACAAGTATCGGTCTGAAATACTTCATATAAACAAGCGAGAAGACCAGGATTCCCCAAAGTGCGCTATTACATACCAGTGCCCAATACGCCTCTA
>JAMPCE010000106.1 GCA_023666335.1 bacterium
AGAGAAATGCCTTTTCCGCCGGTTTTTGGGTGTGAGCGGGATGAAAAAAGGACAGATTATAGAGGGTGTGTCAGAACGGCTTGACTTTCCCAATAAGGGCGTCGTTTCCTGCGAGGAGGGCGTCTGCACGGTGAAAAACGCCCTGCCGGGGCAAAGGGTACGGGCAGCCGTAAATAAAGTGAGAAACGGCAGATGTGAGGGACGTCTGCTGGAGGTGCTTGCGCCTTCTCCCCTGGAGACGGGATCGCCCTGCCCGCATTTCGGAAGCTGCGGCGGCTGCACCTATCTCTCGTTTCCCTATGAGGAGAGTCTGGCAATTAAAGAGGGGCAGGTGCGGCGGCTGCTTGCGCCTGTGCTTGCGGCGCAGGCGCGCAAGTGCGAGTTTGAGCCGATCAAGGCAAGCCCTGCGGTCTTTGGCTACCGCAATAAGATGGAGTTTACTTTCGGGGATGAAGTAAAGGACGGGCCGCTTGCGCTGGGGATGCACAGACGGGGAAGTTTTTACGATATCGTGTCGGTGGCGGACTGCCGGATCGTGGATGAGGATTACCGAAAGATCCTGCGCTGCGTGCGGGATTATTTTGAGGAATGCAAGAAAAATGACGAGCGTGTCACATTTTATCACAGACTGCGCCACACCGGATATCTGCGGCATCTCGTGGTGCGGAAAGCGCGGGAGACGGGAGAGACATTAGCGGCGCTCGTGACGACGACGCAGATGCCGGAGCAGAGAGAACGGGAGATTCTGGACGGTTTCCGTAAGCGTCTTCTTGCTCTGCCGCTCGATGGTCAGATCGTCGGCATCCTGCATGTGAAGAATGATTCCCCGGCGGACGTGGTGCAAAGCGACGGGACAGAGATTTTGTACGGGCGGGATTTTTTTACCGAGTCGCTTTTGGGGCTTACTTTCCGCATCTCGCTGTTCTCCTTTTTTCAGACAAACAGCGCGGGGGCGGAACTGCTCTACCGCACGGCGAGGGAATATATTTCAGGCATCGTGACGGCTGGCGAAACAGCGGGAGAAAGAGAAATCGGCGGCAGGGCGGCGGACGAAGCGCTGCGGGGCAAGGTCGTCTACGACCTCTACAGCGGCACGGGCACCATCGCGCAGATGCTTGCGCCTGCGGCGAAAAAGGTGATCGGCGTGGAGATCGTGGAGGAGGCGGTCCTTGCGGCGCGGGAAAATGCGGCGGCAAATGGTTTACATAACTGTGAATTTCTGGCGGGCGATGTGTTGAAAGTGCTGGACGGGATCGCGGAGAAGCCGGATGTGATCGTTCTTGACCCGCCTCGCGAGGGCGTGCATCCCAAAGCCCTGCCAAAGATCCTCCGCTACGGCGTGGAATACATTCTCTACATTTCCTGCAAGGCAAGCAGCCTGGCAAGAGATCTGCCGATTTTCATGGCGGGCGGCTACGAGGCGGTGCGCTGCGTCCCCATCGACCAATTTCCCTGGACGACGGGGGTGGAGACAGTTGTGTTACTGCGAAAACAGGATGAATAGAAGTCTTTAAGATTTATCGCGATATACTCTTGATTTTTTTTCACAATCGACTAATATATTGATTGAAAAGTTTTCTTGATGTTTCTGTTTGCAAAAGAAGGAGGAGAGAGATTGTGAAAAAGAAAAACTGCTGCAAGCTGCTTTCCTTATTGATGGGAATGGCAGTCCTGCTTTCCGCCTGCGCCGCGGGCGGCAGTAAGGATGACGGAAAGCTTGTCTGGAAAAGATGGAACGGGTACAACGACTTTATGGAACTGGCGGCGCAGACCCATCCGGAGATTGAACTGGAACTCAGTGCTTACTCGGGCGGAAACGGTACCGCTTTCAGCTGGGCACAGATGCGGGCGGATGATATGGAGGATGTCTTTATCACTTCGCAGATTCTGGACGAGGAGCTTGCCAGTAAACGGCTGGCAGATCTGTCCGGCTATGAGTTTGTCAATCAATTTTCTACCAGCCTGCTTGATCAGGTATCTATTGACGGGGGCGTTTATCTGCTGCCTGTTAACAATGCTATTTATGGCATCACCTACAATAAAACCTTAATGGAAGAACACGGCTGGGAACTGCCGACAAATTTTGCCGAGCTGGAAGCGCTGTGCGGAGAGATTAAGGAGGCGGGGCTGATTCCCGGGGTTTTGGCTGCGCAGTTGACTGCCTATCCTTTCTCTGCGGTGTTTAATCTGGCGAAAACTGACTGGCTCACCACGATGGAAGGCGTTCATTGGGAACAGGATTTCCTCGCCGGAAATGCTACGGCCGCCGGTCAGTGGGAAGATACTATGGACTATGTACAGAAGTACATAGACATCGGGATGTTTTACACCGATCCGGATGACAAAAGCCACTCAGAGATGGCGGAGGAGTATCTGTATGGACGCAAGGCGGTATTCTATACGGGCGTATGGTCGCCGCCGCAGAAGATCGTGCCGGAGACAGGCGATGAGCTGGGCATTATGCCTTACATAGGGGAGGACGGCAGCAAGAATATCTATATGTACAGTCCTTCCACTTATATTGGCATCAATAAGCATCTGACAGAGAAGGGAAATGAAAAGAAACTCGAAGAGGCGATCACGCTTTTGTCACTGCTGTTTTCCGAGGAGGGACAGGGCGCTTTTATCAATGAACACACGCCTTATATGCTGAGCGCGCTGGAGCAGGCGGCGGTTTCAGAAGATTCTATGATTTATGACGCCCAGCTGGCAATGAAGGAAGGCAGAGCCTTTCCCATGACCTATGCCCACTGGGAGAATGTGCTCGGCGATATGGGGCAGGCTTTTAAGGAGTGGTTTCGCGGGGAAAACGGTATGGATGGGAAAAAAGCGATTGCCCGCATGGATGAACTGCAGAGTAATTACCTGTTTGCGCAGGATGAAGCGTATTTCTGTGAGAGCACGGACAATTTTACCGTACAGGAGACCGCTCATCTGATCGGTAAGGTTTTCGGGAGCGCGGTGGACGCCGATGCGGCGATGATCGCCTATGCGCCCAAATATCAGAAAGATGTGGGTCTAACGTCTTTCGTGAGCGGGAAGTTTTATAAAGAGCGGATCAATGTGGAGGTGGCGACTACGATCGTCCCCGGATATGACGGAGAATATGCTTTGCTTACGATGACCGGCGCGCAGGCGAAAGAATTGGCAAAGACAGGCTATGTCATGGAGGGAGCGGCAGAGTCTTTCCCCTATGAATTGGTGACTAAGGGCGAAGCCAAGCTGAAAGATGACCAGACCTATCAGATTGTATTTTTGCCGTCCACCTATACGGAGGAAGTGGGCATGGCCTATGGCGCACAGGTACAGAAAGGGTCTTTGCGGGAATATTTAAGAGCATGGCTGGAAGAGCAAAAGACGATCTCTCCCGACGGGAACCCTTGGGAATAGCGTGAGGGAAAGGAATGACGACATAAATGAAAAAATGCTTTAGCCTGTTTCTGGCGGCGGCACTGTTTATGACAATGCTGTCAGGTTGTGGCGGGGAAAACGGGAAGAACGAAAAATCCGAGAAATCCGGTCGGGAACAGGTGACGGTCGCCCTGTGGAGCGATCAGCTCACGGAGCGGTATGCCCCTTATCTGCAAAAATGCTTCCCGGAGGTGGATTTTACCTTTTATGTAGCGACCAATTCCACGGATTTTTACCGCTTTAAGAAAGAGCGCGGCGATCTGCCGGATATCCTTACGGTCCGCCGCTTTGCGCTGCGGGATGTGGCGGACTGGAAAGATGCGCTGCTTGATTTGAGCGATACGGAGCTTGCCTCTACCTTTGCCACCGCCTATCTGCGCACCTATGCCTATCAGGACGGCACGGTAAACTGGCTGCCTGCCTGCGCGGAGGTGGACGGGATCCTGGTAAACCGGAACCTTTTAGAGGAAAAGGGGCTGTCCCTGCCCGAAAACGAGCAGGAATTTGAGGCGCTGTGCGGGACGCTTCAGGAGATGGGGATCCGTCCCTTTGCTTCCAACTTTGGGGCGGACTACACCTGTATGGAGGTGCTGCAGGGGCTGTCGGTGGAAACGCTGACTTCACAGGCGGGGCGCGAGTGGAGGCAGCTCTATGAGAGCGGTCAGACAGACCGGCTGGATGAAGCGGTCTGGCTGCCTGTCTTTGAGCGGATGCAGGCGTTTATCGCATACGCGGGCATCGATGCTTCCGATCTGGAAAAAAGTGATACGGAACTGTTTCAGTCGCTGGCGGACGGCGAGACGGCGATGATCCGTACAACGCCAAACGAGACAAATGTTTACGGTATGGCGGATGACTGCCTGCTGCTTCCCTATTTTGGGGAGACGGCGGAAAGCAGCTGGTATCTCACCTATCCCGCTTTTCAGGTGGCGGCAGGCGTGAGAGGGACAGAGGATCCCGCCCGCAAGGAACTGATTCTTGACATTATGGCGGCAATGCTGAACGAAGAGGGCTTAAAGCAGATCGCGAGCGATGAGACGCTGGTGGCATATAACAAGGATGTGCCGCAGATCCTGTCGCCGCTGCTTGCGCCGATGGAAGAGCATGCCGCAGATAATCGGCTCTACATCCGGCTGGCTTCGGCGGACATGTTTTCGATTTCGCAGAAAGTCGTGCAGGGGATGATCAGCGGGGCATATCCCGACGCCCGTTCCGCCTTTGACGCTTTTAACGCCGAGATGGGGACGGCGGTTTGTGATACCGAGAAAGTCGTGCATCTGGATACGGAGTATCCTTACGCATTCGACCTGGTGCACGGCAGTCAGGCGGCTTCCGCGGTCTTTAACTCCCTGCGCGAGGAAGTGGGAACACAGCTGCTCGTCGGTCCGGCGGAAGCCGTGGCGGGAAATGTGAAAGCAGGAGACTATACACAGGAGGAACTGAACTTCCTGACGATGGGCGAGTCGCCGGTCATCGTTCTGTGCAAGATGACGGGAGAGCAGTTGTATCAATATATGGAGTATGTGTTGACCGCGCAGGAGAAACGGGGATCGGTGGCAAACGATTCCACCCTGTATGTGGCAAGCGGCTTTGAAATGACGGTCCGGAGCACGGACACAGGCTACGAACTGACAGAACTGACTGTTGACGGAAAAGAACTGAACAGGGAAGCGGTTTACAGCGTGGCGCTGCTCGGCAATCTGGAAAATATGATGGAAGAGGCGCTGCAGACAGTCGGCGTCACGGAGTATGAGCAGACGGAGGCGGCTTACCAGCAGATCGTGACAGACCGACTGGCAGGGGGAGAGCAGCTCGCGGCGCCCACGGATTATATCATACTGCGATGAAAGAGAAAGGAAGTACCATGCGTACAAGGGGGAGCAAACGGAATTTCATACTGCCGATCGCGTTGGGGATCGGGCTGCTTGCGGCTTTGTGGGCGGGATATTCCTTTTTTTCCGGCTATCTGGAGCACCAGATCTTTGAGGAGCGGACAACACAGCTCATAGAGATCACGACGCAGGTGCG
>JAMPCE010000107.1 GCA_023666335.1 bacterium
ATTCATTTATCAAATTTACATATTCCTCTATCTTCTGAACAAAATATTTTGCATTCCCAAGCTGCTCTTCTGCCTCTGTGCGGCTTGCAACATAAAAATCGTCATAATCCGACTTCTCCCTGTAAAGCGAACTGTCTTTTATAATAAAGGATAGGCTTCTGTCTATAATCTCCGTTTTCAAATATTCTTTTGTAAAAAAAGCTATTACTCCCGAATGCTTAGATGAATCATATTCCTTTAGAGCATTCGCCGAACGCATCGCATGAAAAACAGCATAATATGACCTGTTCAAAGAAGTTTTATATTGCCCTATCTCCAAATTACTTTCTGCTGCTGACAACATTTCTTTCGCTCTTTCCAAACGATATCCTGCCAACTCTTTTAAACTGCTTTCCATAAAACAACCCCCTCCTCTCGAATATTCCGATAAAACGGTAGAACTTTCTCCCATTTTCTCATATTGCTTTCCTGTATATCCACAATCGAAAATACTCTTTCATAACGGATATCCATATCAGCCGCCCAGTTGATAAACCGTCTTTTTGTATCAGCATCCATCTGGTTCTTCACAATAATTGCAACATCAATATCACTCTCGTTTGTCGCCTCGTTCCTTGCCATTGATCCATATAAAATAATCATAGATATATTATTTTGAAAGATGCCAAGCAATCCCTGTACCAATTCTTCTCTCATATTTTTAGATAACATCTCAAAATTCCTCCCGAAATCATTTTCCTTGATACATCTTTAGATATTTCACTACGATTCCCTTTCTCTATTTTATCCTATCCGGCTTCCAATTACAATAAAAACAAAATAGGACATCCGGAAGCCCCGTCACCGTTCGTCCAAATGCCCTATCCATATTTCCACTATTTCACCCACTCTATTCCATTACACCCGCATCCGTCTCGTCCAGCCCCTGACAGCAGGCGGCAGGCATAAGATACCGATTAGCGCAGGCGCCCATGTCAGAAGATACGGCGACCAGATATAATGCCCGAACAGATGATAGGTCGTGGTGCGGAAGATATCCGAACTGCTCCCCACAAGAGGCAGAAAATCAAACAGTTTCGCCATCCAGACGGGCAGATAGCGGTCTATAATCCCCGGCCCATAGACAAACGCCAGACTGACCAAAAGCGCGGGAATCTGACTTTTGCACCACGCCGAGATCAGCATGACAAGGCCCGCATAGCCCAGCGCGCCGAGCAGCGTAAACACAACCTCGTAAATCTCCGCCTGCAGCATATTCATGGGCGCGATCGCGATCATCTTGATCATCTGGATCGGCATATCCCAGCCCTCCGTCCCCAAATAGATAAGCTGTGTGCCGATCATCCCTGCCGCCTGCATGACAAACAATTCCAGCGTAAAGGAAAGTCCCGTCAGGATCTTTGCCCGTGCGAGCGGTTTCCAACCGTTTTTCGTCGTTAAAAGAAGCTGTCCCGTATTGTCATGCCATTCCCCAGCAAACAGGGAAGACAAAACGACCGCCAGAAACAACGCCAGAACCACACCCAGGTCGGCTAATGCGCTGCCGAGAACATTTGACCAGCCGTCCGACCATCTCCAGGGGGAAAAGGGCGTCTGCACTTTTTCATTGATCCGCAGGAGGTATTCTCTCTCCTCGCCCGTCTGTCCGCTCGCCGAAAGAAAGGTCTCGATCGCCTGCTGTCTTCTCTCGTAGAATCCGGTGAGTTTTTCCGGTTCCACATAACAGGACATGAGCTTCCAGATATCCGTTCGCTCCAGTTCCGGGTAGAGCCAACTCAGCCAGTTGTTCACGACAAACTGGTCAGAAGCCCCCTCCGTCTGAACCGTTTCTGGATCCTCCTGCCCGGTCGCCTTTTTCTGTTCCTCCAGTTCGACAGTAAGCGCCTGATAGTCCCTGACCCAGTCTTGCAGCCTCTCATCCGTCAGTTCCCCGTATTTCCGGACATATTCCTGACACCGTCTGACATTCTCATACCCGTCGAAATTTTTATTACCATTACGGTCCGAATAGCTCCCGAATCCCATCCACTGATAGACCAGAATGCTCGCGAAAAGCACGCAGTAGACAAAACATAGCAGAACAAGGATTTTGGTACTGTTTTTCTGCCACAGTTTTTTATGTTCCAACTTAAATAATTCCATCCTGTTTTTTACCGTCCCTTCCTCTTTATCCGCGCATCGTGTACAGATACAAATCCTCTAACGTCGCCTCGCAGGAAACCGCTTCCCCGTCCGGTTTTTCCTCCGACAGGATCCGCAGTACGACCCGGTTCCCCTCATGCCGCAGGTTTGCGACCGCCGCCTTTTCCTGCCAGCTTTTTGCCTCTGCCTGGGAAACCGAAAGTTCCCAGACCTTTCCTGCTGCCTGCTTCGTCAGTTCCGGAATCGTCCCCTGCGCTGTCAGTTTCCCTTTTTTCATCAACAGCACTTCATCCGCGATGGCTTCGATATCCGACACGATATGCGTGGACAAGATGACGATCCGATCCTTTGCATAATCGGAGATCAGATTGCGGAAGCGCACCCGTTCTTTCGGATCAAGTCCCGCGGTCGGCTCATCCATGATCAGGATCTGCGGGCGGTTTAAGAGCGCCTGCGCGATCCCCACACGCTGTTTCATGCCGCCCGAAAACGTCTTTACTTTTTTAGACGCCGCCTCATGAAGCCCCACGACCTCCAACAGTTCGTCCGCCCGCTTTCCCGCCGCATCCTTCGGCAGCCCTTTGAGCGCGGCGATATAGCGCAGAAACTCTTTCGCCGTGTAGTTCGGATAATAGCCGAAATCCTGCGGCAGATACCCCAAAAGATCCCGATAATCCGCGCCCATTGTGGTCACTTCCCTGCCGTCTAAGAGCACTTCTCCCGCCGTCGCTTCCAGAATGCCGCACAGCATGCGCATGAGCGTCGTCTTGCCCGCGCCGTTTTCTCCCAACAGCCCGTATACCCCCGGCTGCAAAACCGTGCTGACACAGTCTACCGCAATCTTTTTTCCGTACTGCTTTGTCAGCCGGTCAACTGATAATTCCATACTGTTTTCCCTCCCTCTTTTTCTCCAGAATAAAGCAGATCTCCCTGCCGTAAAATACGATAAAGACAGCCAGCAATGCGACCCACAATCCCGTCATGGACGCCTCGTACACCGGCGGCACGACTCTTGCCAGAATCCCCCAGCCTACGCAGGAGACTGCCGTCACCGCCGCGCAGACGGAGATCCGTTCCCGCCTCTGCACACGAAGCAGGCGCAGAACGGCTGTCATACAGACCAGATACGGCACCAGCCCGTACAGGACCAGCCGCCCGATGTTTTCACACGAATGCTGTAACCGGATGCTCAGACCCAAAAGCGCCGTGATGCAGATCAGATTTGCCGCCCCCGCAAGCAGCAGCTTGGCAAGCAAAATCTCCGCGCCTGACGCCCTTGTCGCCGCTTCCAGTTCTCCCATGTTGTAATAGCGGCTGCGAAACAGGGCAGGCATAACCGCCAGTGCAAACAGCGGCGTAAAAGCTGAAAACGAGCGCACGATATCCTCCGCCGTTCCGAGCAGGAGACAGACGACAAACAAAACGCCCGCCTGTATGCCGAAGATCAGCAGCCCCTCAAAGCGGAACACGGACGACAAAAACTGCCAGAATCCCGTTCTCTCCTCCGCTTTGCAGTCGCCGTACTGCCGCAGCGCTTCCAGACAGAACGTTACTGTCTCCGCTTTTTTTTCCGCCTGTGGTTCTTCTCCCTGCCGCAGCACCGTCCGCAGATATGCTTTTAATTCCCTATCTCTCATCTCCAAACTCCTTCTTCATCAGCCGCAGCCCGCCCCGCACCCGGCTCTGCGCCGTCCGCATACTGCAGCCCGTCACCTTTGCGATCTCTTTGAAACTCAATTCCTGCCCGAACCGTAGAAAGATGGCATCTCTCTGCTCCTTAGACAAAACGGCAAACAGCCGCCTGACCTCCTCCCGCTGTTCGACCTGCGCGATCCCGTCCGCCGTGCCTGTGATGCTTTCCGCATCCTCCAGCGAATAGAAAGGCATTTTTCTGCTCTCGTCGATGCAGAGGCGGTTTGCAATCTTATATAAATACGCTTTGAAGCGGTTTCTGCCCTGATAGCCCGGCAGACTGCGAAACAATTTCAAAAAAGTCTCCTGCGTCAAATCCTCCGCCCTGCCCGGAATGGCGCAATGCCAGCCACAGTATCGTAAGACCGCCTGATAGTAGCGGTCGATCAGCTCTTTTGCCGCCGCCTCGTCCCCGCCTTTGATCCTGTCGATCAATTCATCGTCGCTCACATTGCACCACCCCCTGTTCCGATTTGCGCCTCTATTTATCATAACGGTACAGAACACAAAAAGGATCATCTTTTTTGAAAAAAATAATGGAAAATCGTCCTTGACATCTTTTGGGAATTCCTGTAAGATAGAGTCACTTGCTCGGAGGGCGGATCATTCGGAACGAAATGAGAAGCCGGATAAGGCACGGACTGAAATGTCCGAAACTTATCCGGCTTTTTGTTTTGGAACTATGATAAAGGGAGTAACAACGGGAATGAATCAATTGAATGAATTTACAGAAGGTAATATTGTAAGACCGCTAATCAGATTTGCACTTCCGATTCTTCTGGCGCTGTGCCTGCAATCCCTGTATGGAGCGGTCGATCTGCTGGTGGTAGGGCGGTTTGGAACGCCGGCGGATGTATCCGCAGTCGCAACGGGAAGCCAGATGATGCAGATGGTCACCTCGATTATTGTAGGGCTTTCCATGGGAACCACCATCCTCTTAGGCCAGGCAATCGGCAGAAAACACGATGCGGATGCCGGTGACATCATCGGAAGCAGTATCTGTTTCTTTTTTGTGCTGGCAATCGGGCTCACAGCCGCCATGCTCCTAATCACACGGTCCTTCACATCCATCATGCACGCACCTGCGGAAGCCTTTTCAAAAACGATGGGCTATGTAAGGATCTGCTCCGCAGGAACGATCTTTATCGTGGCCTATAATGTACTGGGGAGCATTTTCCGGGGACTGGGCGATTCCAAGACCCCCATGCTCACGGTGGCTGCCGCATGCGTCTTCAACATCGCCGGCGATCTGCTGTTTGTGGGCGCATTTGACCTGAAAGCGGAAGGCGCGGCGCTTGCGACCGTTCTCGCTCAGGCTTTTAGCGTGATCTTATGTGTCCTGATGGTCCAAAAACAGGACCTGCCCTTTTCTTTCGGGAAGAAAAATATACGCTTCCATAAAACATTTATCGGAAAAATCGTGAAGATCGGGCTGCCTGTTGCCTTGCAGGACGGCCTTGTGAATATATCCTTCCTCGCGATCGCCTCCATCGTAAACACGCTGGGAGTCACCGCCTCTGC
>JAMPCE010000108.1 GCA_023666335.1 bacterium
GCTGGCTGGAATTTTTCGTGGAGAGGGGGATCATCATGTTGTGGCTCATGTTGTAAATCGTGTAGCTGATGGCGTAGAACAGATTATAGGAGATGACGATCCAGACAAGCTGGACGGCAATACTGGCTCTGGGGATGGCAAACATCAGGATACCCGCGACAGGCATAAGGATAGCGCCCAGCAGAATGTATGGGCGGGCTTTGCCCTGCTTTGTTTTCGTATGGTCGATTACATACCCCATGAACACGTTGGTCACTGCGTCAAGGATTTTGGATACCAGCGGAAAGATGGCAAGAAAAGCGCCGCCTGCCACGGCAGTTAAACCCAAAACATCCGTATAGTAGACGTTGATGTACCCATTGACGATGGCATAGAACAGCAGCGCGCCCATCGGTCCCAACAGATAGCCGAAAGCCTTTTCCTTAAATGTTGTATCTTCCGTAGTGATTCTGCTGTTCCAGATTTTTTTCTCAAAAAAGCCTTTCTTGCTTTGCGATGTCATAGTGTCCCTCCCTGAATTCTTTATTTTTTTATGTTAAAATGGTCCTGCCGTTTCCCCGTGGGTGATGCCGCTTTCGTTAAATGCGTCCACCCGGACAAAGCATTCCTGTCCTTCGTTCAGTGCGCCGATATGACAGGTATTTTTCCCGTATAGCATGATACTGTGATACAATTTGTCTGCCGCATGACCCCACAGGACTGCGTGGCCGACGGCATCGCCGTTCTCTGTCCAGAAAATATCCATATCCATACCGCTGCGTGCGATTTTGATCTCAGAAGCCTGCCGGGGCTTCGGACGATTCGATAAGCCGAATACGCGCAGCGCAGAGATGGCGG
Organism: bacterium; assembly: GCA_023666335.1. Taxonomy (GTDB): domain Bacteria; phylum Bacillota; class Clostridia; order Lachnospirales; family Lachnospiraceae; genus UBA3282. Next base: position 838 of record JAMPCE010000108.1, read on the forward strand.
CTGCCTGGTGGAATGGAAGTTCCACAATCGTACACCGCAGATAGCGCGCCTGAATGCCGTCTTCCATACAGATAAAGTCATGGGACAGATTGGTTTCCGCCCGGCTTTTGTCACAGATCGTGAAAAATGCCGTTCCATCCAGAGAACCTTCCAGCTTCCAGCGGGTTTTATGGTCTTCTGTGTCGATGATACGCTTGATGGGCCATTCTCCGCCCCATTTTGCGCCCTCCGGCGGCTGCATATGCAGGCTGTCGTCTGCAAAATTGATCTGGATACCGTGGACGGTCATCGCTTCGCCAAGATCGATCATCAGCCACTCACCGTTGTCCGACGCAGCTTTCCACCATGTCTGCTCACATTCGTCCGCCGCCAGATCTGCCGGATGTTCTGGCGTACAGGAGGAGGCGGTCATGGGCTTTTTGTAACTGAGCAGCATCCAGTCCGGTTCCCGCCAGGGGTCGAAACGGTTTTGCTCTACCCGGATGGGCCAGTCGCCGTAGCGCTGGTTGCAGAACAGTTCGCCGTCTTCGTCGAAACCGGCGGGGAACAATCCGATCCGCCGCTCAAAGCTGTGGTTTACACTGATCCGCATGGTGGACGTGTGCCAGAGATTTCCGAATTTATCCTCCATCGTGCTGCCATGCCCCGCGCCGGGCATGAAACCGCCGGGGCGGTAGGAATAGGGATTGTTCTTCGCATAAGTAAACGGTCCTAAAGGAGTGTCGCCAAGATAAACGCCGTCAGAGTACACATTGTACTCCGCTCCGGTGGCGGCATATTGCAGATAGTATTTTCCGTTGTGCTTAGTCATCCAAGCGCCCTCGATATAGGGAGCGCTTCCTCCGGCCAGAATACGCATGACGCGCTCACCCATTTTCTTTGCCGGGGGCATGATATGGTTTTCCCCGTTGCGCTCGAAGCCGTGATGCGCCGTATCGCTTTCGATCAGACCTTTGGGTTTCCCGATGGGGGACATGGTTTTGGGATCCAGTTCCACACCGTACAGGGGCTTTTGATTGGAACATCCCCAATAGAAGTACATCCTGCCGTCATCGTCCCGGAACAGGTTCGGATCCCAAAAGGTCAGCGTAGCGGCGACGCGCTCAAACTGCCCGGAACAGGGATCTTTCGTCCGGTAGAAAGGGCATTTGCTGTTGCGCCTGGAAGCGCAGAAATACATGTATTCGCCTACCACACGCACATCGGGCGCATAGTCGTGGATGGGAAGATCGGTAAGCGGGTAGTATTGCCAGTCTGTCAGATCGTCGGAGACCCAGAATCCCGCCGACATGGACGGGAACAGATAATACCGCCCGTGAAACAGAATCATGGATGGGTCGGCGGCTTCTCTACAGATGGCATGACCGTAAAATGTGCCATGAAATTGATATTTGTAGGAAAGATTCATCGGATTGCAAATATGTTCCATCGACAGCGTCCTCCATCAGGATAGATTAGAATTGTGATAAGCGGGATGTTTTTAGCAGGGAAATCTTGTGTTGTTGATATGATACAGTATTTTTTTTGATCTGTAATGCAAAATCGGCTATATTATTACAAGATTATCTACCAAGGGCGCTGTTTTCTTCATCAGTTAAGGGGAATGCGGCGTATCATCCGCTCTTTTGTGATTCTGCCGATACTTTGTGGGCGTTATCCCGTAATAGTTTCGAAATACATTCTGGAAATAGGGCTGGCTGGAAAAATGGAGGTAACTGCTGATCTCAGCCAAAGACATGTCGGTGTACTTTAACAGGGTCGTGGCTTCCAGCATACGGCAGTCGGTAATGTATTCAACAATGGTCCGCCCTGTTTCCTGTTTGAATTTTGCGGTAAGATAAGCACGGCTTTTTCCGATGGAAGCAGCTACATCCTGGACTGTGATCTGGTCGATCAGGTGTGCGCCGATATATTGGATGCAGGCGAAGATCTCATCAGATATCCCATCCGGCAGTTTCGCCTGCTGCACGCGGCTGGTAAAGTCGATGACCATATTGTATTGCAGGCTTTTGATGGCGTCCAATGATTGGAGCCGTTCACATTCCTGAATATAAGTATCGATCAGTTGGTAAGCCTGTTCAATGTCCATGCCGCCGGGAATGGCGCCGTCTTTCCCGATCAGCGTGACGGTCCCGATAAAAATATTTTTTGCCTGCCTTAAAGGTGTGTCAGCCAGCGTTCCTTCCGTAAGCTGCTGCTTTCCGGTGACGTCCAGCAAAAATTGTCTTGTCAGTTCCGGGTTTCCCTGCCGCACATATTCCAATAACTGCTTTTCGATAAAGTAAGTTCCGTGCTGCTTTCCGGCATCTCTGGCCGCATAAGACGCCCTGATATGCCGGGCGGCGATTTCCTGCTCCATATCCGCATCGGAAATGCCAAAATGTTCTGTGATGGAAAGTTCTTCTCCGTTCAGGACCAGATGCAGATGCAGCAAAAGGTAAATAAACCGATTATAGCTAAAGTGCGGAATGGAACAAAGAAATTGCGTAATATCGTTTTTGCGGTCGCGCCGGATGGCGTTTTGGGACATATAGGTCTGTATGATCTCGGGAGAAATGGCGCTGCTGTAGGTGGGACCTAACAAAAAAAAGCCATTTTTGTCATGCAGGCGCACGATACCGTAAAGTCCCATATCCGGCATCATACAGACAGCGGGATTTTGAGGAGCTGTCGAGAGGATGCGCAGGGCGGATCCATAAGCGGGAATGCCCTCCGGAAAGCCGGCCACATAGAGTTCCCGATCGTTTTCATAATAGGCGATCGGTAAAAAATGGGAAACATAAAAAGTTCTGCAAAAGGATTCGTATTTCTCCATATAATTTTCTCCTGAAATTTACAAATTTACAATATAATAGCGCATTTTACATTACAAATCAAGAACAGTATCGTAAAATAAAATAACATAGGTAATTGAAATTTGACGGAGAGGTGGCGGATGATGGAATATTATGGTTATGTATATGCTTATTTCAGATGGAGAGGCGTTGCGAGAGATATGCAGTATGTATATCTGGCGTTAAGCAGAGACGGGCTGCATTTTACGCCGCTTAAAAACAACGAGCCAATACTGGTTCCGGATAAAGGTACGAAAGCGGCTCGCGACCCGCATCTGATCCATTCCCGGATAGATAATAAATATTATATCATTGCTACGGATTTGGATGTGAACCGGAATCGCTGGAGAGATTACAAACTGCGCGGAAGCAAATCGGTGCATGTGTGGGAATCGGCGGATCTGGTTCATTGGAGCGAGGACAGTTTAAGGCAGGTCATCGATGATTCGCTGGGATGTATATGGGCGCCGAAAGTCTGTTTTGATGAGGAAAAAGGGGAGTATGTGATGGCATTTTCCGCCGCCGCGGCGGGAGAGATGGATATGAGCGTGTACTATACGCGGACAAAAGATTTTAAGCATTTCACAAAAGCCGAGATTCTGGTCCCCAAGGAACCAAACCTGAAAAAACAGAAGTGGATATGGTTCGTCCCGGCAAAAAAATATTGTTCGTTTATTGATTCCACAACGGTAAAGGTGGGCGATACCTACTATCGGTTTACCAAAAACGACACGTTGCACACGATCAAATGCGAAAAGAGCGCCATGATCGTAGGAGGATATTCTCTGGTTAAGGAAGTCGTGGCAGGGGAACACGGCGTAGAGGGACCGTGCGTGTATAAGCTCAACGACAGTGAAAATTATGTTCTCCTGATGGACGGATATGCCAGCCCGAATGCCGGTGTCGGATACTTTCCCCTGATCGCATCTGCGGAGGGGATTGCGTCGGCTGACTTTCGGAGATTGCAGCCGCAGGAGTACAGCCTCCCGGAAGGATGCAAACACGGTTCTGTACTGCCCGTATCAAAGGAAGAATATGAGCGTTTGGAAAACGCATTTGGAGCCGTGGACTAAGAGAGGAGAATTTGACCATGAAATATGAGATGAATCTGAATTGGACCTGTAACGGAAAGGCAGTCGATCTTCCCCATGACGCCATGCTGGAAGAGCGGCGGGACGCGAGCTGCCGTAACGGCGTCAATTCCGGCTATTTCCCTGGCGGGAAATATACCTATGAAAAGACATTTGAAATAAACAGTGAGGACAGAGATAAGAAAATCGTCCTGCACTTTGAGGGCGTGTACCAAAATTGCACGGTTTCCGTGAACGGAAAGCAGGCGGGCGCGCACAAATACGGTTACACGGCTTTTGATGTTGATATTTCCGATGCTGTACAAGCGGGAGAAAACCGTCTGCGCGTAGATGTGGATAATTCTCTGGAACCTAACTGCCGCTGGTACTCCGGCTCCGGAATCTATCGTCCGGTGAGTTTACTCATCGATGAACTGGATGCGCCCAAGATCATTACAAAATCTTATGAACCGGTCGTGATTCAAGTGACTGCCGATGCCGATGCTGTAGAGATACTTGACGGGGAGACGGTAGTGGCATCCG
>JAMPCE010000109.1 GCA_023666335.1 bacterium
ACCATGTCCCTGATTCAAGGCAAATATAAGATGTTTATTCTGTATGCGCTAATGGAATATGAGGTTGTGCGTTTCAATGAATTGCAGAAATATATCAAAACGATCTCATATAAGACATTGAGCGCTACCTTAAAGGAATTAGAGGCAGATCACCTCGTTCATCGTGAGGAATATCCCCAAATTCCGCCCAAAGTCGAATACAGCTTAACAGAGCGTGGTAAATCGTTGATTCCGATTTTGGATCAAATGTGCGAATGGGGCGAAAAAAACCGTCTTTAACACACGAAACTATTGAAAGAACTCATGATGCCCGTAGGAAAATAATCTGGTAAGCTTCCTGTCAAACCATTTCAGCTTATCGGAATCCGCCTTTTCACGGGCGCAGAAATACAACGCTCCCTGCGAGAGATCCTCCCCGTACAGGGCGCGCTCCACCGCTTCCACCGTATCATCGCTTATGCGGACATTCTGAAATCTGCCGTCAACCGTCGGGGAAAACTGCGCAACGCCCTGCTCCCTCTGCATGACCACATCCCATACCGAATCCGGGAATCGTTCGCTGTTGACGCGGTTCAAAACGACATTTGCCACCAGAAGTTTCCCGTCCTGATCCTCACCGCCTGCTTCCGCCTCCACGATCCGAAGAAGCGCATCGTAGTCCTTGTCCGAAAGCTGATACTTCTTCGTCTGTTCCAACACCTCATAGTTTACGATCCGCTGTCCGGAGGATACGCTCTCAAGCATCTTGACAAAACTGTGTTTATCCTCCTCCATCGTCTCATCCAGGTATTCCATGCGAAAGGCAGGCTTGGCCGATATTCGATCGATCTTCAACTCCCTGACACACAGCCACGACGAAAGGATCGTCATGCCCGCAAGCAGGAAGCCGGTAATACATTTTCTGTACATTTTTCCCTCCATGTCAGTGCAGTTTACTGCGACGACACGCATCAAAACAGAGCCAAAAAATTCCTACAATTGTATTTTATGCACAAAGAAGGAAAAATATTTCAGAATTTGATTTTTTTCTCAAAAATGATACAATTATAAACAAGGAGGACAGCGTCATGGGAGAGCCGCTTATCGGCGTCTATACGGCAAAGCGCAAGGATGGAACCGAATATTTCCGCGCTTCGTTAACTTATCGCAATAAACACATCAGCCTGGGAAGCCATCCGCTAAAAGAAGCGGCGCACGCGATGTATCTGACCGCTTCCGCCCTCTTAAAGGATAATTCCCTGCATTTGGAGGATTACCGGGAAGATTCCCCGCTTGCTTTCTCCAAATGGGTCACGCTCGTGAATTTTCGCGACAACGGCATCTATCTGGCTGCCCCGATCTACATCCGTCCCCATTTTTTTTACTATTATTTTTCGCCCGCGGACTTTTTCATCTTTGACAAAGACGATCTGTTCTACTATGCCTCCCGCAGAATCTCCCGACGCGGCGGACATTATTTCGTGGCGGATTACGGAATGCAGGTAAACATCTTAAACCGCTACGGCATCAAAAGTTATGCCGTGGAGGGCAGGGACTATCGTTTTATCAACGGCAACCACAGCGATATGCGCTACGAAAACATCGAAATCATCAACCGCTTTCACGGCGTACAGGTCATACAGGAAAAGGGAAAAACGCGCTATCAGGTCAAGATCCATGTGAAAGGCAATGTGAAAGTCGGCGTCTACGACTCCGAAGCCGAGGCAGCCGTTGCCTACAATAAAGCGATCGACCTTTTAAAAAAAGCAGGCATAGACAAGGCTTATCTCCCCAATTATATGGAGAATCTGTCGCCCGATGCCTATGCCGAACTCTATGCTTCCGTGCGGGTGTCGCCCCGCCTTTCTTCCTATCGTTCCGAATAACCGATAAAACAGATATTTAAGTCCGCTCCGCCGTCTATTCCATTCAGGACGCCATCCGTATTATACTGCCACATGGCATAGCGGTAAGGATAATCCGGAATTTCTTCCTCCTGCGAGAGCCATATGTCATAATCGGTCAGCTTCGCCAGATCCACTTCTTTTAAGAGCCATTCCTTATCTCCGTAGACCATCGGCACATAGCCCGCCGCCCTGACCGCCTCCAGGAAACTAAGTGTCACCGTGGTCTTATCTTCGCGGCCAAGCCCCTCGATGCGGGACTGATCGTTCGACACAAAACCCATATTGAAAGCCACGGGGTACTTTACTTTCCCCCGGTAAGGCTCCAGATTCTGCACCACAAAATTCGCTTCCTGAACTGCCTCGTCCTGCGTGATCGCCTGCGAATAGAAATAGATTCCCACATCCAGTCCGGCTTCCAGCGCACCGTCGATATTTTCCTTGAAATTTTCATCCAGAGCGATCTGTCCGGAACTGTAACCCCGGCTCCCCAGACGGATCATCACATAATCGAGTCCCGCCGCTTTTAAGCTGGGAAAATGAATCTTTCCCGTATGCTTGGAGATATCGGCTCCCACATAAGAAATTTTCCTGCCGTTCTCCATATAGCGTTTCAGACCGGCGTTATCTTCCATCTTGGTAAAATCCAGCGTATTTTTTTCCAGATAGGGACTGATCAAGAGCCACTCTTCCTCACCGTTCCGGTTTGTGATCAGCGTATGCTTCCCGTCGGTCGCCGGATCGTTTCTGGCTTCCTCCTCTTTCTGGCGTTCCGCTTCCTTTTCCTGCTCCGCTTTTTCAGTAAAGGGATTCTTGGCAGTCTCCTCCGCCTTTTCCTTTTCTTCCTCCGTCTCCTCGGGGTACATATCCCAGAAATCCAGATCCTCGGCGCGGCGCTTGGAGACGACCACATCTTCCTCTTCCGGCGCTGCCAATTCCTCCGCCGCGGCTTCCTCCTGCTGCCCCTGCGCTTCCCGGGCAGCTTCGCTGCCGCCCCGCTTATGGTCGTTACCCTTTAACACGGCAAACAGAACGATCAGGACAAAAACGGATACACCGATGACCATATAGATCATGGCGGGACCCATGCCGCCTTCTACTTCCTCTTCTCCCGGTAATTTCATAAATCGGTCATTCCTTTCTGCACAAAACAGGTATTGTGTCTTTCCTGTTTAATTTCTCTATATTTTCGCTAGAAGATATGATATCATAACATCAGTAAAATGGCAACTTCGCCGCATAACTGGAGAAATTATGAAATCATCCGACAATGACAAACGAAAACTCCATACGTTACGGCTGATAGCATTCCTGCCCCTATTCCTGATTTCTGCCGCCGTCCTCCTAAACGGCTGCGCGAAAAACACAGAGCCCACTTCCCGCACGGGCTTCTATTTTGATACCGTCATTCAGATCACGCTGTACGACACGGAAGACGAAACGCTTCTGGACGGCTGTTTTGCCCTGGCGGAAAAGTATGAGAATCTCTTCAGCGCGACAAAGGAAGGCTCCGACGTGTGGAACATCAACCACGGAAACGGCGAAACCGTCACGGTATCGGAGGAGACGGTCCTGCTTCTGGCGCAAGCGGCTGACTATGCCAACAAAACAGAAAGCCGGATCGACCCGACGATCCGACCGTTAAGCGAACTATGGCATTTCGGCTCCGAAGAAGCGCATGTACCGGAAGAACGCGCCATCAAAGAAGCGCTCTCCCATGTCTCCTGCGATACCCTCCGCTTCGGCACCGCCCCCTCAGACACGACCGGCGAGTCCGCCTACCGCACCGTCACCCTGACGGATCCGGAAGCCGCCGTCGATCTGGGCTTTATCGCCAAAGGCTATATTGCCGACAAGATGAGAGACTATCTCCTCTCCCAAAATGTCCACAGCGCCTGCATCAGTCTGGGCGGCAATGTCCTTGTCATCGGGGAAAAGCCGGACGGCTCTCCTTTCCGCATCGGCATTCAGGAACCATTTGCCGAAACCGGAAAAACGCTGGATACTATGGAACTTTGCGATACTTCCGCGGTGACTTCCGGCATTTACGAACGCTGTTTTTATGAAAACGATGTACTCTATCACCATGTCCTCGATACCGCCACGGGCTATCCCGTGGAGAATGAACTGGCTGCCGTGACCGTTATCTGCCCCTCCTCCATGAAAGCGGACGCCCTCTCCACTTCCTGCCTCTGCCTGGGGCTTGACGAAGGGCAAAAACTCCTTGACGCGGAAGAAGACGTGGCTTATCTTCTGATCACAAAGGACGGCACGCAGTATCGATCAAAAAATTTTCCCTGATTACAAAAACAGGCATTGCATCATCCTTGATCTAATGCGTGTTCACATACTGCATAAACGCATCCGTCTTAGACCAATACTTGATTCCCCAATTTTCAAAGTTCCACTCAGCCATATAATCATTGCATTCAAAATCTATATAATATAATTCTTCATTCTGCACAACAAAGTTGGTTGGAAAATAATCAATATTTGTATGCGCTGCATATAATAATCTGCTCATTTCCCTGACCTGCTCAAGATAATCCGGTTTCATCCTATCCGAAAGCACCAAATCATAGATTGTCTCCCCTTCTATGTATTCTTTCAATATCCGCTCCTGCAAAACATCAACTTCTATCATTTCCGGCATTTTAATTCCAATGGATCTTAACCTGTCATAATCATTGATTTCCGATTCAATCTTATTTCCGAACTGATAATAGTCGCATGGCTCGTGGTGAATCTGCTTTAGTACATACTGCCGCTCTCCATCCGAAGCCAGATAAGAATAGCCGCCTTTCCCCTTTCCCAATAATTTTTTTATCAGAAATTCCCGATCATTCACCCGCATTGATTCCGCCATTATTTTGCCCCCGTATCACCTTTCTTTTTCATCGAATTATTCATTTATCAAATTTACATATTCCTCTATCTTCTGAACAAAATATTTTGCATT
>JAMPCE010000010.1 GCA_023666335.1 bacterium
TGTAAAAGTTTCCTATCGGAAAATCCGCGGGAATCCCGCCCTGTACCTTTTTGAATCCCCGAACGGGATTCGATAGAAATATATTACTACATCCGCAGCCAAATTACAAGCTAATGATACAAAAAAGGCTGGCGTTACCGCACCAGCCTCATGATATCGTTATACATGATGAACACCATCAGCGCCATCAGCACCAGCAACCCCGCAAAGTGCACCATGCCCTCTTTCTCCGGCGGCACGGGTTTCCCCCGCACTACCTCCACCAGCATAAACGCCAGCCGCCCGCCGTCCAGCGCAGGCAGCGGCAGCAGGTTCATGATACCGAGATTCACGGACAACAGCACCACGATCTCCAGCATGGTCAGGATCGCATAAGACGTACCGTAATTTTCTTCCGCCTGCGTGTAGCTCGTTCCCACAAGCTGCGCGATCCCCACGGGACCTGCCACATCGTCCTTCGTCACCTGTCCGCGCACCAGCATCAGCAGGCTCTTATAGGTGACTCTCACCCAGTATTCCACCTCGTAGAAACCGTACCGGAACACCTGGAGCGGATTGCATTTCAGATATTCCCCGCCAGTGATCCCCATATAATAACGCCCGTCCTCTTCGCTGTAATGCGGAGAAAGCGCAGTCGATGTCCTTTGTCCCTCTCTCTCATAGACGACCTCTACCGTCTCGCCGTGGTTCATCTCAAGCGCCAGGCGGATTTCCTGATAAAAATGGATCGGCTCCCGGTCAATCTTCACGATCACATCTCCCTTTTGCAGACCCGCTTCCGCCGCCGCAGAACCTTCTTCGACACTGTCCACCACCGGCAGATTCACCCCTGAAAAAGCAGTCAGGATCACCGCCACCACAAAAGCAAGGATAAAGTTGAAAAAAGGTCCCGCAAAGACCGTAGCGATCCGCGCCCAGACGCCCGCTTCCGGAAAAGGCATACCGGACGGACCGTCCTGCCCCACATCCGGCAGGTCGGGCAGAGACGCCGATCCGCCGCCCTGCCCCTGCTCCAGCCCGTCCTCGCCCTCAAACATACAGGCGCCGCCAAAAGGCAGCAGTTTCAGGGAATACTTGGTGCCGCCTTTCGTAAATGAAAACAAAGTCGGTCCCAGCCCCACCGCAAACTCCACGACGCGGATGCCGTTTCTCCTGCCGATGAGAAAATGCCCAAACTCGTGGGAGATCACCACCAGCCCGAATATAATGACAAATAACACGATTGTTCTGATCAAATTCAAATCTCTACTCTCCAAACTTTCTTCTGATAAATTCGTGGGTCTGTGCCTCCACCGCAAGGATCTCCTCCACCGTGGGGCTATCCACATAACTGTGCGCCTCCATAGCCGCCTGGATCACTTCCGGTATCTGCAAAAACTGGATCTTCTTCTGCAAAAAGAGCGATACCGCTCTCTCGTTCGCCGCATTGAACACGGTGGGCATGGAACCGCCCCGTTTTCCGGCTTCATAAGCCAGCGCAAGCCCCCGGAACGTCTCCGTATCGGGTTCCTCAAAGGTCAGGCTCCCCAGCTTACAAAGATCGACGCGCCCGCCTTTCTTCATGGGCCGCCTGTCGGGATAAAAGAGCGCGTATTGGATGGGCAGCTTCATATCCGGCACGCCCATCTGCCCCACGATCGCGCCGTCCACAAACTGCACCGCGGAATGCAGGATGCTCTGCGGATGCACCAGCACCTCGATCTGCGAAAAATCCACATCAAAAAGCCACTTTGCCTCCATCACCTCAAGCCCTTTGTTACAGAGGGAAGCCGAGTCGATGGTCACTTTTTGCCCCATCGTCCAGTTGGGATGCTTTAAGGCGTCCTCCGCCGTCATATCCGCAAGTTCTTCTCTCGTCTTTCCCCTGAAAGGTCCGCCGGAAGCCGTGAGCAGGATCTTTTCCACACGCGTGTTATTTTCTCCGTGCAGCGCCTGAAAAACAGCGCTGTGTTCGCTGTCCACGGGCAGAATGGAAACCCGCATCTCTCTGGCAAACGGCATGATGATATGCCCTGCCGTCACCAGCGTCTCTTTATTTGCCAGCGCGATATCCTTTCCCGCCTGAATCGCGGCAATGGTGGGTCTTATGCCGATCATTCCCACGATGCCCGTGACGAGGACATCCATCTCTTCCTCCGTGGAGACTTCCAAAAGACCGTCCATGCCGCTGACCACGCGCACAGGCAGATCCCGCACCCGCTCCCGCAGATCGGCGGCAGCCACCTCTTCCGCAAGGGCGGCAGTCTTTGGCTTAAATTCCCTGATCTGCGCCTCCAGAAGCTCTACATTGGAATTTGCCGCAAGCGAGACCACCTGTAAATCTTTCTCTTTCCTGACGATCTCCAGCGTCTGCGTGCCAATCGAACCCGTAGAACCCAAAATACCGATTTTTTTCATCCTTTGTTCTTCAACCTCTTTTCCGTTTTTATCCTGCATAAGAAAGCAGCCAGATCCCGATAAAGACGATCGGCGCCGCCACGATCACGCTGTCAAAGCGGTCCATGATCCCGCCGTGTCCCGGTATCAGCTTGCCGTAATCCTTGATCTCATGGTCCCGTTTCACCGCCGAAGCCGCCAGATCTCCCACCATAGAGACAAGCGCCCCCGCTGCGCCAAGCGCCCCCGCCAAAGGCAGAGACAGCGTCATCGCGCTATAATTGTTTATCACAAAATGCGTATAGAGGACAAATAAAAGCGCCGCCCCCAGGACGCCTCCCACCGCGCCCTCGATGGATTTCTTCGGGCTTAAGCGCGGTGTCATCTTATGCTTTCCGATCAGTACGCCCACGCAGTAAGCGCAGGTATCGCTGCCCCAGGAAGCCAGAAACGCAAACCATACCAGATAGATCCCCTCGTCAAACCCCTCCCGCAAAAGAAAGAGAAAGGACAGCATCACCGGTCCGTAGAGGAAGGAAAACATCGCCGCCATGATCTGATCTGCATGGTACTTCGGGAAGGTAAAGACATATACAAACAAAAAGACCAGAAACGCCGCCACGATCGCCGCGATCATCGCGGAAAAAACAAGGTTGATGTCCTCCCACGCAAGCGCAAGGCTGACCGCCCCGTAATAAACAAGCGTCATCACGCAGCCCGCGATCACGGGCGCGCTTGGCGTTTTCTCTTCCCCGCGCACCTTACAGGCTCTCGTCAGCTCCTGATAGGCGATCACGGAGACAAAAAGCATCGCCGCCGCAAGCACGGCGCCGCCCGCAAAAAAGACTGCCAGAGCCGCCGCCACCAGCAGGATACCGCTCAGTAATCTCGTACGAAACATGGCGCGCCTCCTATTCCGTGACCAGACCGTAACGTCTGTCCCTCTTATTATATGCCTCTACCGCCTTTTCCAATTCTTCTTTTGAAAAATCAGGCCATGCCACAGGCGTAAAATAAAACTCCGTATAAGCAAGCTGCCAGAGCAGAAAATTCGAGATCCGCTGCTCGTTACAGGTGCGGATCAACAGATCCGGCTCCGGGATCCCCGCCGTATCGAGGGCATCCGCGAAACACTGTTCCGTGATCTTATCCGGCGCGATCTCCCCTGCTGCCGCCTGCGCCGCCAGCTTTTTCGCTGCACGTACGATCTCGTCCCTGCCGCCGTAATTGATGGCGATCTGAAAATGCAGACCGGTATTGTCTTTCGTCGCCTCCTCCAGTTCGCCGATGCGCTTTCGGATATCCTCGTCCAGTCGGGATTTTTCCCCGATCACACGCACACACATGTTATTTTTTGCCGCCGTCTTCAAGCAGGTCTTCATGTAACTGCGAAGAAGCCCCATCAGCGCCTCCACCTCGTCTGTCGGGCGGTTCCAGTTTTCCGTGCTGAAAGCATACACCGTCAGATATTGGATTCCCATGCGGTATGCCTCCTCGCAGATGACCTCCACCGTCTTCGCTCCCTGCACATGCCCGTAATTTCTGGGCATTCCCTTACTCTTCGCCCATCTGCCGTTGCCGTCTAAAATGATCGCCACATGCTGCGGCATCTTCATCTCTTCCGCCATTTTCCATCGTTCCCCGCTCTATTTCAATAAAATGTATTTCCGTCTGCGTCGCTTTCTGGTTTACATAACATATAGTTCATTATGTAAACCGCTAAACGGAAAAGGGGACTACAGAATCTCGCATTCTGTAAGCCCCTCAAAACTCGATCATACGGTCAGGATCTCTTTGGATTTCTCCTCCACCAGCTTATCCACATCCTTGATAAACTTATCGGTCATTTTTTGCAGCTTATCCTCGAGTTCCTTGATCTCATCCTCTGAAACCTCGGTCTTTGCCAGCTTTTTCAAGGCGTCGTTGCCGTCCCGCCTCGCATTGCGGATCGCGACCTTATTATCCTCGCCACGCTTCTTGATATCCTTTACCAGCTCCTTACGGCGCTCCTCCGTCAGTTCCGGAAACACCAGACGGATCAGCGAGCCGTCGTTTGTGGGGGTTATCCCTACGTCCGACGCCATGATCGCCTTTTCGATCTCCTTGATCAGACTCTTCTCCCAGGGCGCGATCTGCAAAATCCTCGCCTCGGGAACCGTGATATTCCCCACCTGCTGGATCGGCGTGGGCGTTCCGTAATAATCCACCTTGATCTTATCGAGAACATGGGGATTCGCGCGGCCTGCGCGGATCGTTCCCAGATCGTTTACCAGAAAGTCATAAGACTTCTGCATCTTTTCCTCATAAGGTTTCAGCCTCTCATCCATACCTAACCTCCGACTACCTGTCTACACTGTCACTTTTGTTCCGTTAAACGCACCCTTTACGGTATTGACGATGCTGTTCTCCTGATTTAAGCCGAACACCCACATAGGCATCCGGTTGTCCCGCGCCAGAATGGACGCCGTCATGTCCACCACCTGCAGATTTTTCTCGATCACCTCATGGATCGAGACTTCATCGTATTTCCTGGCGTTCGGGTTGCTCCGCGGATCGTCGTCGTAGACGCCGTCCACCGCCTTGGCTAAGAGAATCACATCCGCGTCCACCTCGACCGCGCGCAGCACCACGCCTGTATCCGTCGAAAAATAAGGATGCCCCGTTCCGCCCGCAAAGAAGACCACCATATTTTTTGAAAAATATTTGTTTGCCCTGTCCTTGGAGAAAAGCTTCGTAAAGGAGCCGCACTCAAAGGGCGTCAGGATCGACGTCATCATGCCCACGGACCGAAAGATCTCGGACACATAGATACAGTTCATGATCGTGGCAAGCATCCCGATCTGGTCCGCTTTCGTCCGGTCGATATTCTCGCTGGAACGTCCGCGCCAGAAATTACCGCCGCCGATCACGATCCCCACCTGAATGCCGTCGTCCACCAGCTCCTTTACCTGCAATGCCACACGGCGCACCGTCTCCTCGTCAAAGCCCGTCTTCTTCTCGCCTGCCAGCGCTTCTCCGCTCAGCTTCAAGAGTATACGCTTCATGTCGTCCTCCCTTCGGAGTCTTCTCATTTTTTCTTCTTGAACTCCTCAAAGAAAGAGGTAGGATTCACATCCGCATAGCACTGGGAACACATACCCTCGATCACCGCGCCGTTGTTGATCTGCACGGATTTGGACTTGATATTGCCCATCACGATCGCGGTGGTATCCAGGATCACAGGGCCCTGCACGTCGATATCGCCCTTGACCGCGCCTGCGACTACCGCGCTGGTAGCCGTGATGTTGCCGATCACGACAGAACTCTGTCCGATCTTTACGCTGCCGCCGCTGTTCACCTCTCCGGTGATCTTTGCGCCCTCGGCAAAAATCTCAGCCGCCTTGGAGTTACCCTGGATCGTACCCGTGATATTGAGCTTGCCCAGAATATCCAGATTGCCGTTCACCGTACCGATCAGCTCCATAGAACCCTCGGATATGATGTCGCCGGTGATCGTCATGCCCTCCGTCACAACTGCCGTCTCGTCTACCGCTACACGATTTGCCTGCACTTCCATAGTTTTTTCTTTCCCTCCGCCATTCTGCTCTTTCTCTGCGGTTACTTCCGCTGTCATTTCCTCTGCCATTACCGATTCTGCCTCCTCTTCCTTCTTTTCCTCTATGATTTCCGCCTCCGCCGTCGGTTCCTCGGCGACAGGCTCCTCGATCACGATCTCCTCTGCCGTCGGCTCCTCAATGATCGCATCCTCCACCGTCGGTCCCGCCGCCAGAAGATCGTCCAGCACCGGATCCGCCGCCAGCACTTCCTCGACCACCGGCTCCGCTTCCAAAACTTCCTCAACTACGGGTTCTTCTGCGGGAGCGGGTTCCGCTTCGGGCATGATGCCGAGATCGCCCATCTCCTCGATCTTATCCAGCATACCGCTCAAGTCCATAGATGCAAGCGCTTCCTCCGAAACCGCCATCCCTTCCGCCGCTTCTCCTGCCTGTCCCTGAGCCGCCAGTTCCTCTTCGGGCATCAGCTCATTGACCGCCTGGGATAAGTCGTCTTTCAAATCCGTAAAAAATCCCATTCCCTAATCCTCCATTCTTTATTCGTTGCTGATATGATGAATCGGTTCCGTCTCGTCTGTGATCGGAACGATCGTCGTATCTTCCATCGCCTGGATCTTTTCGATCAGTTCCGGCAGCGCCTGCACCGTCGAATCCTTATCCGAGGCGTCGTGCAGCAGAATGATCGCCTCCTGAAACTCCGAAAGACGCGCGGTGGAATTCCGCACGACCGCCTCCGGGCTGATATAAGCCGTGGAAGCGTCTCCCGAGGACACGTTCCAGTCAAAATAAGTCATATCCTGCTCTTCCAGATATTCGATCAGCTCATGCATGTCCACACGGCTTACAGTATTGCTGCTGCCGCCCGGGAATCTACAGTATCTGCACCAGACGCCCGTCGTCTCATAGAGAAATTCCTGTAGTTTCGTCAGGTCCTCCACATAGCTTTCCCTGGACTGGTAAATTTCATTATACTTGTGGCTGTAGGAGTGCATCGCAAGCGTATGTCCCTCCTCCACGATCCTTTTATATAACGGCTGATATTTTTCTTCCGTCTTCCCCACGACGAAGAAGGTCGCTTTCACATCGTATGCCGCCAAAATATCCAGAATCTCGCCGGTATTGCTGCTGGGACCGTCATCGAAAGTAAGGTACACTTTCCTGCCCCCGTCTCCCTCTCCTGCGGCGTTCTCCGCATCGAATGTTCCCCGCTTGGATTCGCTCACGCCGGACGCCGTATACACCGCCCCGCTCTGCTCCCCCTCCTTAACAGGCTCGCTCTGTGCAATCGCCGGGACATTTCTTTCCCGAAGCTCCCGCAGCTGCCGCCTCGCATCATAGAGGCTTACCCCCAGGATCACGCAGAGGGTCGATAGAATCAATATCGTGGAAAGCGGAATGATAACGAGCAGCCGTTTCATCAGTTGAAAATGTGCATCCTGTTCCGCATCCATCTTCATCGGCTCCTTTTACTTCACTGATCCCGCATTCTCTTATACTATAACACATCTGAGGGATTACGAAAAGAATTTTCGTGAAAAATACACAAGAAATTTTTGTTATTCCAACTAAGGCTAAAAAAGACTCTGAAACCAGAGTCTTTTTTATAACCTGTTTACTTTTTGTCAAAATAATCGATTAACCGTTGATCTGCTTTGCCACCTCTTCCGCGAAGTTCTCCTCTTTCTTTTCCAGACCCTCGCCGGTCTCGAAACGGACGAATCTCTTAACGGAAAGGGCTGCGTTATTCTCTTTCGCCACCTGCTCCAGATACTTCGCAACGGACTGCTTGCCGTCCTCCGCTTTCACATAGACCTGCTCTAAGAGGCAGACCTCCTTAAGTTCCTTGTTCAGGCGACCGTTCACCGCGCCCTCGATCACTTTGTCGGGCTTGCCTGCCATCTTGGGATCGTTCTTGATCTGCTCGGTGATGATCTCTTTCTCATGCGCCTTGAATTCCTCGGAAACCTCGTCCGTGGACACATACTTCGGATAGAGAGCCGCCACCTGCATCGCGATATTTACAAGCGCTTCTTTCACCGCGTCATTGACTACATTGGTCGATGCCTCGACGATAACGCCGATCCTGCCGCCGCCGTGCACATAAGTCACCGCACAGCCATCGTTTGCCACGACCTTTTCGAATCTTCTGATGGTCAGGTTCTCGCCGATCACCGCCACCTTATCCACCAGCGCATCTTTCACGGTCTTAGATGCGTCAAGGTGCCACTTCTCCGCAAGGAAAGCGTCCAGATCCTTTGCGTCGGACTCGACCGCCTGCTTTGCGACTGCCTCCACATACTCCTGGAAATCCGCATTCTTTGCCACGAAATCGGTCTCGGAGTTTACCTCCACGACCGCTGCGGTCTTCTCGTCTTTGACCGCCACACGGCAAAGACCCTCAGCCGCGATCCTGCCAGCCTTTTTCTCCGCCTTTGCCTGTCCGTTCTTTCTCAGATACTCTACCGCCGCATCCATGTTGCCGTCCGTCTCGTTCAGAGCCTTCTTGCAGTCCATCATGCCCGCGCCGGTCATCTCTCTCAACTCTTTTACCATTGCTGCTGTGATTGCCATTTATTTTCCTCTTTTCCGAAGCACGATTGCTTCTATGATTTACGCCTCGTCGGTTTCCTCTACCTTTTCTGCTTCCGCTTCCGCCGCATAATCGTCAGCCTCTGCGCCCTGATTTGCCTCCACGACCGCGTCCGCCATCTTGGATACGATCAGCTTCACCGCGCGGATCGCATCGTCGTTGCCGGGGATGATATAGTCAAGTTCCTCGGGATCGCAGTTCGTATCGCCGATACCGATCAGGGTGATGCCCAGCGTGTGCGCTTCCTGCACGCAGATACGCTCCTTTTTCGGGTCTACCACGAAGATACAGTCGGGGGTTCTGGTCATATTCTTGATGCCGCCCAGATTCTTTTCCAGCTTCTCCCACTCTTTCCTGATCTGGATGACTTCCTTTTTGGGAAGCACTTCAAACGTGCCGTCCTCGCTCATTCTCTCGATCGCTTTGAGTCTCTCGATCCGGGACTGGATCGTCTTAAAGTTGGTGAGCATGCCGCCCAGCCATCTCTCATTGACATAGTACATACCGCAGCGCTCCGCCTCGGTCTTGACTGCATCCTGCGCCTGCTTCTTCGTTCCTACAAAGAGGATCGTGCCGCCCTGCGCCACCACGTCGAAAACCGCCTTGTAAGCCTCGTCCACCTTGCCCACGGACTTTTGCAGGTCGATGATGTGGATGCCGTTCCTCTCGGTGAAGATGTAAGGAGCCATCTTAGGGTTCCATCTTCTGGTCTGGTGTCCGAAATGAACGCCCGCCTCCAGTAACTGCTTCATTGAAATTACACTCATGTTCTTTCCCTCCGTTTGGTTGTCTGCCATATGTCTTGCGCCTCCCTGCCACCCTGATCCCAGAGCACCGGCATGGGCTGGACATATGTGATTATTGGATTTCGTGCGCCACGGGCACACTTAGATACTATAACACAAAAGAATCCCCCTTGCAAGGGGGATTCCCGGAAATCCTCAAAAATTAGTTTTGGAACATATCTACGATGTTCTTTAACTTCACCACATTCTCCGAATTGGTCTCCACAAGCTGCGCATTGCCCTCCACCAGCCGGGAGACGTCCTGCGTCTGCTGGGCGATGCTGGAGATATTTTCCGCCGCCTCGCCGACCGTGACCGTGATATTGCTCACCGATTCGGCGATCTCCACGATGGCCGCGAGCAGGGTGTCCACCTCTTCGCCGATGGCTTTCATATTCGCCTCAAAATTGGACGCATCCTCGGTATACTGCTTGGCCACTTCCATAAAATCGCTGTAATCTTTGAGTACCGTCTCCTCTAAGAAAGACAAAGTCTCCTGCAGGCAGCTTTCCATGTGCTGCACCGCCTGATTGACTTCCGTGGTGATGCCGTTGATATTGCCGACCGTATCGGACGTCTGGGACGCCAGCCCGCCGATCTCGTCCGCCACCACCGCGAAGCCTCTGCCCGCCTCGCCCGCTCTCGCCGCCTCAATGGAAGCATTCAGGGCAAGGAGGTTCGTCTGTCCGGAAATATCCAGAATGGACTGGGTGAGCTGGTTGATCTTCTGCACCGCCTGCGCCTGTTCCATAGCCGACGCCGTCTTCTCCTGCACGCTCTTGTACATCTGCGTGGTCTTGTCCTGCGCCTCGCCCGTCGTATTTTTCAGGTTGTCGGCGCGCAGCTTGCTCTCAAGAGAAGCTTTTTCGCCGTTCCTGGAATTGTCACGGATCGCCTGGGCGCGCTCTCTGATATGACTTACGGTGGTGTTCACCGTCTCCATCGCAGCTGCCGTCTCCTCCATCGCAGCCGCAAGCCCCTGTGTCGTCTCCGTGTTTCTGCCGCTCATATCCTGCACCTGATCGGTCGTGTTTGAGAGCCGGATCAGGGTATCGTCCAGATCAGAATACGTCTGTTTGATATCCGCTACCATGCTGCGCAGACTTGCCCGCATCTCCCGCACGGAATTTGCCATATTGCCGCTTTCGTCGTTCCGTTTACATAACTTATCGCTGTTCTCATTCTTTGCAAAATTAAACTTTGCCGTATCGGACACGATCTCATTGATCTGCGTGATCGGTCTGGTGATGCGCATTCCCATGACCGCGCCGACCACTCCGGCAAGGGCGACCGCCACGACAACGCCCATCAGGATCAACAGCGCGACCCGCTTCGCCGCACCCGTCATCTCCTGTTCCGACGCCGTCAGGATGTAGCGCATCCCATTGACGAGCGATACATAACACAGATCTTTCTCCTCGCCCTGATAACGGTAGGTGGCAGCCTTTCCCTCCATTGACGGGTCCGCCAGGGCAGCCGTCATGCCGCCGTCCTCCTCAAGCGCGGAGATCGCGCTGCCGGCTTCCAGTGTCTTATGATAAGCGATCGCGCCGTTTCCGTCCTCCAGAAAGGCATAACCGTTCTCAAACACTTTCGCCGCATTCACGGTCTCCGTAAACTTCGTGAACTCGATGTCCATACCGATGATGCCGACGGATTCGCCCGCCATAAAGATCGGGATCACATAGGATACCATATCGACATTGATATTGGAATTATGATAAGGCGCCATCCAGGTCGGCTTCCCGTTATTCACGGGTATGTAGTACCAGCCCACATGCTCCAGATCGTCCGGCTCATACATCGTAAAATCCGTGGGTTCCACCGGCGTAAAATCCTCCGCGTCGCTGTCTCTGGTCCAGAAAACGCCGCTCGTCGGTTCCGTAAAGTCGGGATTATAGCGGATATAGGCTGTCAGCGCGCCCTCGGTATTGCGTCCGATCTCATAGAGCAGCGGGTCCATGACCTCCGTAAAGTGATCCACATAAGCCTTGCTCGTCTTGAAAGCCTGCAAGTCGGTAAGTTCCTGCAGCGCCAGATTATACGCGGTATTCACGGACTGCTCCACCCGCTGCATCTGCGCGTTCAGGCTGTCCGCCTGGTTGATGCAGGCATACTCCATTTCTTTCTGGGAATCCGCATAGACCGTTCTGCTGGAATTGATGATGCTGACACCGCCGCAGATCAGAGACGATAACAACGAACAAATAACAACTGTTATTAAAACTCTGCTCTTGATTGATCTCATGTTTTCCGCTCCTTCGACTGTAATCGGTTTTAAGGCTGGCTCGTCACGATCTTCGCGATCTCGTCGTCGCTCGCGCCCGCCGGAATCTGAAACGTTCCCGTTCTGAGGCGCTTGTCGTAGCCGTTCCGGCAGAGAAAATCATCATAGAGCGACGCCGATGAAACGACGCCCGCCTCTTCCAGTTTCTTCGCCACCGTAAAGGATCCGTCGCCGCTGACGATGGTAATGCTCGCCGCAGAGGATGTCTGCTGCTGCGCAGGCTCCTCCGGCTCGGGCGTCTCCTCCGCCGCTGACGCACCCTGTTCCGCGTCGTCATCCGGCTTCGTCATCTCATTGGTGTCTGCCGCAGGTTTTTTGTCCGAAGCGCTTTCCTCAGCCGCCGTTTCCGCTCCGGCGTCCGGTTTCTCCGCCGGGGACGTTTCCCCGCCGTCTGTCGGTTCTGTCTCCTCCCGCGCAGGGGTCGTCACTTCCTCTTTCGGCTGTGCCACCGCCACGTCTTTTTTGACAGGTTCCTGTGCCTGTTCCGCTTCTGCGGACGGCTCCGCCTCCGGATTCTCCTCTTCTTCCGTCGGTCCCAACAGTGTTGTATTTTCCGTCATACCGAGTTCTTTAGCTCTGGCGATGATCTCAGCGTTCGTCATCTCTCGCTTTTCGCCGCGCGAGACCGCGATTCCCATGATGAGCGCCGTCACGATGATCCCCAGCCCAAGCCCTCGAAAATAATACCGTTTTTCCATGCCGTTATGCCCCTATACGCCTTCAAACAGATCGATCACCAGCTTTACTTCTCCCAGACCCAGACCCAGTTCCTTGGCGATCGCCATATTGGACTTCCCTGCTTTGTGCAGTTCCAGGATCCGCTCATTGCTGTTATGCCCGTCACCCGGTCCTTTCGCAAAACGGATATCCACCCCGCGCGGCTCTTCCTTTGCCGTGCCGCTTGCACTGTTGTTCCCGAAAATGCCCAGCTCCGCAAAAGCTTCGCTCGCGGAAATATCAGGCTCCTCCGCCACATAGTCCGCCTCCGGCTCATGGATGATCTCCACGCGCCTGGCTTTGATGGGCGCAAAGGGAACCTCCTCCGGCTCATATGCCTCCTCGGAAAAAAGCGCTTCCTCCGGTTCCGCAAATGCCGGCTCCGCAATCGGCGGCTCGTCATACGCCTGATCCATGAAAGATTCGACCTCTTCCACGACCTCCGGCGCATAATCTCCCGCGCTGTGCAGCGACCAGAGATCCGTTCTGGTATCCTCCACCGCACCCATCACGGACTCCACGGCTTCCTGTACCGCCTCCTGCGCTTCCTTTGCGGAAAGTTCCGCCCCCCGTATCCGCCGGACCGCCGTCTCCGCCGCATCCTCGGCGCTCTTTGCTTTCTTTACGGTCTCGTCCGCCGTGATCTCCGCATCGCGTATGGTCTGCCTGATCTCATCCGCCGCCTGCGCAGCCTGTCCGATGCTTGTCATCAGCGTGTCATGCTTATCGTTTAACATATCATACAGGAACGTGACTTCCTTATGATTTTTGTTGATCTCCTCCAAAACGGTGTCCGAATACTCGTTTACCGCCATGATCTTTTCATTTGCCACGCGCTCCATCGCGCGCTCCGTCTTCTCGATGGAATAGCCGATGGTCTCGTCCACGATCTCCGAGACCCGCTCTCTTACGGTCTCCGCTTCTCCCTCCACCAGTTTCCTGATCTCCGCTTCGCTGATCAGCTGCACTTCCTCGTCTGTGTCCTTCTTCCCTGCCGGAAGAAGATATCCCACGATCAGGATTCCCACACCGACGACGATCAGAACGATCTCTATCACGCTCATATCTGTTCCTTTCACACTCCGCCCGGCTGATTTACTGCGATACCTCAAAGGTGCTCATCACGCCTTTCAAAAGCACCTTACCGTCGGGCTCTTTCTTTTCCTGTTTTCTGTTACGACCGCCATCCCCGTGATACTCGTTGCTGCCTTTCTCTTTGGCGTCGTGTTTTTTCTGACGATTTTCCGTTCTATCCTGCTCGTTGACACGTTTTGCCTGCTGTTCCACCTGCTTCGTCACCTGCTGGCTGAAATTCGTCTGATCCACCAAACCTTTGGTATCTTCGTTATGCTTGATGGTCGTAAAATCCTGTGCCCGCGTGATCTGCCCCTGTAGTTCTACAAATCCAATCGCCATACTAACTCCTATTCCGGCGCCCGCGCCTTAAAACGGCGCCATCTTCACATCGCCGCGCTCCCTGACAAAACGACAGTAGTGGGTGGTCTTCTGCACGACCATTGAGACGTCCCCGATACAGATCCGCGTCCCGGGATAGACCTCCCCTTTCACACGCACCACAGCCTCCGACGGATTCCCCGCATGTTTCTGCAAGGTCTCCAACTCCTGGTTCGCCGCCGCAAGAGCCTGCGTCTTCTGCTGATTCGTCGCCGCAAGCGACTGCACATACTGGATCTGCTCGGGCTTTAACTTCACGCCCTGCGCAAGCTTCTGCTTCGTGGATACCAGAATGGGCTGTACCGTCTGTAACGTCTTGGTATCCTCCGCGATCTGCTTTTGCAGTTCGCCGATGCGCTCCTTGATCTTCGGATCTGCGCCCACCTCGACGATGGTATCCGCACCCATCTCAGAGCCTAAGGTCTTTACATTGATGGTGCCCGTGGCGGTCACTCTTCCGCCCGTGATAAAGCCGCGCCTGCCGTCCACATTGATCTCGCCGCCCGCCGTCACCCTGCTGTGCAGGATGGACTCGGACGCCACATAGCCCTCCGCTTCCGCGGTGACGTTCTCCAGAAACTTGGAGACGATATTGCCGCCCGCTTGCAGAACGCCCCTGCCCATACCGTTCATGCCTCTGGCAATGATGATATTGCCGTCCGCCTGGAGCTTGGCGCCCTCGACGACGCCTTTCACCATGATATCGCCTTTCGCTTTGACTTCAAAATTCGTCGCCACGTTGCCGTTGATCTGCACATTTCCCTCATATTCGATATTTCCCGTGGCGGTATCCACATTTTCCACCACCAGCTCGTCGGATACGAACACAGATCCTTCCACCAGCTCTACATGTCCATCGACCATAGCGGTCAATACAGTCTTATCCTCCGACAGCTCAATATTGTGCCCGTACCGCAAGGTCTCGCCCCGCACCTCGGCAGGCGCGATCCGCTCTCCGAAAACGCTCTCGCCGGGCTGCCCCGGTTCCTCCTTGTGCAGGATCGCCAGCACATCTCCCTTATTACAATGATTTAGTATGTTCAAATGGAAGAAATCTACGCTGCCGTCTTCGTTCAAGGTCGGCTTTGCCGCCTTGTCGGTATTGAATTTGTATTCAATATAAGCGTTTTTGCCCTGGACGGGGTCTCTTCCCTCCGCCACAAGGATCTCCTCGCAGTAATTCCGTTTCTGAAAAAATGCCTCGATGGCGTCCTTACAGATCCCGCTCTTGATGCCGCGGTGTTCCAGATCGTCGAACATCTCCTGCGCCGTCATATCCCCGCCGCCCTCGGATGCCGCGTAAAACTTCGCATAGGCCTGCATCTTATCAGGCTTGATCGTCAGCTTATAACACTCTCTTTCCGGCAGTCTCGTCTCGTTTCCAAGCAGAATCTCCTGCTCTTCTTTCTGCGCGCCCTCGACCGCCCGCTTCAAAGTCGGCAGATCGCAGGCATAGTCTTTCATGGTCAGGTATTCGACCACGTCGGCAACATCCACGGGCTTTCCGTCCCCTGTAGGCGGAAACACCTTTAAGGACGACTTTCCCTGCTGATTCACCAATCTGAAATATCCGTTCATATATACCTCTTTTATTTTCTCCTGCCGGGATCCGTGAGAATGCCGATATAATCCCCCAGCTTTCCTCGCATCTTTTGCAGGGCTCTGGTGTGGAGCTGAGAGATCCTCGACTCGGACACCTCTAATATATTGCTGATCTCTTTCAAGGTCAGTTCTTCATAATAGTAGAGCAGAATGACTTTTTTCTCTTTCTCCGTCAGGATCTCCAGCGACTCCGCGAGCATCCTTTTCAGTTCATCCCGCTCAATGATCTCCTCCGGGGAATCAAAAGCCGCGCTCTTTGTTGCCGACGCCTCATTGGAGACTTCGCTCCCCTGCTCCAGAAATTCATTCAGGGACACCACGTTGGTGATCTTCATCTGGGACTGCCAATCGACGTATTCCTCGTCCGTAATGCCGAGGATCTGCGCGATCTCCTCATCCGTGGCGCTCTTTCCGCTCTTCGTCTCGATCTCCCGGATCGCCGCGTCGATCCGCTTCTGCTTCTGGCGGATGGTGCGCGGGATCCAGTCCATCTTACGGATCTGGTCGAGGATCGCGCCCCTGATCCGCAGGCTCGCATAGGTCTCAAACTTGACGTCTTTTAAACAGTCGAATTTGTCGATGGCGTCGATCAGCCCGAAGATCCCGTAACTCACAAGATCCTCGTACTCCACGTTGTAGCCAAGGTACATACTCAGACGCCCCGCCACCACTTTCACCAAAGGCGCGTACTCCAATATGATCTTTTCCCGTATCTCGGGGGACTTCGTGTTTTCGTAGTCCTCCCAGAGTTTCTTTCTGCCTGTATCGTCCATTCTAAGTTACGCTCCTAAAAAAGACTCATTGCAGTTACCCGTTTCTACTCCGACGGCTCTTTCTCGATGACCTCGCCTTCCTCCAGCTGCGCCTCATGGATCTGGATCTCAAAACGATCCAGCATGATCTGCAGCAGGCGTCCCACAAAGTAAAACCCTGCGAGCACACAAAGAAGAACGATCAGCGTCGTCTGTAACTCATAGTGCAGAAGCCGCATCGTAATGCTGACGACCGCGCCCGCGATCAGCGTGACATAAGCCGGGATCAGTCTGCGCTTCTTCTCTTTTTCCAGCCGTTCCTCTTCTTCCCGCTTTTCCCGCGCTTCCCGCTGTGCCGCAGTCTCCAGTTCCTCTGCAGGCTCTGCGCCTTCCTCAGCCGCTTCCCCCGCAGCGTCCGGATCCTGCCCGGCGTTCACATCTTCCTCTGTCTCTTCTCTGTTTGTCTCTTCCCAATCCACTTGATAGCCCTTTCGTCTTTCTCCCGTTCGGAGATCAGATCTTATATTCCGCTTTTCCGACCGCCCGGATCACATAATCGCCCGTCTCCGGATAAAAAATGACCGTTCTTCCGAAATTTTTTCCGGTATCCTCCGCCAGGATCGGTATCTTCATCTGTGCAAGCTTCTTTTTCGTCGCCTCCACATTCCGTTTTCCCACCTGAACCGATTCGCTCTGACTGCCGAAACCAAACATCTGCGCACCGCCTGCGATCTTTGCCACCAGCCGCGCTCTGCTCGCACCCTTCAAGGTCACCTGCCTTACCAGCTCTTCAATCCCCGTATCCGCAAACTTCGGGATGTTAGAGTTGTTGCGGATCATGGTGGAATCCGGCAGCATGATGTGCGCCAAACCACCGATCTTCGTGATCGGATCTCGAATCGCAATACCTACACAAGACCCCAGTCCCAACGTAATCACGCTGTCGGGACTGACGCATACTTTTAAGTCGGCCATTCCGACTTTTATCTCTACTCCCATAACACCGCATCTCCCGTTTACAAATTCTTAATCCATACGCTCGTCAGCAGTCCTTACAGACTGATCCCTAACGCCGCCAACATCTTTCCATATGAATCCAGATCTGGAATCAGGATAAAAAATCCGTCTAACACCATCTCATCAAAAAACTGTGTCTGAATCATCAGCATCCGGTCTCCCAGCGCCGCAAACTCGATCGCGGGCACGCTGATGATCGCTCCCGCCATGTCCACCGTCAATTCCGGCACCGATGGCTGCACCATCAGATTCGTGATGGAGGAGAGGGAATTTAAGTACGCTCCCGTGATGATGTTCCCCACCTCTTTTAAGGCGGAAAGTTCCATCTCCGAGAAATCCTCTCCCTCCGACGCCATCCCCATCAGCTTCCCCACGAGGTGCTTGGCAGCTTTCTTTTCCAAAAGGAACATGATGCTGCCGTTGATATCGCCCTCGATCGCCAGATAGATTCCCGCCATGACCAGCTCCGCGCCGCCCATCGCATCGCCCAGCTCCTTAAATTCCAGAAGCTGCACTCTGGGAACCGACATATCCACCTTTGTCTGCATCAACTGCGCGAGGGCGGTCGTCGCATTTCCGGCGCCGATATTACCTAATTCCTTCAAAACGTCAAAATACTCATTTGACATTTCATCCAGGTTAATCTCACTCACTATGGCTCCTCCTATTTCACATCAGCGACGGATCCAGAACGACCGCATTCAGGTCAAGCAGAGAGATCAGACCGCCGTCGCTCTTTCCGACGCCGCTTAGGAAACTCGCTCTCTCATCCTTGGAATCGTATGCCATCTTCTCGATCCTGTCATTTTCCAGGGTGACAACTTCTTTCACTTCATCAACGATGATACCGATCGTGCCCTGCTGCTCCAGCTTCAAAATAATGATCCTGCTGGACTTTGTCTCCACGTCAGCCTCCAGCCCCATCTTGATGCGGATGCTCATGACCGGAATGACCTCGCCGCGCAGATTAATCACGCCTTTTAAGTACTCATCCACTTTGGGAACTCTGGTGATATGCTGCATCCTCACGATATTATCGATGTACTTGATATCAATGCCGTACTGCTCATCCCCCAGCTTGATCACGATAAACTGCGTCGTCTCGCCGATGGGCTTTAATTCATCTATCTGCGTTCTTGTATCGCTCACGTCTTTTCCCTCCTTTATCATCATCAGGCTTTTAGAGCAGCGCGTTGGCATCCAGGATCAACGCTACCTCGCCGTCTCCGAGGACGGTCGCGCCGCTGATGATCTTGCATCTGCTGATGTACTTGCCGAGCGACTTGATCACGATCTCCTGCTGTCCGATCAGTTCGTCCACCACAAGACCCGCCAGCTTGTCGCCTTTCTTGACCACAACGACTACAAGGTTGTCTTCCGGCTGTTTTTTGCTGGGGATATCCAGGATCTCGTTCAAACGGATCAGCGGGATCACCAGATCGCGCAGCTGGATCACTTCCTTTGCCTGCACGAGCTTGACTTCGCTCGGCGGGATATCCTCGATGGTCTGGATCGAACCGAGGGCGATCGCATATTTTTCGTCGCTGATCTCTACCATGAGCGCCTGTATGATCGCAAGTGTCAAAGGCAGCCGGATCGTCCAGGTGCTTCCCTCTCCCAGCTTCGACTTTACCTCTACCTCGCCGCTCAAGGATTCGATCATGGATTTCACCACGTCGAGTCCCACGCCTCTGCCGGACACATCCGATATGACCTTTGCCGTGGAGAAGCCTGCGTTGAAGAGGAGGTCGATGATCTCTTTCTCGCTCATCGCCTCGCCCTGCTCCGGCGTGATGACGCCCCGCTCGATGGCTTTGTTCTTGACGGCGTTCGTGTCGATACCGTTACCGTCATCCCTGACCTCGATCACGACGTTATTGCCGTCCTGATAAGCGTCCAGGAAGATGGAGCCGACTTCCGGCTTTCCTCTCTCCTTACGCACCGCAGCGGACTCCAGTCCGTGGTCTGCGGAATTACGGAGCAGGTGCATCAACGGATCGCCGATCTGATCGACCACGGTACGGTCAAGCTCCGTCTCCTCACCGCTCATGTACAGTTCCATCTTCTTGCCGAGCTTTTTCTGCAAGTCGCGCACCATGCGGGGGAATTTATTGACCGTGCTCTCGATCGGCACCATTCGCACTTTCATCACGGACTCATGGAGGGACGTCGTAACGCTCTCCAGGTACTCGATCTGTTCATTCACCGCCTGGCTGGAATTTCCCGACATCGCGGAAGCCGACACCAGGGAGTTCTTTGCGATGATCAGCTCGCTGACCAGATTCATCAGCGTATCCAGCTTCTCGATATCCACTCTGACGGTCCGGTTTACCACAGGCTTGTTCGCCGTATTCTTCTTTGCCGCAGGTGCGGCCTGTGCCGCCGGAGCCTGTTTTGGCTGTTCCGCCGGCTGCGACGCCGCAGATGCTCCCGGCGCAGCTGCAGGTGTTTCAGGCGCAGCGGCAGCCGCAACCTCCTGTTCCGGTACTTCGGCTGCCAGCGATTCGCTGCTTTCCGGCGGCGATCCCGCACCGGTGATATCTTCCAGTTTCAGGACAGTGCCCGCAACATCCTCGATCTCGGACACGTTCTTCGCCGCCGTCACGACCACATCCAGATCCGCATCCGAAACGATGATCAGGCTGAACTCCAGCTCGAACCGCTCGTCCTCGATATCCTGGGAAGACGGATCGGAAACAACGATCTCACTGGTCTCCTCAATCGCCTTAAACACAAGAAAGGCGCGCGCCGCTTTCAGGATACAGGACTCCTGCACTTTCACGGTCAGACCGTACACTCTCTTATTCTGCTTGATGGCGTCGCTAAGGACGCTCTTCTGATTGTCATCCAGTTTGATGGCATGGAAACCGCTGCCCGCCGCCTCCTGTGCCGCAGGAGACGCTGCCGCTTCTTCCTTTGCCGCGGGCGCTTCCTCTTTTGCCGCAGGCGCTTCTTCCCCGCCGGACTCGCCTTTCATGATCTCATTCAGGCGCTGGATCAGCGCGCTGTTGTCATTCGTGCCCTCGTCGGAACTCTCACGGATATTGGTGTTGTACTCCTCCAGCGCGTCAAGGCACTGGAACAGCACGTCGATCATGTCCGCTTTCACTTTGATATTGCCGCTTCTCACCTCGGAGAAAACATTCTCCATATCATGCGTCAGCGTCTGCATCCGCTTGTAGCCCATCGTTCCCGCCATTCCCTTTAAGGAGTGCGCCGCACGGAAGATCTCGTTGATCGTGTCCATGTTCTCGGGATCCTGCTCCAGGGAGAGGATCTGCGTGTTGAGATTTTGCAGATGTTCATTGGTTTCATCAAGGAAAATCTCGAGATATTGACTTACATCCATAATTATTTTACCCCCACGTTCGTTATGATTTCCTGTGCAATCTGCTCAAGCGGTACGATCTGATCCGCAAGCTGCGCGTTCACCGCGCTCTTCGGCATTCCGTATACTGCGCATGTACTCGCCTCCTGCGCAATCACATGGATCTTTTTTTTCTCTTTCAGATGTTTAATCCCCTGTGTGCCGTCGGCTCCCATTCCGGTCATGACTACGCACAATACCCTGTCGAACCTGCTGTCCATCAGGGACTCGTACATGTAGTTCGCGCAGGGCTTCACGCCCTCCCGCAGCGGTTCGTCCGAATAATGGATCGTGTACTTTCCGGGCGACGCCTGTAGAATGTTCAGGTGCTTGCCTCCCATCGCAATGTAGACATTTCCGGCTAAGACCGCATCTCCCTCCGCCGCCTCCTTTACATGGATCGCGCTCAGGGAATCCAGCCGTTCCGCCAAAGACGCCGTAAAACCGACCGGCATATGCTGCACGACCACGACCGGAGCTTTCAAGTCTGCCGGAAGCTTCGGGATGACTGCCTGCAATGCTTTCGGACCGCCCGTCGAACTGGCGATCGCCACGATCTGTGCGCCCGCCTCGTAGACCGCCTTGCCGGAAGAAACGGGCGGAGGCGCCGGGTCTTTTCGCTGCGCGGCTGCCGAAGCCAGCGTCGGCGGTACAGCCCTCGCGCCCGGCACTGCGCCTGTTCCGGTGGAGACAGGCACATTCATCTCCGCGACCGTCGCAAGATGACGCAGAAATTCTTCGATGAACACATCGCTCCTGCAATCCAGGGCGTTGCTCGGTTTCCGGATAAAGTCGAGCGCTCCCAGCTCCAGCGCTTCCAGCGTGACTTTTGCGCCCTCGGCGGTAACGCTGCTCGCCATGATGATCTTCGCCCGGATCCCTCTCTTCTGTAACTGCTTCAAAAGTTCCAGACCGTTCATCTGCGGCATATTGACATCCAGCACCACAGCGTCATAGGTTTTTCTGCTGAGCAGATTCAATGCATCCAGACCGTTTACCGCGCGGTCCTGTACATGGAATCGTTTGTCAGATTCTATTATATCACAGAGTACTCTTCTCATGAGTGCAGAGTCGTCAACCAGCAATATGTTTTTCATTTCTTTTCGTCTGCACCTCCTTCATGATCTCAAATCCTCAATTTATGTTATGTACGATATTATTTATGTACCTTTCTCGCCTCGTCAAAAATATACTGGATAATCTCCTCACGGTCCTGCGGGTCCACGTTGACATACTGCACACGGTGGTCGAATACGCCCGGTCTGTGTTCCAGCTCGCTCACCGCCAGCACTTTTCCCACCAGACGGTACTCTTTCTCTTTTCCGTCCACCATAAGATGGTATTTGCACAGGATCAGGCTGTTCACGTCATACGCATAATAAGCCACAAACCGAAGACCGCCGCCGCTGATATCCACGATCACGCTGCTCTTTAAGGGCAGGGACGGCAGCATCTCCGCCTGCGCGGCGACCGCGATCTCCTCCTCCTCGCCAAGCTCCCTGGAATCCATTTCCAGCGCGCAGCTGAAACGGTAATATTCTCTCCGCTGATAATTGCGCAGATTGCTGGTCATATCCATCACCAGCATATACTGTCCGCTGTAGCGGTATCTGTCCACCACTCTGGCATTGCACTGATAGACCACGTTATCCCCGTAAAAATACATATCGTACTCGCCGTCCACAGGGAGGAGGATCAGCTTGCCGTTCTCGATCGGCATGGCGATCTCCAGACGGTCCTCCGAAAGTATCCTGCGCACCTGGCTGTGATGCACCTTATCTTCTTTTTCCGCCTCCGGTCCGATTCCCCTCTCGATCGCCCGCAGCTCCACTTCCGTGCCCGGCGCCACATATTTTGATAATAACTCCGCCATAAACTCCTCCCGGCTTTCTTCAACCGCTCACAATAACATTTATCTTCCGATGATGTGGGAAAAGAATGCCGCCATCCCACGCCGCTTTACTTTCTGGTCCACTTCCCGGTTCATCAGCTTCGCCGCCACCGCCTCGTATGCCATCGCGGACCGCGCCCTGGGCTGTTCCAGGGAGACAGGCATCTGCTGCATCACCGCCTGCGCAAGCTGCGGATCCTGCGGGATCATTCCCAGATAGGAGATAGGCACTTTCAGATACCGCTCAACCACCGTCTGTAGTTTGGCATAGAGCGCCTGCGCCTCTTTCTCGCCCGTCACCTTATTGGCAAGCACCCGGATCTGCGTCGCCTCCGGCAGGTAGCGCGGATGACGGCTCAAAGCCTTTAAGAGGGAGTAGGAATCCGTGATCGAAGTCGGCTCCGGCGTCGTCACCAGAAGGATCTCCCCGCTCGCCACCAGAAACTCCAGCACCGCGTCCGCGATGCCCGCTCCGGTATCCACGATGATGGTGTCCGCCATCTCGTCAAGCTCCGACAACTCCCCGATGATCGCGCTTAAGTTATCCTTGTCAAGATTCGACATCCCCGTGATTCCGGAACCGCCCGAGATAAATCCCACATCCATCGGTCCCCAGGTGATGATGTCCTTGATGCTCTTTCCCTGATAAATAAAATCACACAAGTTATGTTTTGGCACCGCGCCAAACATGATCTCAATATTGGCAAGCCCGAAGTCCGCATCCAGAATGATGACTTTCTGCTCCATTTTTCGAAACTGTATGGCGAGATTGATCGCCGTATTGGACTTTCCCACGCCGCCCTTTCCGCTGGTAACGGTGATGATCCTCGCGAGAGGACGTTTCGGCGGGGCGCTGCCCTTTATTATCCTTCTCAGTTGTTCAGCCTGATCCATCAGGGCATCCTCCTTAGTTCTTCCCTCCAAGCAGCCGCTTGACCGTTTTCTGCGGATTAAAGTCTTCAATGTCATCCGGAACATTCTGCCCGTAAGTCACATAAGACAGCGATGCTCCCGTATAGAGCCGCAGATTCAGGAGGTTCCCCAGCGTTGTCGTCTCGTCCAGCTTTGTAAAGATCAGCTTGTAGTCCGCCAGCTCCTTATAGGAATCCGCTATGCTGATCAGATCCCGGTACTTGGTGGTGGCGCTTAAGACCAGGTGTACTTCCTTCTCGACCTTATCATCGACAGAGTGTATAATATTACACATGTTATCTTTCTGTGTGCTGTTCTGGTGGGAATGTCCCGCCGTGTCCATCATGATATAATCATAGTCCTTAAAATCCTCCAGGGCTTTCGAGATCTCCTCCACCGTGTAGATCACGCGGAAAGGCACCTCCAGGATATTGGCGTAGGTGCGCAGCTGTTCCGCCGCAGCGATGCGGTAGGTATCCGCCGTGAGCAGCGCTACCTTCTTCTTTTCATCCACCCGGAACTTGGAGGCGATCTTTGCGATGGTAGTGGTCTTTCCCACGCCCGTCGGGCCGATGAAGAACACCAGTTTGATGCCGTTTGCGGCGGGTTCGATGCCGCTCGGCTTGCCGAATTTCAGGATCATTTTCTGATAGATGTTCGCGAGCGCATAATCGAACGGGATATTGGGCTTGTTGACAAGCTCGATCTCGTCGATGATCTCCTGCGCATATTTTTCATCCACCTCATTCTCCAGCATGGTGTCGTGGAGCAGGCGCATGAATTTGTCTGTCTCGGATTCTTCTTTGGGAGGCGCCGCCTCCTCCTTTTCTTCCTTCTCGCCCTCCGGCTTCTGGAGCTGCTGCTCCAAAAGCGTCTGCAAGCTGTCCAGTTTCTCCTCGATCGCGCTGCTCGTGTCCCTGTCGCGGTCCCTGTCTTTGTCCCTGTCACGCTCTTTCGGCGTTTCCATAACAGGTGTATTTTGACTGGACGCGATCACGCTGTTGATGGCGGAGACCGCCGCCGTGTACTTTTCGCTCTCCTCTTCCAGCGCCACGGTGACCTCCACCATAGGCGTCTTCAAAAACGCGAAAAGACCCTTGCTTTTCACGGGTTTGACATTCATGACGACAACGCCCTCGCCAAGTTCTTTGCGGGCGTTCTCGATTGCTTCCTTTTCGGTTTTCGCAATAAATTTCTTGATTATCATGATGCTGTCACCATCCCAACAGACTGTAATTCAATACTGGATTCCACTTCGTTGTAGGAAACGACGACCAGATCCCGGTAGTAATCCTCCGTCAGCTTCTTAAAGTATGCACGGACAATGGGCGAAGTAATGACGATCGGCATCTTGCCAAGGTCCTCTAATTTCTTGACCTCTGTGCCCACGCTCTCCATGATCTCCTTTGTCTTTGCGGGGTCTAACGTCAGGTACGCGCCCTGCTCCGTCTGCTTGACGCTCGCCATGATCTCCTGCTCCAGCTTCGGATCGAGCGTCACGACGCTCGACGTCTCGTTCGCCGGAAAGAATTTGCCGGAGATCGCACGTTTCAGGCTCTGTCTGACATACTCCGTCAGGATATCCGTGTCTCTGGTGGTCGTCGCATAATCCGCCAGCGTCTCGAAGATGGTGAGGAGATCTCTGATAGAGATGCCCTCCTTTAAGAGATTCTGCAAGACTTTCTGGATCTCGCCCAGTCCCAGAAGCTTCGGCACCAGTTCCTCCACGAGCGAGGGGTTCGTCTCCTTTAAGTTGTCCACAAGACTCTGTACATCCTGCCTCGTGAGAAGCTCCGATATGTACTGCCTGATGATCTCCGTCAGGTGCGTCGCAATGATGGACGGCGGATCCACGACCGTGTAGCCCATGCTCTCCGCACGCTCCCGCTGTCCCTCCGTGATCCAGATGGCGGGCAGATGGAAAGAGGGCTCGAAAGTCGGGATACCCGTGATCTCCTCCTCCACATAGCCGGGATTCATCGCCATGTAGTGGTCGAACAGGATCTCACCCTCACTGACCTGTACACCCTTTATCTTAATAATATACTGGTTCGGATTCAACTGGATATTGTCGCGCAGACGAATGATCGGCACGACCGTACCGAGTTCCAGCGCGATCTGTCTTCGGATCATGACCACGCGGTCCAGAAGATCGCCGCCCTGATTGACGTCCGCCAGCGGAATGATGCCATAACCAAACTCCAGTTCGATCGGATCTACCTGCAAGAGGGACGTCACGTTCTCCGGCTGCCTGATCTCCTCCGCCGCAGCTTCCTCCTCGTCCGCCTCGTGTTCGATCACGGCAGTCTCTATCGTGCCCGCCATCACTCTGCCGACCACGACAAAGATCAGCCCGAGTCCTACGAAGACCACGGGATTCAACGGCGTTACCAGTCCCAAAAACGCCAGCACCGCGCCCACCAGATACATGACTTTCGGCACACCGAAGAGCTGGCTGATCAGCACCATGCCGATATCCGCCTCTTTGGACCCCTTTGTCACCAGAATACCGGTTGACAGTGAGATCAGAAGGGACGGAATCTGGCTCACCAGACCGTCGCCGATGGTGAGGATCGTATATTTGCTGAGCGCGTCCGCAACTTCCAGCCCCTGCCTCGTCACGCCGAAAGCGATACCGCCCACGATATTGATGGCGGTGATGACCAGACCCGCCATCGCGTCTCCCTTGACGTACTTCACGGCACCGTCCATAGAACCGAAGAAAGTCGCTTCTTCCTGGATCTTATCCCGGCGTCTCTTCGCTTCCTCGTCCGTGATCGCGCCGGTATTTAAGTCGGCGTCGATCGCCATCTGCTTACCGGGCATCGCGTCCAGCGTAAATCTCGCCGTTACCTCCGCCACACGCTCGGAACCTTTGTTGATGATCATAAACTGTACGATGATCAGGATGATGAACACCAGCACGCCGATCACCAGATCGCCGCCGCCCACATACTGACCGAAAGTCGCCACCACGTTACCCGCGTCTCCCTTTGACAGGATCAGTCTGGTGGAGGATACGTTCAGTGCGATTCTGAAAATGGTCGTAAACAACAGCACCGTCGGGTAGAACGACATATTCAGCACTTCGTTGGCAAACATACAGCTGAACATAATGGTAAAGGCGACCGCGATGTTGCAGGCAAGGAGCACATCCAGAAGCCCCGTACTGATCGGAACGATCAGCATGACAAATGCCGCCAGCACATAGAGCGTTATGCCAATGTCCCCGATTTTCAGTTTCTGCACCGCGTATCACCTCCTTTACCGTAACGTTTCATTCTATAACATGCGATATCATAACACACGATATTAAATTGCATCCTGCGCTTTCACTTAAACTTTCCCCTGCAAGTGGTAGACAAACGCCAGCACCTCCGCCACCGCCTGATACAGCTCCGGCGGCACCACACTCCCCACATCCACATTTGCGTAGAGCATGCGGGCAAGGGGTTTGTTCTCCACGATCTCGATATGGTTTTCTTTCGCCACATCCTTGATCTTCTGCGCCAGATAGTCGGCGCCTTTCGCCACCACAAAGGGGGCGTCGTACACTTCCGGTTCGTATTTGATCGCCACCGCAAAGTGCGTCGGGTTCGTGATGACCACGTCCGCCTCCGGCAGCTGCTGCATCATACGGCGTCTGGAAGATTCCATCATCCGCTGCCGCTGTTTACCCTTGATCTGCGGATCGCCTTCCTGGTTCTTGTACTCGTCCTTGACTTCCTGCTTGGTCATCTTCATGTCGTTCTTGAACTTGACCTTCTGGTAGACAAAGTCCGCAGCCGCGATCAGCATATAAAAGATGGAGATCCGAATGCCCAGATTGATCACCAGCGTCCCCACCAGTGCGATCCCCTGATTCAGGGAAATATCGTAGAGCTGCAAAATGGGCGGCATATTCTTTCTGAGGTAATCATACACCACATATCCGATCAGCGCGATCTTCAACAGCGATTTGATCAGCTCCACCAGCGAATTTAAGGAAAACAGCCGCTTTATGCCGTTCACCGGATTCAGTTTGTTGAATTTCGGCTGTAACGGCTTTCCGGTGATCTTCCATTTTACCTGTAAGAGGTTTGCGATAAAGGCTACCAGAAACCCCACAAGCAGAAACGGCAGGATCGTCAGCAGGATATTGATAAGCGACTTTACAAAGAGCGTATAAAACGTCGCCGACTGAATGTGGCCGTCGTAAAGCTTTGCGTACTCCGGAATCTGCGTGTACAGATCCTTGATGTTCCCCACCAGATTGATGCCGATGTGCTCCACCCAGATGCGGAACAGGATAAACGCCGCCAGCATCTCAAAGGCAGTGCTCACCTCTTTGCTCTTTGCCACCTGGCCTTCTTTTCGCGCATCTTCCAGTTTCTTGGTAGTAGGCTCTTCTGTTTTTTCTCCGCCGGGACCATCTTTGGCGAAGAACTGGAGATCATATGTCAAACTCAAATCATGCCCTCCACGAAAGAAACGATCATCCTCTTCATCAGCGTAAAGATATTGTCCGCCAGCGTCGGCAGCATCTGCACCGACAAAAAGAGAATCCCCAGTCCTACAAGCACCTTAAACTGAATACCCACGGCAAACATATTGAGCTGCGGAGATACTTTCGCCAGCACGCCGAGCACACAGTTTAAGAAGATCATCGCGCAGAAGATCGGCAGGATGATGCGGAAGCCGACCGAGACATACTGCCCCAGAAACAGGAGGATAGACGACATAAGCGCCTCCGTCTTAAATACTGCGCCGTTGATCGGAATCAACGTAAAGGTGTCCACCAGCGCGCTTAAAAGGTACTGATAGAGACCTGAAATAATCATAAACAGGGTGAACATATACTGGTAAAACACCCCGGTGAAAGTAGCCTGTTCCCTGGTTGCAGGATCGAGCAGGGAGACCATAGAAAGACCGATCTCCATATCCGCGATGCTTCCCGCAAAGGAAGTCACGGTAGCGCAGATCTGCGCGCCCCAGCCGATGACAAAACCCGTCAGCGCTTCTTTCATCACGATCACGGCATAGCCCAGGAGGCTCTCGTAGACGACCTCGTTTCGGTCGATCGCGTGAAAGAGAAGATAGGACAGAAAAAGGGAAAATCCTATCTTTACAGTTCTCGGCACATTTGACATGCTGAAAAACGGAGCAGCATATACAAAACAGCTAATCCGCACCAGTATCAGCAAAAAATATTCCAGATCTGCATAGGTAAAGCTAATATCTATCATAAAGCCACTTCCCAAAACGGAATGTAGTCCTGTTACCCGGTCTAACGCACATACTCATTAAAATTTGTCCAAAGACTCGTCATAAACTCCACCATCTGGTTCATGATCCAGTGTCCCATGAGGATCAGCGCCAGAAAGATCGCCAGAACTTTCGGCACAAAGGTCAGGGTCTGTTCCTGGATCGAGGTGACTGTCTGAAAGATACTGACCGTCAAACCTACGGCAAGCGACACCAGAAGCATGGGCGCCGCACATTTTATGATCGTAAAAATTGCCTGTTCCGCTATAGCGGTGACGTCATTGACTGTCATCTCTCGTCATCCTTTCTCCATCTCAAAAACTCACAGATTAAAGCTCTCCACCACGCCCTTAATCACCAGATACCAGCCGTCCGCGAGCACAAAGAGCAGGATCTTGAACGGCATGGAGATCGTGGTCGGCGGCAGCATCATCATACCCATACTCATCAGGGTGGAAGCCACTACCATGTCAATCACGATAAACGGTATATAGATGAGGAAACCGATGATAAACGCCTGTCTCAGCTCATTGATGATAAACGCCGGAACAAGGACGCTCATCGGGATGTCGGCAAGTTCACCGTTCCACTCCGTGCGGTTGATATCCATGAAGAAATACACATCATTCTTCTGGGTCTGTTTGTACATAAACTGTCTGATTGGTTCCGCCGCCGCAGAAAAGGCTTCTTCCTGCGTAAGCTCCCCCGCCTCGTAAGGCACGACCGCTTCCGTGTAGACTGCCGTCAGGGTGGGCTGCATGATAAAAAACGTGAGGAACAGCGCGATGCCGATCAAC
Source organism: bacterium (assembly GCA_023666335.1). Lineage (GTDB taxonomy): Bacteria > Bacillota > Clostridia > Lachnospirales > Lachnospiraceae > UBA3282. The sequence continues at coordinate 29,347 of JAMPCE010000010.1, forward strand.
ACCGTATTCGGCGGCGCCGTCTGCGTATTGAGCGCCTGCCTCGTAAAATGCAGAACAATGATGACCCGCGTAAACGAGGTCAGCATGATGATCAACGTCGGTGCGATCGCGATCAGCGTGAGGATTACCAGAATGCGCAGCGCGCCGTTCACGCTCCCGTTCCCGTTTTCGTAGGTGATCGTCACCGTGTTGGCAATATTCATTTCGGCCAGATCTTCGGCAGTCTCCGACGCCCCGGGTTCCTCCCGGTTCGTCCTCTCCGCATTGGTGCCGGTGAGGTTGGATTCCCGGTAAGGGGTATCCGTCACTACCGTCGCATCGTCTGCGGCATAAGTGATTTCCCCCTGACTAAGAAACAATATGCCTGCCACCATCAGCAGGCATATCCGTTTTGCCAAAACATATCCGGAAAAATTTTTCTTCATTCGTCTCGCCCGTCTTCTTTTTCCAGGATTTTTTCTCTCTGTATCTTGTTCAGCACATCCTTAAAACTGGACATACCACTGGAAGACCCCTCGGAAAACTGCAGCTGATCCTCGGGAATCTCTGATAACATTGTAACAGTATCTTTGCAGACTGCAAGCGCCAAATACTTCCTGCCGATCCTGACAAGCTGGATGTATTTGTTATTGGAGAGCCTGATCGCCTCCAAAAGCTCCATATTCATGCCCGCAGACTTCCCTTTCTGATAACCGCCGATCCAGCGGGTCACCAGAGCCGTGACAGCCAGCACAAACACAAACAGCAGCAAGACTGTTATAAACTGCACATAGGAGTCAGTCCTGTCCGGCAATGCGAGAAGCATTATCCCACGACCTTCTTAACAGCCTCCAGCACACGGTCCGCCTGGAAAGGTTTTACGATAAAGTCTTTAGCGCCGGACTGAATGGATTCAATGACCATAGCCTGCTGACCCATCGCGGAACACATGATGACCATTGCGCCCGGATCGCCCTCCTTGATCTTTTTGAGAGCCTGGATGCCGTCCATCTCGGGCATGGTGATGTCCATAAGCACGAGATCGGGCTTGAGTTCATTGTACTTTTCAACCGCTTTTGCGCCGTTCTCAGCCTCTCCTGCCACGTTATAGCCATTCTTGGTCAGGATATCCTTGATCATCATTCGCATAAACGCTGCATCATCACATACTAAAATATTTTTTGCCATCTCTCTTCTCCTATCACATATTATTTGATAATTTCGGTTACCCGAATACCAAAGCTTTCTTCGATTACCACTACTTCGCCTTTTGCAACAAACTTACCGTTTACCAGCACATCGATCGGTTCGCCCGCGATCTTGTCAAGCTCGATGATCGTGCCCGGCGCAAAATCCAGAATCTCCGAAATGGAGCGGGAAGTCCTGCCCAGTTCCACCGTTACCTCAAGCGGCACATCCTTGATCAGCTCGATGTTTTCCTGACTCTGCATCGGGTTGAAATCGCCCGCAAAATTCTGGAACTGTACCGGCTGCACATTCATGCCCGGCTGCATCGGCATCATTTGCGGCATCATCTGCATCTGCGGCATCATTTGCGGCATCATCTGCATCTGACTCATATCCTGTCCCTGTGCAGGCATCGGCATAGGCATAGGCTGTGGAGCCGGAGCTGCCGCAGGAGCGGGAGCAGGCGCCGGGGCTGCTGCGGGTTCCGGCGCTGCCGCTGCCGCATCGTCGCCCTGACTTATGATAAAGGTGTCGTAGATGTCCTTTGCAAAATCCACCGGATACAACTGCATGATCGTGGAATCCACCAGCTCGTCGATCTGCATCCTAAAGGAGATCTTAACGAACGTCCCCTCCAGAAAATCGGCAATATCGCCGCCCGACTTGAAAGCGGTCAGATCCACCAGACTCGCCTCCGGGGGGCTGATGTCGATCATCTTGCCGAGCATCGTGGAAAGCGCCGTGGCGGACGATCCCATCATCTGGTTCATCGCCTCGGAGATCGCCGAGAGGTGAAGCTCTCCCAGCTCGCCGTCCGTATTCGTGCCGTCGCCGCCCATCATCAGGTCGGTGATGACCTTTACGTCATGCTCCTTCAAGATCAGGATATTCGATCCGTCCAGACCCTGTGTATACTTGATCAGAATAAATACGCAGGGCTTCTCGTAATCTTCCAGTACGTTCTTCCAGGTCGCCATCTTGACCACAGGCGTCGTGATGTTGACCTTGCGGTTCACAATGGAAAACAGGGTGGTCGCCGAAGCGCCCATGCTGATATTGGCGACTTCACCGACGGCGTCTTTCTCGCTGTCAGTCAACAGCGTGTCGTCTGCGTCAGGTCCGTCAAACACCGAGGTCTCCGCGGTATCTGCGGCTGTGTCATCGCCTGCCGAATCATCGCCGTTCAGCAATGCGTTTATTTCGTCCTGTGATAACATTCCGTCCATGCTTTTCTACTCCCCCTCTCTAATCACCGAAGTAACTCTCACGGCGTTCTTATCCCGGCTCGTGCCCGGAAGTGCGGTGAATTTCTTGATATTACCCACATACACCGTAAGATCCTGTTCTACCTCGGTATCCAGTCTTATGATGTCGCCGCGCTGCAGGTTCACAAAGTCGGTGACTGATATGCTCGTCTTGCCCAGCACAGCCTTGACCGGAACATCCACTCTCTTGATGAGGGCTTCGACATATTCCTCGAAATTCTCCTCGTTGTGTTCCTGCATATTGGCGTACCAGAATTTTGTATTGAGCTTATCCATGACGCTCTCCAACGTGAAGAAGGGGAGACATACATTCATAAATCCTTCGACGTCGCCTATTTTCATATTCAAGGTGACGATCGCGATCATATCGCTGGGGGCGATGATCTGTGCAAACTGTGAATTCGTCTCGATACGCTCCATCACGGGATTGATATCGACCACATTCTTCCACGGTTCGCGCATGAGCTGCATACACACCACCATCATCTTTTCTATGATCGTCATTTCGATCTCGGTAAAATCCCTCGCTTTTTCCAAGGGATCCCCCGCGCCGCCAAGCATTCTGTCTATCATCGCAAACCCCAGCTGGGACGCCAGTTCGATCAGGATCGTCCCGCCCAGCGGATGGAAGTTGACGACGCCTAAGATCACCGGATTCGACAGAGAGTTTGAAAACTCTGAGAAGATGACCGTCTCGGAACTTGTCACCGAGACCTGTATGTTCTTTCTCAGGTAGACCGGCATACTCGTGGAGAGCAGCCGCCCGTAATGCTCGTATATGATTTCCAACGTCCGCAGATGCTCTTTGGAGAACTTTGTAGGACGCTTAAAGTCGTAGTCCTTTACTTTCTTTTCATCTGCGTTATTTAATTCCTCGGTGTCCAGATCGCCGCTGCTCAAGGCAGCGAGCAGATTATCTATCTCGCTCTGCGATAGTACCTCACCCACGAAAGTTCACCTCCTGTGGCAGTCATTTTATCTAAGTACTATCCAAACATGATGTCACCGAACGACACGTTATAGATAAACTTGGAGTCAAACATCTTCTGTATCCGGTCTATGATCTCCTGCTTGATCGCATCCTGCTGATCGCGTGCTTCCTCCATCGTATAACCGGCAAACACGCTGTTGATCTCGTCTTTTAAGAGCCCTTCCTTTGCCGCAAGACTCTCGGCGGAACCGTACTCCTTATAACCGTCCGCTTTGGTGTTGATCGAAAGGGTGATCGCGACGATACAGTAGTGATCCTTTTCATCCTCGCCCTTTTTCAGGGGGATCGTCATCTGATCCGCAAAAGAATACGTCTCGGTATCCGCCATAGAGATGACTTCCTCGACCGCCTCGCCGCCGCTGCTCGCCGCAAGTTCCAGATCCATAGCCGTGGTGATGCTGTCTACCAGCGCCGCAGTCTTTTTGGAAGCGCCCGTCACGCTGAACATCATGATCGCCGTCAGAACGATATTCACGACCATAAGCGCCAGAATAATAATGGAAATGAGATTCTTCTTCATAGCCTTTCGTTTCTCCTTCTATAGATATTCTATCTATGATTTCCTATGCGGTAAATCGAAATCATCTCATGAGATCAATAAGCGCTCATGGAGTTATAGATCTTGATCTCTACCCGCCTGTTCTTCGCCCTGCCCTCCGGCGTCGCATTGTCGGCGATCGGAAGATATTCTCCCCTGCCCGCATGCTTGATATTCGCCGGATTTAAGTTTGTTACGGAAAGAATGTAATCAAACACCGAAAGCGCACGACCCGAACTCAGCTCGTTATTATTCGAATACTTTGCGCCCGACATCGGCACATTGTCCGTATGTCCCTCGATCTCGACAGTCCCCGTCGCGTAGCGTTCGAGGATCAAGCCCACCTGATCGAGCACCGGCTTCGCCTCCTCTTTTAAGAGCGTCTGCCCCGAATCAAAGAGGATCGAACCTTTTAACGTCAGCTGGACGTACTGGGAGGTAAACTGCACTTCCACCTCGTCCTGCATCTCGCGCTCATCCACGGCTTCCTGCACCATCTCCGCCAGTTTCTCGGATTCCGCAAGCTGCGCTTCCTCGAGCTGTTCCTTCGCCGCCTCAGCTGCCTCCGCCGCCGAAGTCTGCGCCATATCCTCATCCACGGTCTGTCCTTCGTCCAGTTTACCCGTGCTGTTTATAAAATCATCCAGCTCATTGAGCTGACTGACGCCGTTACTGACCAAAATCCCGTCGCCGATCGCCTGCGCGCCCCCGCTGAACACGGAGAACGCCTGATTGAAAGACGCTACGATCGCCTCCTGCTTCGCCTCGTCTACATTAGACATTGCGAAGAGCAGCACGAAGAAACAGAGCAGGAGATTCATCAGGTCGCTGAATGTCGCCATCCACGCCGGTGAGCCTTTTGGCGGGTCTTCCTGCTTTTTCTTAGCCATTCTCTTCACCTCCGCCCTCTTCACCGGAGGAGCCTCTTTCCGCAGGCGCCAGGAAGGACTTCAATTTTTCCTCGATGACTCGGGGGTTTTCACCTGCCTGAATGGAAAGCAGACCTTCGATCTCGATCTCCTTCACCATCATCTCCTCGTCATTCTTTCCTTTAAGCTTCGTGGCCACGGGGGCACAGATCCAGTTTGCAAGGACGGACCCGTAGAATGTGGTAACCAGAGCCGTCGCCATGTTCGGACCGACCGCCGCCAGATCGGACAGGTCTTTCAGCATCAGAATCAGACCGATCAGGGTACCGATCATACCCCAGGCAGGACCCATAGATCCGAGGTTCTCCCAGAAACCGATCTTTTCTTTATGTCTGCCTTCCACGCTGACCAGTTCCGTCTCCATGATGGCTCGCACCAGTTCGGGGTCGGTACCGTCCACGATCAGAAGGATGCCCTTCTTCAAAAATTCGTCGTCGATGTCGCTGGCTGCTTCCTCCAGGGAGAGCAGACCCTCCTTACGGGCAACGTTCGACAGATCGATGATCTTCTGGATGATCTCCGGCACATTCATGGTAGATGTCTTGAAGATCAGTCCTATACTCTTTAATCCGGCAACGAAACCTGCCATCGGATAGCTGGCCATGATACAGCAAATAGCGCCGCCAAAGGTGATCAGCGCCGACGGCGGGTCCAGGAATGCCGTGACTGCCGAAAACGTTTTGCCGAACACCATGCCGAACACCATCAAGGAAAAACACACGATCAGGCCGATGATTGAAGCTATATCCATATGTATGCACCTACTTTACACTAGTCTGCAAAAATATCCTTTCTATACGATTTTACTAAATTTTTCACTTCTTGTCTACTTTCTTTTACAATTATTTTCCGACCTGTCGTAAAACTGAGTACCGTGTCGGGTGTTTCTTCGACAAGTTCCAGTAAATCGGGGTTGATCAGCACCTTTACGCCGTTGATCTTTGTGACCTCTACCATAAGCTGCCGCCCCCTTTCCCACAGGATCCGAAAACAGTTTCCGCCCGTCTTCCAAAAACACAGGCTCTGTAACTCGTATATTCTACCACAGATTTCACTAAACTGCAAAAAAAATTTTTTCCAGTTCAAAAAAGTTCAAAAAAGCTTAAGAAGACAAAAAGGAAAGGACCCTTTATGTCTCATTTTATACGGTCCTCTCTTTGATAACATATGCTATTTTATTGTTTTTAATCTGTCGCCGCGCAATCTCATCCGGCAAACTTAACAGCATTTTCATTAAACAGTTATTCCAAAATAACTAAACTATGCCAAACATTTTATCATGTTCTATGGCATAAGCAATACTTTCAGCTTCCTTTCTGGAATTCTCCAACATTTTTTCATGCATTATGTTTTCTATCTGTTCCATATCCTCAAACAACTCAATCTGCATATTCATGTTTCCACACTTTAATTCTACACCATTATCTATTTTCAGCATCACATAACCTCCTTCAGATTATTTTCATATAATTTAAATTCTATATCAAGTCCCTCCGTTCTATACTTCAACCTTTCAGCAAGCACTGTAAAAGTTTCGTCAGGGCACCTATATCCAACAATATCACCTATTCTTATCAATAAAGTGCTGTTAATATGATCATATCTTGCCGCAGTTGCATCCAATACAATTTCTCCCAGCATTCTCCTGTTTTGGTAATTCTCATATGTTGCGATTTCACAAACCCATATAAACTTCGGCATCAATATCTCGCTATAAAACTTTCTGGTCTCAAAACTACTTGCATCTGTTACCCGTATCTTTTTAAATTTTCTCGATGAAGTCAAAAAAATCCTTTTTACTAATGGATTCTTCGTATTTTCATAATACAGACTAAAAGCACTAATATACCATTGTATCAAAGGCGATATTTTCTCCAACAAGAAATCAAAAACAGTTGCTGCATCATTGGCTTCAAAAAAAATTCGTTTATATAAAGGTACTGTAAATAGATGCATCTCTCTATCGAATACAGAAAAATGATCATACTCATCTATTGAATAAGGAATGTTATTATCGTCTATTATCACATATTTTCTGATAAATACACTGGAATCTATATAATTCAAATCATGAACGATTACGGGGGCAGCATTGGTAATATCATATTCCTCTGCCGCATGACCTACACACACAACAGAATGACCCGGTAATGACAATGTGATTGGGATTCCGGATTCCACATAATAATGAAATAATTTTCTAAAACCATCTCCATATATCTGTTTTGAATATGTTCTTGGATGAAAGCCAAACTTTTTCAGCAGACCTGACTTTTGCCTGAAATCCAATCCATGAGACGGTAAAACCCTTTCTTCCGACAGATTGCCAAGCTCACTTAGAATTTCGCTCGGCAAAACAGTACGATATTCTGAATAACGTGTCCCATAATATTCCAGCATCGTCCAAATGGATGTTTCAGCACAGGACATCGTTTCCGTATCCTGACTCGTAAACGGATAAGCCCAGATTGTGTAAATCTTCCCTAATAAACATATCTCAAATCTTGCTCTCTGCACATACATCTTTCCTATATGCATTTTTTCAGGATTCAATAATGTTCTTCCAATCGCATTGATCCTCGTTGGTCGTAAAACAATCGTTCCTATCATTGCACCTTGTAATGTATCAAACAAACCATCATTTAAAAAATCCTTATATGTAAAATTTCCCTCAAAAAGTGTTATTCTTTCACATGTTCTGTCCATTTCGAAATGTTTGCTGGAAAAATAAGTATAATAAGAGTCCCTGAAAAGTTTATCTACATAAGATTGTTCATATACTATTGTTATCGGAAATTGCAAAACGCTAAACAACGTTTCCATCCACATTTTATTAAAAATAACAGTCATCTTCTGCAATTCATTAATATCTTCTTTGCTTTCCAATATAACTATCTGTATTCCCAAGTTTTTCACCGCCTCATCCCAAACTCTATAATCAACACGCTGTTTTAATGGTATTATCCTACCATATTCCACTTTGAAAATTGATTTCCGTGTTACCAAACTGATCTGTCATTGTATTGCATGAAAGGAATCTTCCACAGAACACTGTGGAAGATTCCTTTCAAATTCCATTTTTTACAACCGAAGCGATTCAACGCTTCAATCTGTTTTATTATCTCTTAAGGTTTACAAGCTCCTCCAGCATGGAGTCGGAGGTGGTGATGATACGGCTGTTTGCCTGGAAACCACGCTGTGTCGTGATCATCTCGGTAAACTCGCCCGCCAGATCGACGTTACTCATCTCCAGAACGCCTGACTCCATAGAGCCCTCGCCGTCGGATGTGATATCGATACCGATGCCGTCGAAGTCGCCGGAGTTCATGGTCGTAGAGTAGAGGTTGTTGCCGGCTTTCGCAAGACCTGCCGCGTTCGCGAACTTCGCTACCGCGATCTGTCCCAAAAGCTTCGTCATGCCGTTGTCGTAGGAAGCACGGATCTTACCGTCCTGCCCTACTTCCACGCCGATCAACTCGCCGTGCTTACGACCTGCGCCCAGATTGTTCGAAGAGCCGTCGCCGTTGTCCAAACCGATCGTAGATACCTTACCGTTATTGATGTTCGACACCGTGGAGAAGTCAACGGAGATATCGGTAAAGTGACCGAGATCCACGTTCGCGCCCGTCATATCCGTCGCGGAAGCGGAAAAGCTCAAGGTCGCTGAACTCTGCCCGTCGGAACCGATGTAATTGAATTTACCGGTCTGGGTATCGAACGTCAGCAGGCTGCCGTTGTAGGACTCGTTGATCTCAATGCTCGCCTGCCCGTCGGGCGCGATGTAGTTGATCGTGTACTTCATCGTCTCGGTGTCCGTCAGCTTATAGACATTCTGTAAGATCTTCTGATTGGCTGCATCGGTGCCGTCCGAAACGATCGTCTCGGAGAGTTTTCCGGTCGCGGCATTATAAACATAATTGTCCTCCGGCTCAAAATCCGCCGTGAAGCTGACCGTCACTTTGCCGTCCTCATCCATCGACACCGTGCTGACCGTCACCGCTCCGCTGGTCGTGGTCGTTGTGCCGCCGCCTGCACCGCCGCCCGTGCCGCCGCCTGTGTTGCCGCCTGATGCCGTATTGTCGCCGACCAGTTTCGTCAGCACTTTCGCCCAGTCCGCAGCCGCCGAATTTCCATCTAACAATACCCCTGCCGGAGGAGTAGCAGTCTTATCCAAATAGTAGTATTTCCCTTTGTCGGTTCCCTCTTTGATGCGCACAAGACCATACTGTGTCGTCAAAAGATCCTCATCCAGCGTCGTGGAACCCGTCACCGTCACGTTGTTTCCGCCCGTCGCCGCTGGCTCTCCGTCCGGAATAGTTGTGGGTGGGGTCGCTGTCGGATTTTCCGTCGCCGTGCCGACTCTGGTGATCTTAAGATCCTCCGCCAGACTCATCATGGGATTGGCGGAAAAACCTTTGAGGGATTCCTCATGGCTGTAGTCCACCTTATAGGTCGCCGCAGTCGCACCCGTACCCGTGCCGCTTGCGGGCGTATAGGTCACGCCGGAGGGCACCGACAGCACCCTGGTGATCGGATCCATATTGCCGCCGACGCCAAAGTTTGCGATCTGCCCGATATTGCTCAGATTATAGTACTCTACGAGAGACATGCCGTCCTCGTTGGTGATATCGTCGAGCTGCACATAGTAATTGCCGTCCTCGCTCATGCCGTGGATGCTCATCAACGCCGTGTACTGATAGCCCAGCGCGTCGAAGAACGTCAGTGTCATGACCTTGCCGCCGCTGCTGCGGACGCTGGTATCGTTCTTATCCAGAATGCCGGACGCGTAAGCGTTCGTGGTCCACTCGGGATCCGCTACGAGATTTTCACGGTTCATGACCTGCAGCGCGGATACCACGTCGGAGCGCACATCGCCCGTCTCGGGATCCACCTGCCAGCCCATCACGCGGTAGCCGGTGCTCGCCATAACGAGGTTGCCCGCGCCGTCGATCGTGAAAGAACCGTCTCTGGTGAAGAAATTCTGAGAACCGCTGTTTACGATAAAGAACGACTCGCCCGAGATCATCACATCCCACGGGTTGTTCGTGGACTGCGCGGAACCCTGTCTGGTGATGGCGGTGTTGATCGCCGCCGTCTTTGCGCCCAGACCGATCTGTCTGGCGTTGATACCGCCGCGGCCGGTGTCTGCGTTCGCGCCGGAAGCCGCCTGCGTCTGCTGGTAGAGCAGATCGGAAAATACCATGTTCTGCGACTTGTATGCAGTCGTATTTACGTTTGCAATGTTGTTACCGATAACATCCATTCTGGTCTGGTGGGTCTTAAGACCCGACACGCCAGAAAAAAGTGATCTCATCATAGTGAAATGACCTCCTTAAATTCTGTCAGAACCGTCGTCCTCTCTGTCAGTCGAGGACGGTAAGCCTCCTGTAAGGTCCGGCTTATATGATCACGGCTCCGTCAATGTTAGTGAATACATTTTCATCGGTCTCCGACTGATCCATCGCCGTGATGACCGTCTGATTCGGTACGCTCACGATAAATGCGAGGGAATCCACAATGACCAATGATTCGCTTATCCCTTTCGCCGAAGCTTTTGCTGCTCCCAGATTCAGGCGTTCCACCTGCTCGTCGGTCAGCTCAATATTTCTGTCTGACAGGCGGTTTGCCGCGTGTTTGGAAAACTTCACTTCCCCGGATTCCTGAATAACATCCGTTTTCTTTGTCAGGATATCCTGAAAGCTTAAAGCTCCCTTGACAGGCGTAACCTCTTTTTTCCTGTCTGTGCTTAAATATTGATCCTGCAGCTGCGCTATAGAGGGGAAGGAATTGCCTTGAATTTTCATCGTCTCTCCTCCTTGAGATAGCTGCTGTTTCCTTTAAGCGTCCTGCGCTTCCTGCGCCGCGTTCGCGACCGCCACCATATCTTTCATCTTGGACACATACTTCTTCATGGTGTCAACCTGCTCGTCGGTCAGGAAACTCTTCTGGTAGTCGTTCATGCTCTGATACATCTCGTCTAACTTCTCGACGTTCGTTCTGTCCGCAAGCGTCAGATTCTCGATCGCCGGCAATTTGTTGTAGATGGTCAGGAAGTCCGCTCCCATCTTGTAAGCTTCGAGATAAGTCGGATCCGCTACCGTATCCAGATCGTCCATCGAGTAAAGCTCGCCGTTCACGGAGAGGTATGCCTTATTCTTCTCGTAGACCACATAGTCCACATTGCCCTGCACCGTGGTGCTTCTGCCCTGGCTGTCCGTCACTTTGAGGAGAACCGTCTCACCCACTAAGCTGGACGCCCGGAAAAGATCCATCGATGCGCTCATGTTCTGCATCTGCTCCAGTTCCGAGAATGTCGCGTACTGTGAGATATACTCCGTGTTCGAGGTCGGCTCCAGAGGATCCTGATACTTCATCTGCGCCACTAAGAGCTGTAAAAAAGCATCCTTATCCAGCGAATTTGACGCTGTCGTGTTCGCTTTTGCCAGAGACGCTGCCGAAGTGGAATCTACGAACTTACCGTCTTCTACTTTCTGTACTACTCCCATGTTTTCACTCCTTTCATGACTGCTCGATTCTCTCGCAGTTATGATGCAAAATCCATCCTAAATCGCTTTCAGCGATGGGATTTTTATGCTGTATAGTCTACCGTGCTGCCGCTTGCCTGCATCATCTCCACCGCAATCCGCTCCGAATCTTCGAGTTCGTCGATCTCTTCCTCGTCAAACTCATCGAGGTTGATCCTGCGCGTGCCGTTCTTCTTCGCGCTCTCATGCTGCTGATCCGCCGCATCCTGTCCGTCGCCGTACTGCTCGCCGTATGAATGGTTCGCCACAGTGACTTCGACAGCCTCGACCTTGATACCCTGCTCTTCAAACTGCTGCTTCAACTGGATCATCTGGGTCTCCAGAACTGCCTTTACGGTTTCATTCTGCGCTGCAAACTGAGCTGTGATGACGCCGTCTTTCGCCGCGATCTGTACATGGACCGTACCGAGGCTTGCGGGATGTAACTGCATCTCCATCTCCTGCGTTTCGGGGCGGATGTTGATCTTCATGTACTCGACGATCTGATCCATGATCTGATTCGTCTCAGGCTGCGTGTATACCGGCTGCTCCGCCGGCGCTTCGATCTCTGTGGTCTGTCCGTTTGTGTGCTGTAACAGAACATTTCCCGCGGATTGTTCTCCTGCGTGGGAATCCTCCTGTCCGTGACGCCCCTCACCCATATCGCTCTTTTTCATAACGGGTGTTATCTCAGGCTTTGCCTCCTGCGTCACCTGCTCGCTCACATGCTTCTCGCCGCTTGCGTCGTCCACCGTCACCTTGATCTGTACCGTGCCGCCGTCTTTCGCTACGGATACCGCGTAGTCTTTCATGCCCTCCACGCTCACCTCAGGCTCCTCGCCCACGGCAGTCTGCACATCAGGCTGTAAGACTTCTACAGGTTCTCTCTTTGCCTCGCTTAAGTCCGTCACAAGCTTTTCCAGTTCCTCCGGCGCAAGCCCCAGCTCCTCCTGTAAGTCGCTTAAGGTCTCCTGCACCGCCGTGAAAAGCTCCCGCAGATTGCCATAAAGTGTCTCGTCCGTCACAAGCGTCAACTCATCCGTACTCTCCGTGATCTGCAATAACAGCTGTTTCAGATTCGCGGGATCGAAGAGATCGACTGCCGTAAGTCCGAGGACTTCCATAGCCTCTTCCACTTTTTCAAGCGGGATCTGCATCACTTCGACGATCTCGGCAACGAGTTTTTCCGCCGCTTCCTCCACAGTCTCCTGTGTGGCTGCGTCTGCTGTTTTGCCATCTTCCGTCTTCGCCGCCGCTTCGCTCTTTTCTCCCTCGGCTGTCTTATTCTCGGCGCCATCGGCTGCCGTCTTTGCATCCTCGGGTTTTTCGGTCCCTGCGGTCTCGCCCGTGCTCTCCTGCTTTGCCGTGTCCTTCGGCTGTGCGCTCTCCTGTGCTTTTCCCACAGCTGCCTGCACGGACTGCTTCGGCGCCTGCGCCTGCGCGGCTGCCTGCGATTTCTGCAATCCCGCCAGTTCGTCGCTCATCTTTGTCATGAGCTTGTCAAAGCGATCCTGCACGAACTCCTCGGGCTTCGCGGAAGTCTGGCTGCCCTGCACTGTGCCAAATGGCGACAGGGCTTTCACATTGTCTACCGTCATTCCTGCTCTTTCCTCCTTTCTGTAATTTTCAAGGTACTGAATGCCTTTATATATAACGCGTGTTATGTCACGCGAAATATATCGAAACGATATCGGTCGGATGATTCTCAGCCGTTCTCTTATGATATCGGCATATTTGCCCCACATATAAAGCGGTTTCATCAAAATAGCCGCATATTACATGTGTTATTTTATTCAGGCGCCGCCTATCGGTCGGGATCCATGATGCGGGTCAGCCGCGCCGCCGTCTCCGCATCCATCGCACCGAGGATATTGCCCCGGTCCTCCGCGCTCATCTGGTCGAGGATCTTCGCCGCCAGATCCAGATCGTCCGTCATCGCCTCAAAGATCGACGCCGCCTGTGCGGGTTTCATCTCGGCGTATGCCTGCGCGTAATTCTGGATCTCCGCGTCCGCCTCCACCTGTTCCACGACCTGCTTATACAGATACTCCGCCGTGGTCGGGTCGATGGACTGGTAGTATTTCTGATACTCCTCCGCCCCCGGGCCTTTCTCGGCGTAAATCACTTCCTCGTAAAATTCGGTCTTGATGCGCTCGAACTCGACCTGCGCATCCTCGAACGTCTGGAGTCTCTCGATCTCCGCGCGCAGCTCCGCAAGTTCTTCGGAGTCCACCGTGCTCGCCGCCTGCGCGTCCTCCAGCTGGAGCTCCAGCTCTTTTATGTAGTCCACCGCTTCCCGCAGGCTCGTGTAACCGCCGTAGGATTCCCCGTCGTCGGTCGTCACCGTCGTGTCGGCGGGCAGGATCTTATTGATCACAGGCACATCCTTTAAGACAGGCGCGAGCACGCCCGAACCGAAACCGCCCACGTCCAGTTTGATCAGCAGGCAGAGGATCGCCACCCAGATTATAACAATAACAACTGTTACCAAAAACACGGAAATGCCGCCCGCCTCTTCGTCCTCCGCAAGTTTTGCCTCCTGCTCGGAGATCTCCTTGGCGCGCTGCTTTGCTTCCTTCTTCTGCGCCTTTCTGTCGCTCTTGATCTTGTTGCGCTCGTCTTTTAATCTCTTTTTTTCCGCCTTTTTATCAATCGGCGGCTCCATCGCCATATTCGTCGCTTCCGCTGCCATCTCCACTTTCCTTTCCGCGCTGCCCGTAGGTGTAGCTCGTCAGTTCGTCCACGATCTTTGCCTCAGCCTTCTTTTCGTCTTCCAAAAATTGAAGCAGAGCCTTTTCTTTTAATTTTTCGTGCATCTTGCGGTCCTGCATGATCTCTGTCAGTTTCGCCCGCGCAAGTTCCACGACCTCCGCCGCCCGCAGCACCTCCAGCTGCTGTGCCGCGATCAGTTCATCCATAACGAGGACGGCGTTGCGGTTGTCACGCAGATCGTTCACGTTCACGGTCTCTTTCCGCATCTGCCTGCCCTCCTCGAGGTAGGCTTCCTTTCTGTCGAAGAGGGTCTGCAGCTTTTCTTCCTCCTCCGTCAGCCGCATCTGCGCCTTGCCCAGTTCCATCTTTGCCTGCGTCTCGAGCTGGTACTTGATATTTAAAATGCTCTGCATCCTGTACCGAAATCTCGCCATGATCGGTCAACTCCTCACTCCGCGTCTTCCTCCGTTTCAGCGAAAAGCTCACGCAGCATCTCCACGGCGTCCGCATAATCGAATTTTTCATCCACATCCTGCATCAGAAACTCATTCACCGCCTCGATCTTAGCGATCGCGTAGTCGATGTTTTTGTTGCTGCCGCTCTTGTAAGCGCCGATGTTGATCAGGTCCTCCGCCTCGTTGTAGGTGGCAAGGACGTTTTTGAGCTTGCCCGAAAGGGTCTTGTGCTCCTTGTCCACGATCTGGCTCATACATCTCGAAATGCTCTGCAATACGTCGATCGCAGGATAGTGATTCTGGTGCGCCAGCTTTCTGTTCAGCATGATGTGACCGTCCAGAATGCTCCTGGCTGTGTCCGTGATCGGCTCGTTCATATCGTCGCCGTCCACGAGCACCGTATAAAGCCCGGTGATCGAACCCACCGCCGCACAGCCCGCCCGCTCCAAAAGGCGCGGCATCTCGGAATAAACGCTGGGAGGATACCCGCGCGATACCGGCGGTTCGCCGCTCGCCAGACCGATTTCCCTCTGTGCCATCGAAAAACGGGTCAGGGAGTCCATCATCAACAGAACGTCCTTGCCCTGATCCCTGAAATACTCTGCGACCGCGCAGGCGGTCTTCGCCGCCTTATTTCTCTCGAGAGCCGATTTATCCGAAGTGGCGACCACCACCACGGAGCGGCGCATCCCCTCCTCGCCCAGATCCCGTTCCACGAACTCGCGCACCTCTCTGCCGCGCTCGCCGATCAGGGCGATGACATTGATGTCCGCTTTTGTATTTCTCGCAAACATACCCATCAGCGTGGATTTTCCCACGCCGGAACCTGCAAAGATGCCGATGCGCTGTCCCTTGCCGACCGTCATCAGACCGTCGATGGCTTTTACGCCCAGAGGAAGCACCTCGTCGATGATCTTACGGCTCATCGCATCCGGCGGCTGCGCCTCCACACTGTAGGGGACGCCCGGCATGTACTCGCCGTCGATCCTGCCCAGACCGTCTAAGACCTTTCCCAAAAGATCGTCACTGACCGGAACGGTCAAAGGATTTCCCGTATTCTCCACGATACATCCCAGCCCGATGCCGTCCGTCTTATCGCAGGGCATGAGGAGCGTCCGCTTCTCCTTGAAGCCGACGACTTCCGCCGTGATCGGCGGAAAATCGCTCCCGACCGGATAGATGATGCACAGATCCCCAAGCTTCGCCTCGGGTCCCGCGGACTCGATGGTGAGCCCCACGACATTCTCCACCCTGCCTTTTTTCTTAAAGAATGTCTCGTCTTTTATGCTGCTGTATTTATAATAATTGATCGCAGGATTCATCTGTTAAACCTTCTCGTAAGATAACACCTGTAATTTCTTTGTCAGTTCCTCCAGCTGCGTACCCACGCCGCAGTCGAAGATCCCGCCGTCGGTCTCGATCAGGCAGTCTCCCTTGGAAAGGGCGATGTCCTCTATGATCTCGATCAGTCCCCTGCCCGCCGCAGCGCCCTCCATCAGAGTCTGCTTCTGCATATTGACGTGCGGGTAATCGTCAGCCGACACATGCACGATAAACGTCCGGCTGCTCTCCACTTTCCGCAGCGTAGAGTCGATCAGATGCACCAGTATGTCGCGGTTGTCCATGAGATCCACGCCGAAAATATGGCTGTAGACGTCCGTGATCGTCTCGATAAAACGCGGCTCCAGATTCTCTAACATCTCGTCGTACTCGGCTTCCAGCGCCCGCTTCTGCTCCGCCAGCTCCCGCTTCATGCCGTCCACTTCGGCAAGACCCTTTTGATGCCCTTCCTCGAAGCCCTGTCTGGTGCCCTCCTCGACCGCGTCCGCGCGCAGCATCTCGCACTGGCTGCGGGCGTCCGCAAGGATCCGTTCCGCCTCGGCTCTCGCCTCGTCCAGGATCGCCTGCGCCTCCGCCCGTGCTTCTTCCAGATCGACGCCGGGCTGTTCCGCCGCCTTGATCACATTCGAAGCGCCCTCGCCATCCTCAAAGAGCGCGTCCAGTTCCTCTCCGGCGATGCCGCTCGTAAACTCCCCGCTGCCCTCGCCGTCCTCCTCGTCAAAGACAGGCAGCGCCGCCGCATTGGCTCTGCGGAGATTTTCCCACTCCTCCACGCGTTCCGCTACAAGGGCGTTCGAGTCGATCACGCACTTGTCTTCGACATCCACTCGAACCCATCCGGCTTTATATAGATTTCTGTACTTTTGCTTAGACAATGATCTCGTCGCCTCCGCCTCTGGAGATAACAATTTCTGCCGCGTCTTCCAGTTTTCTGATGATGTTTACGATCTTCTGCTGCGCTTCCTCCACGTCCTTCATACGGACAGGACCCATGAATTCCATATCCTCCTTGATCATGACCGCCAGACGCTTGGAGAGGTTGTTGAAGATCGCATTCTGCACCTCTTCGTTCGAACCTTTCAGCGCGATCGCCAGATCGGAGTTATCCACATCACGCAGCACACGCTGGATCGCACGGTCGTCCAAAAGCAGGATATCCTCGAAGACGAACATCTTCTTTCTGATCTCGTCCGCCAGTTCCGGCTCCTCGATCTCCAACGTCTCCATGATATGCTTCTCTGTACCGCGGTCCACGGTATTCAAGATCTCTACGACAGCGTCCACGCCGCCGATGATCGTGTAATCCTGATTCACTAAGGATGATAACTTGGATTCCAATACTTTCTCCACTTCCTTGATCACGTCCGGGCTCGTTCTGTCCATGACGGCGATACGCTTGGTAACGTCCGCCTGTCTGTCCGGCGGGAGCGCGGAAACGATGACCGCCGCCTGTCCGGGCGCGAGATACGATAAGATGAGCGCGATGGTCTGCGGATGCTCGTCCTGAATGAAGTTTAAGAGCTGCGCCGCGTCCGCCTTTCTGACAAACTCGAAAGGCTTTACCTGCAGGGAAGCGGTCAGCTTGCCGATCACGTCCATCGCCTTGTCGGCGCCGAACGATTTCTCCAGAAGTTCTTTCGCGTAGTTGATACCGCCCTCCGCGATGTACTGCTGCGCCAGGCATACCTGATAGAACTCGTTGATCACGCTCTCCTTGACCTGCGGCGTGATGCTGCGGGTATTGGCGATCTCCAGCGTCAGTTCTTCCACCTCGTCCTCTTTCAGGTGTTTGAAGATCGCGGCGGATTTCTCCGGTCCCAGCGCGATCATCAGGATAGCCGCTTTCTGGATACCGCTTATCTTTTCCTCAGTCGTAGACCTCGCTGCCATTTATCTTACCCCCAGTCCTCGTTTAACCAGTTGCGCAGCAGGTTCGCCGCGGCCTCCGGGTTTTCTTCCACGAATTTATTGACGAGCCGCTTCTCCTCGGACTCGTTCTCGGAGGAGATCTCCTCTAACTGTACGTTAGACTGCAAGAGGTTTTCCACGGAAATTTCTTCCTCTTCCTCCTCGTGCTTCTCGCTGCGCATACTCCGAAGCACCACGAACGCTAAGAGCGCCAGGATCAGGATGATGAGCAGGATCTGAATCACATCCGTCGCCGTGATTGCGGAACCCTCAGCGTCAAAGAACAGATTCTCACTGTATGCCACCAGCGTGATGCGGTCTTCGGAAATGCCCGTCGCATTCGCCACAACAGTCACGAAAGACTCGTCCAGTTCGATCCGCGTACGCTCGGTATTGTTGAGTTTATATTCCTCCCAGCTCACGCCGTCCAAAAGCCCCTGCGTCTCCGCATCCTCCTCGCGGATCACGTTGTAGCGGATCAGGGAAGCTGCCAGTGACGACGAGCCGTAGTTGATCACCCCTGCGGGCGTCTCCGTGGTGGTGATTTCTTCATTTGGCAGATAATCGCGGGACTCTTCGCTCACGGTAGAGGAAGAATTCGAGTTATCTTCCAGCACATAGGTGGTATCGTCATCGTTTGAGTCCGTGCCGGGCACACCGCCCACACCGCTGGTATTCTCGGAACTGTAGACGTCCTCATGGCTTAAGACGCCCTGCGTCTGCCCGTCCGCCGGGGTGTATGTATGCGTCGTCCGCTTCTCGGTCGCAAAGTCGAGCACCAGATTGGGCGATACCTCCACGTTATCAAATTCGTTCGTGCCAAGGATCACCCTGCGCACGTTGTTGATCATATTCTTTTCCGCCTCGCTCTTCACGGAGAGCTGGGCGTTCGCCAGACCGGACGCGGAATAGTTCTCGTCGCCCGTAAAGAGCATATTGCCTTCCGAGTCCGTAATGACGATGTTGTTGGTCGTATCGTTTCCAAGGGCGGTCGCGATCGCACGCGCCAAATAGGCCGCGTTCTCCTGTGTGAACTCGTCCTTTAACTCCAAAAGCACCCATGCGGAGGATTCCTCTTCCTTTGCGATCAGCGTGCCGTTATCCTCCGGAATGTTTAATTTGACCCGCGCTCTCCGGATCGCCGTGTACATATTCAGGAAATCATTCTCCAGCTGCGATTCCAGATATTTTATGTTCTTTTTCTGCTTGTCGGACTCCGTGGTGGAAAAACTGCCGTCCGTCACATTCTCGATCCCGTAGCTCGCCGCCTGGATGTTATTCGCACCGAGCAGGATGTTTGCCTGCGAAAGATCTTTTGCGAGCACGCGCACGATCAGCCCGTCATCGGAAATCTCATAGGTGATCCCCTCCCCATCCAGCAGTTCCTGCACCTCGGAGGTTTCTTTCGTCGTCTCGCTCTCGTGCAGCAATACATACTTGGGTCTGGTCAGGGAATAAACGATCGCTACGATCGCCACGATGAGCACCGCCACGATGCCGACGATCAGCGTCTTCTGCTTCGCCGTGAAACGGTTCCACCATTCCAGTATCCGATTTCCTAATTCCTTTAGTTTCTCTGCTATCTTTTCCACAGTAACTCTCTCCCCGTCAGCATACTGTACTTCTTTCCGTACTTATCCGCCGAAAACTATACCTGCATCTGGATCAATTCCTTGTAGGCATCCAGAAGTTTATCGCGGATCGCCACTGTGTACTGTAACGCCGTAGAAGCTTTCTGCAATGCGATGGTGAGATCGTGCGTATTCTCCGTCTCCCCTAACGCCCATTTGATCTCCTCGTTTTCCGCATCCGACAGATAGCTGTTCGTCGTGTTCAGATTATCGACTGCGGTATGCAGAATCGCCTCAAAGCCGTTTTCCCTGTAATCCTCGATCGTTGTCGTGGGCGCCGCCTTTGCCGCCTCCCGAATCACGCCTGATGAGACGTTATACAGTTCCGTGATATCCAAAGCCATTTCCATTTCCTCCAAACATTTCGATCTTTTCTATCGTAACGCGCAAAAATAACGCGTGTTATGTCAAATTCACGCTCTGCCTTAGCTGTTCAGAATGTTAAGACCCATCGTCGCGATGTTCTTGCTCGCGCTGAAAGCGGTCGAATTTGCCTGATAAGCGCGCGAAGCGTCGATCAGGTTCGTAAACTCCGTGATGATATTGACATTCGGATACATCACATAACCGTTCTCATCCGCGTCGGGATGGGAGGGATCGTAGACTTTATTGCCCTCCGTCTTCGTATCCTCGTAAACGCCGGTCACTTTCACGCCGGAACCGGAATAGCGGTCCGTCACCCGATTTAAGACCTGATGAAAAGGCGTCTGGGAGTTCTTTTCCTCAAACACCACGATCTTTCTGCGGTAGGGCGTGCCGTCCTCCGTCCGCGTCGTATTCGCGTTCGCCACGTTCTGCGAGATCGTGTCCATGCGGAACCGCTCCGCCGTCATGCCGCTCGCGTTAATATCAAAAGCGCTGAACATACCCATACTCTATACCCCCGTTATTTCATAACAGATTGTAAGTTCTTAAACTCCTGTAAGGTGCTCTGGTAAAGTCCCTGATAGACCACCTGGTTTTTCGCCAAATATACGCCCTCGGTGTCGGGATCGACGTTATTGCCGTCTATGCGGTAGGAAAAACCGGAATAGTCCGTGTATGTAATGGGCTTTAAGCGGTTTACTTTCAGATCCGCGACCTTTGCATCCATGCTCTTATAGCGGGAATGGCGCAGGGCTTTTGCAAGCTGCGTCTCAAAATTCACATCCTGCCGCTTATAGCCGGGCGTGTCCGCATTGGCAAGGTTATTGGAGATCGCTTCATTCCTGATGTAGGACGCATCCATCGCCTTATCCAGCACATTCACATAGTCAAAAACATTCGTATCGATCAGTGAACTCATGGTCATACTCCTTCCACAATAATAGAATCCATATTCCATTATAAATAAAATATGAAAAAATACAAGGTTTTTTTCTCCTAAAACCGCCCCTGCTCTTTCAGTTTTTCCACTTCCTCAAAGACGACGTCGTTCAAAACCTTGATATAAGTGCCTTTCATGCCCGAAGAACGGGATTCGATCACGCCCGCGCTCTCGAACTTCCTAAGGGCGTTTACAATGACCGAGCGGGTGATGCCGACCTTGTCCGCGATCTTGCTCGCCACGAGGATGCCCTCCATGCCGCCCAGCTCGTCGAAAATGTGGGTGATCGCTTCCATCTCTGAGAAAGAGAGCGTGGAGATCGCCGATTTCACCACCGCCACCTTGCGGTTTTCCTCCGCATTCTCCTCGCTGACGGCGCGCAGCATCTCAAGCCCCACCACCGTCGTGCCGTACTCGCACAGGATGATATCGTCGATATCGTACTGGTCGTCGCACTTGTAGAGAAAGAGCGTCCCCAGCCGCTCGCCGGAGATCTCGATGGGAGCGATCACCGCCTGAAAGCGCCGGATGCCCGGGCTCTCAAAGCCGAGAGTCTCCAGATTGACATTCTCCTTGGTCGAGAGCACGCCAAGAAGCCGCTCGTTTAACATGGGGTCGATGAAACCGCCCACATGATCCACGATCAGCTCCGTGATGGACTCCACTGACTCCGTGTCGCCAATGCCAAGCACCTTGCCCTTGCGGCTCACCACCAGCACATTCGAGGTCAGGATCTCCTTTAAGACGTCGCAGATATCGTTGAAAACGACCTTTCCCGAATTATTGTTGTGTAAAAGTTTCCCGATCTTTCGGGTCTTATCCAGTAACTGCACACTGCTCATTGTATTTACTCCTCAATCCGTATGACAAAACCAAAAGCCAGCACTATGATTTTATCACACGATTCGAGCATTTTCAATGTTTTTTCAGTACAATTCATCCGCGATTAACATAAATTACTGCCATATTTAGAATATTCTGCCTATTTCGGCATATCCCGGACAAACCCGCAGTTTTCATCGGAGCAGACAAGTTTCGTCCCCTTTTGCAGCATGATCGCGCCGCAGCGGTCGCATTTGACGTCCACGGGCTTCTGCCAGACCATGAAATCGCAGTCGGGATTGTCGATACAGCCGTAGTATTTGCGGCCTTTCTTTGTCTTTTTCAGCACGATGTCCTTGCCGCACTTCGGGCAGGCTACGCCGATCTTTTCAAAATAGGGCTTGGTATTGCGGCAGTCCGGAAAGCCCGGGCAGGCGAGGAACCTGCCGTGCGGTCCGTACTTGATGACCATCTGCCTGCCGCACAGCTCGCAGAACTCGTCGGAAAGCTCATCGGCGATTTCCACCTCTTCCAGTTCTTTCTCCGCTTTCTCCACCGCTTCCTGCAAGTCGGGGTAGAAATTCTCAAGCACCGTCTTCCACTTGACGTTCCCTTCCTCCACGGCGTCTAAGAGCGCCTCCATCGTCGCGGTGAAGTTCACGTCCACGATGGAGGGAAACGCCTCTTTCATCATGTTGTTGACCACTTCGCCCAATTCCGTGACATAGAGGTTCTTGTTTTCCTTTACGATATAGCGTCTGGCAAGGATCGTCGTAATCGTCGGCGCGTAGGTACTGGGTCTGCCGATGCCGAGTTCCTCCATCGCCCGTACCAAAGACGCCTCCGTATAATGCGGCGCAGGCTGCGTGAAGTGCTGCTTCTCTTCCAGAGAGGCGAGCGTCAGTTTCGACTTTTCCGAAATGCCGCGGATCAGCGTGTTTTCCTCTTCCTTATCGTCGTCCTGCGTGTAGACGCTTAAGAAACCGTCGAACTTGAGTTTGGACGCCGCCACGGTGAAACGGTGCTCTCCCGCGTCGATCTTCACCGATGTGGTCTCATACACCGCTGACGCCATGCGGCTTGCCGCAAAGCGCTTCCAGATGAGCTGATAAAGCCTGAACTGATCCCTTGACAGGGATTCCTTGATCTCCATCGGCAGTCTCGTGATATCGGTGGGACGGATCGCCTCGTGCGCGTCCTGTATCTTCTGATTGGTCTTACGCTCCTGCTCCGTGCCTGCCGCGTAAGCCTCCCCATATTTTTCCGTGATAAATGTTTTTGCCGCCGCCTCGGCTTCCTCCGAGATCCTCGTGGAATCGGTACGCAGATAAGTGATGATACCCGTCACGCCGCTTCCCTTGATCTCCACGCCCTCGTAGAGCTGCTGGGCAAGACGCATCGTCTTCTGCGTCGAGAAATTTAAGACCTTGCTTGCCTCCTGCTGGAGCGTAGAGGTCGTAAACGGCAGGGGCGCTTTCTTGACCCGTTCGCCCGTCCTGATGCTGGCGATCCGATACGCCGCCCCCGCAAGTTCTTTTTTGATCTGTTCCATCTCCTCGCGGGACGCGATCGTGCGCTTTTCGCCGCCGCTGCCGTAATATTTCGCCGTCAGGGGATTTTTCTCCCCCTCCACGGTAAGGATCGCGTCAAGCGTCCAGTATTCTTCCGGAATGAAAGCCGCGATCTCCTCCTCCCTGTCGCAGATGATGCGCAGCGCCACGGACTGCACGCGCCCCGCCGAGAGACCGCGCTTTACTTTCGCCCACAGCACGGGCGATATCTTATAGCCCACCATGCGGTCCAGACAGCGTCTTGCCTGCTGCGCGTCCACCAGATCCATATTGATCTCTCTGGCGTTCTTTAGGGACTCTTTCACCGCCGTCTTGGTGATCTCGTTGAAAGTGATGCGGTACACCTTTTTATTTTCCAGTTTCAGCGCAAAGAGCAGATGCCATGAAATGGCTTCCCCTTCGCGGTCCGGGTCCGTCGCGAGATAGACTTTTTCCGCTTTCTTTACTTCCTTGCGGAGATTCGCCAGGATATCCCCTTTTCCGCGGATCGTAATGTAGCGCGGCTCGAAATCATGCTCCACGTCGATGCCCAGCACGCTCCTTGGCAGATCGCGCACATGTCCCTGGCTCGCCGCCACTTCATAGTTCGAACCCAGAAACTTTTTGATCGTCTTTACCTTTGCAGGCGATTCTACGATTACAAGATATTTTGCCATCCTTATACCCCTGTTCGTATCATACTAAGGTCAGTTCACGTCCGACACGCAACACTATACACCGAATTGCAAGCGCATGCAAGTATAAAATTTGTCAGTTTTTCAGAATCTTCATAAAATAGCTGCCGCCAACCTGCCCTGCAAAGCCTGCCGCACACAGTTCCAGCAGTTCCCGAAAGAGCAGGGGCAATGCGATCTGCGCGCCGTGTTTTTCGGCATATCGGCGCTGTATCTCCTCGGCGGGAAGCGGGTTGCAGTCCAAAAGTTCCAACAGTTCCCCCTGTATGCCCTCCAGAAAGACCAGCTTTGTCTGCACGCCCGCGCCGGACGCCCCGCTTACGCCGTATAATTCCTCCAGAAGTTCCTCCGGCGTGCACACCAGCCCCGCGCCCTGACGGATTAGGCGGTTGCAGCCGCCGCTCAAAGGATCGGTCGCCCGTCCCGGCAGGGCATAGACCTCCCGCCCCTGTTCCAGCGCCATATCCACGGTGATGAGCGTGCCGCTCTTTTCTTTTGCCTCGATCACCAGCAGCCCGTCCGCAAAGCCGCTGATCAGGCGGTTTCTGGGCGGAAAGAATACCGCTTTCGGCGGCGTCCCCGGCGGATACTCGGAACAGAAGCCCCCTGCCTTTGCAAGCGTCTCGTAAAGTTCCCGGTTCTCCTCCGGATAACAGATATCCACGCCGCAGCCCAAAACGCCCAGCGAATAACCGCCCGCTTGCAGGGCGCTCTTCTGGGAGACGCCGTCGATCCCCCGCGCCAGGCCGCTGACCACCTGCACGCCCGCCCTTGCGAGCGCCGCCCCGAACTCTTCCGCCATAAACTTACCGTACTCCGTGCATTCCCGCGCCCCGATGACCGCCACCGTCCATTTCCTTTCCTCCGGCAGGCGTCCCACGCAGTACAGGGCAAACGGGGCGTCCGGAATCTTTCGCAGACGCTGCGGGAAAGCCGCCTCCCTCTCCGTCAAAAACTGTATGCCCCGCTCCCGCATCTTTCCATACGCCGTCTCCACATCATAGGTTTTGCTAAATTCTGACATTTGTGTCACTTTTTTGCCGTAGCGCGGCGCGATCCGCTTTGCCAGCTGTCCGGACAAGAGCTGTCTGTAGATCTCCTCCGCCGTCCCGAACGGCGTAAGCGCACGTAAAAAGCCCCGTGCGCCGATGCCCGCCGCCTGATAAAGCCAGTGCAGATATGCCTTTTCCCGCTCGGGCATCGTCTCACCCGCCGCACATTCTCTGCTTTCATGCCCTGTTGTTTTCATACCGCACATTTCATCTTCTATCCTCTGTTTTTCCATAACGTACCTCAATTCCAGAATTTGCGGTCGGACTGTCTGTAGCAGATCGCCTCCGCCAGATGGATCTCCCCGATCCGCTCGCTGCCGTCTAAGTCCGCGACCGTCCGCGCCACTTTCAGAATCCTGTGATATGCCCTGGCGGAGAGCTGCATCGCGGAAAACATCCGCTCCATGTACGCCCGCTCCTGCTCCCCCAAAGCGCAGAAACGCTCCACCTCCCCCGCACCCATGTCCGCGTTGAAGTGCAAGCCCGTCCCGGCAAACCGCGCAGTCTGCCGCTGCCTCGCCTCCATCACACGCCGCCTTACCGCCGCGCTTGTCTCCTCACGCCCGCTCGACGCGATCTCCGAAAAACGCATGGGAAGCGCCTCCACGCAGATATCCATGCGGTCGAGGATCGGCCCCGACACCCGGGAGAGATAGCGCCTGACCTCATAGGGCGTGCAGCGGCATCTCTTCCTGTCGGGATAATAACCGCAGGGACAGGGATTCATCGCACCCACCAGCATGAAATCCGCCGGATAGACGTAAGAACCGCTGCTCCTTGCGATCTGCACCTGCTTGTCCTCGAGGGGCTGCCTTAAGATATCCAGCGTCTCCCGCTTAAATTCCGGCAGTTCGTCCAGAAAGAGCACGCCCCTGTGCGCCAGACTGATCACGCCGGGCGAGGGAACGCGCCCGCCGCCCGCAAGCGCCCTGCCCGTGATGGTGTGGTGCGGATTTAAGAACGGTCTTGTCATTTTCAGGGAATCTGCGGACTGTAACAGCCCTGCGATACTGTAGATGGTGGAGACTTCCAGCCCCTCCTCCAAAGACAGCGGCGGAAGGATCGAAGGGATGCGTCTGGCAAGCATGGTCTTGCCGGAGCCGGGCGCGCCGATGATGAGCAGATTGTGAAAGCCTGCCGCCGCCACTTCCGCCGCCCGTTTTAGTCCCTGCTGCCCGTTGATCTCGGAAAAGTCCGGCTGCCCGGGCGGCTCCTTTTCGGAGAGCATCTGTGCCAGCCTGTCCGCGCCGTCCTGTCCGACAGAGGGTTTCTCCCGCTTTCCCGCAAGAAAGTCCACAGCCTCTTTCACATCTTTCATGCCGACGCATTCCATCTTACGGATCAACGCCCCCTCCCAGGCGTTGCTCTCCGGCAGAATACAACGCTTCACCCCGCGTTTTGCCGCTTCCCGCACGATGGGAAGCACGCCCTTTACGGGCTTTAACTCTCCCGAAAGCCCCAGTTCTCCCAAGAGCAGCGTATCCTGCACCGCCTCCTGCGGCAGTTCTCCCAGCGCGATCAAAATCCCGACCGCCACGGGCAGATCGAACATGGTACCGTTTTTCGGCAGATCCGCCGGAGAAAGATTGATGTTGATACAGACAGGCGGCAGCTTGATCCCCACGTTTTTTAATGCCACCTTGACCCGCTCCCTCGCCTCGCGCACTTCGCTTCCCGGCAAGCCTACGATCTGAAAGCAGGGCAGTCCCGAAGAGACGTCCACCTCCACTTCGATCAAGTGGCTCAAGACGCCGTAAACCGCCCCTGATATGGTTGTACTGAGCAAATAAGATCCCTCCTTTTTTTGCATTTCTTTGTCTCTGTAACCTAACGTTCTCGGAAATTCTGCGGCGATACGCCTGAACTATTTGAAATATGATCTAAGAATACTCAGAAAGTTCCGATGGGATTATTATGCGGCAGAGGCGCCTGTTTGTCAAGGGAAAGTTGTATGTTTTTGTCGGGCATGGTAAAATATTCCTGTTACTGCACCCAGACTGGTAACAGGAAGGGGGTGTATCACTTGAGTTCATTGTATTCTTTTATCGTGTCCGTAATGCAGAATGTATTGGCATACTACATATGCAAATGGCTGGACGGAGACGAGCGAACGCAGTAACCCAGCCTGAACGGTTCACTTCTCCGTAAAAGAAGGAGAAACCCGTAAGATGTGGCATCATCTTACGGGTTTCGCTCCTTTTTGTGTATCACTTGATTTGATATTCTTTTATCGCACTTCATTCTACCACAGAAAATTCCCTTTTACAATACCCTTTTTCAAAACCGCTACTCTAATAGGAACATTTGCGCACGGCTCAGGGTCACGCTGTCCATGCTGACCGCTTCCACATTCTGTCCCGCTCTCGTATAGCGGCTTGTGAGCAGTACGCAGATCTGCGACGTCTCATCGTCCCCGCCCTGCAATGCCGCGAGCGGCGCCCTGATGCGGTATACCTTGCCCGGAACGAGCCCGCTTCCCGTCACTTCTACCAGACGGTTGTTTTCCACCGCCCAGACGGGACTTGTAAACGCCGTGTAATCCGTGTAATTTAATGTGCCGTCCTGCCGCATCAGTTCCACGTCCGCCGCTACGCCCGCATTCTTGTAATAGAAAGAGGGCATAGTCACTTTATCGACGGCAATGTTATTGTCCGTAAAGCGGAAGTACACGTCCACCGTCTCGCTAAGGATTCCGCCCTGCGCTTCCCCGCTCTCCTTGAAAGCGATATCGAACGGAATCGTAACGCTCTCCACTTTGACCGCGCCGTTAAAGCCCGCCACGATGGAGACGTCCGCCCTGTGCAGACCGCCGTTGTAAGCCGCCATCAGGGCGTTCACAAAGATCCGGCACTCATCGATTCCGGCTCCATCTCCCTCCGGCGTTTCTCCGGTCGTCCGGTCATATTTGTAGGGATACAAGGACTGCCCCACATAAACCACATTTCCCATACTGTACAGATAATAGTTATTCCCGCCGTCTTTGGGCGATACGCTGTAGCCGCCGTCGTAATCCCCGTCGATCAGCGTAAACCACGCTGTGGCATATGTCTGGTTCGGCGCTCTGACCGTGCCGATATCCAAGAGATAATCCGGCATCGAAACTTCCGTCGTACTAAGGCTTGCCGTCTCCTCGATCCGATAAGGCCAACGGGCGATCGCGCCGTCGTTTACGCGTTCCACGAGCATACCGGACTGTTTGACGAACATCGCTGATTCGACGCCCTCATAACGATATTTCGTATTGGTATGCAGACCGAGCTTTCCGTAAGTCAGCTCATCCCTCTGCCCCAAAACAGACGCCGGAAGCCCGAGTCTGTCCGCATCCCTCGATGCGCCTGCGGAGGAAACAAGGACGCTGCCGCCCGCATGGATGAAATCATTCACAGCGTCCGCCACGACGCTTCCGGGATTCCTGCTGTCGCCAAAGCCCATCACGACCACATCCCACAGAGACAGATAATTTGCATTCTTCGCAAGCCGCTCTTCCAATACGGCAGGCGTAACGGTCTCGAATTTCCAACTCATCGAAAGCTGCGATTCCGCGCCCCGCAGATAATGCGCCAGCATGGAGTCTTCCACTTTCTCATACTGTTCCTGGAAATTCGCATCCGTATTTTTCGTAGCAGGATCTTTCGGACCGTCAAGGATCTGTAGTACTTTGATCTTTGCCTTTTCCCCCTCACTGATGGTAAAGCAGCCCTCCGTCGAACCGCGCCGATATCTGTTGTTGACATCCGTCACTTCCAGCTTCCAGGGCACGATACCGAAGTTGATCTCGTTGAAATCGACGCTGATCCTGCCGCCGTCCTCCGTCGCCTCGTGCTGATAACCGAAATATTCCTCTTCTTTCGCATAGACGCCGTCGTAATTCAGGTCGAGATAGAGGTGCCTGTCAAGGCTTCCCCCGTAAGTCTTATCTTCTCCCGCACGGTCGCTTGTGATGCGGTATTCAAACGTGCCCCGACGGATCCCCGATACTTCCGGCACTTTCTCCGCGCGGATCATATCTGCACCCTCTAACGTTTCTTCTTCATTTTCGTCCGTGACCCGCAGCGAGACTTTCGGGCGCAGGGCATTTAACTGCATGGCAAACAGGGCGCTGCTGTGCACATCATCTATCGTATAGATCCCGATGCCGTCCTCTTCCGAATCGCCCATAGAGATCGCTTCTTTGAGAAAAGCATACATCTGCGTGTCGGAAGCGATGTATTTCGTATTGATATCTCTTTCGGACGCCGTCTGCGCGCTCCTGCCTTTAAAGCAGTCATTTTCCACCACAATGGGATAGCCCGCCCGCAGATAGTCAAGGAGCGCTTCCTTTTTCTGCTCCGTGATATCGCTCGCGTCGTATCTGCCGTCGCTTGAACCCGTCACGCTGTCGCCCGTGTGATAGACTTTGGCAAACAGATTCCCGTCGTTATAGGACGCCTGCAAAACGCCGTCCTCGTCATAGTCGTGGTAGAGCCGCTGCCCGTCCAGCCCGATGAAGATCATGTTGTAGTCCGCATTGATATCCTGATAACTGCTGTTAAACGCCGCCACCGAACTGACGGTGACATCCGTATTGATCAGTTTGGAACTCCTGATAATCTGCTGGCCTTCGCCGTCCCGATCCTTTCTCTGCCAATACAGGACGACGCTCTTTTTCTCGTCGTTTGCGTCGCGGTGCAGGTCGGATTCGCGGTTTGCCGTCGGCTGTAATTCCAGGATCGACAGATCCTTATACTCACCGACCATTCCGAGGGAATAGTTGATGATGTACTGTACCGCCATCGCCTTACTGATCTTGTCGGAGATCCTGTCCTCCTCTGCCAGCATGACATTCTCCGCCCGAATCGCCGCCCGCACTTCCGTAAAGCCGGAAGCCGCCGCATTTTCATCAAACGCCGCCGAGAAATCGTCTCCCACCAGAGGCGTACCGTTTACCACATAGACATTTCGGTTTACATAATGATAATCATTGTCCGTTTTATCCGGAAATTCCTTGGAGTCCACGTTCATCAGAACATTGGCTGCCAGATTTCCCGATTTCGCCATCGCATTATAATAGGCGAGAAGATCCTTTTTCAAAAATGCCTTTGCAAGTTTCTGATACTTGCTGCCCGCATAATTTTCCTGATCCTCGACGATGCCGTAATCCACGATGACAGGCTTCGACGAATCCACCGCTTCCTGTAAAAGCGCCGTGATCGCCACATCGGAAATATCCGCCAATCCGTCCGCGGCATCCGTCTCCCCGTCCGCCTTATCGGCTTTAGACGTATAAATATACGTTTTTTTCGCATTCTCATTAAGGTACAGACCCTTGCCGTCCTCCAGATAGACAAGGTCCGCCTCCTGCACCATCTCGTAAGTCACGTCTCCGGCAAGCACCGTGTTCACCCGAACCGCAAACGCATCGGAAGCGTTGTCCTGCGCTTTCAGCGTATTGAAGACATAGCGCAGCAGCGCGTCGTTTCCGCCTGTGCAGCGGATATAGACGGGCGCATTCTGCACCTCGATATAGTGCGGGGTACTGCTTACCGCCTGCAGACTGACAGACAGCGTCTCTGTATCCTGCGCCGTATCGTCGAGCGGCACGATCCCTGTCATCGCGGCAACATTTTCCGCGGAACGCACTCTGGTCAGTTTATAGGTACCCTGACCCGCGCCGACATACTCAAAGTATGCTTTCACCTCGGAATCCGCCGCAAGGGCTTCCGGCTCCGCAAAAGCATCCAGGCTGTTCTGCACAAAACTCTTTTCCAACACATAACTGTCGTAAGGGCAGGGCGTTTCGCCCTCCGTGGAGACCGGGCTGACGTCCTGGATCTGATACAGGAACTCTTCCTGCTCCGCCGCGACATAAGTAAACTTTACGATACAATAAGCGCCGTCCTCCGGCATCACCGGCATGATCGGTTCCGGCTTCGGCGCAGGGGTCGGTTCCGGACTCGGTGTCGGTTCCGGCGTAGGCTCCGGTGTCGGTGTCGGTTCCGGCGTTGGTTCCGGTTCCGGTGCAGGCTCCGGCGTAGGCGTCGGTTCCGGACTCGGTGTCGGCTCCGGCGTAGGTTCCGGACTCGGTGTCGGCTCCGGCGTAGGTTCCGGAGTCGGTGTCGGTTCCGGCGTTGGCGTCGGTTCCGGTGCAGGCTCCGGCGTAGGTGCCGGTTCCGGTGTGGGTTCAGGTGTAGGCTCCGGACTCGGTGCCGGTTCCGGTGTCGGCTCCGACGGTAACTCCGCTGCAATCACCGACATATTCACCGCTTCCGCAAGGGAACGCCAGCCATTCGCCAACCGTGCCTGCAAATCCTGTCCCTGCTCAGGCGCAGGATCGGGCGTCGGTGTCGGTTCCGGCGCAGGCGTCGGTTCCGGTGTTGGCGTCGGTTCCGGTGCAGGCTCCGGAGTCGGTTCCGGTGCAGGCTCCGGCGTTGGCGCCGGTTCCGGTACAGGCTCCGGCGTCGGGGTCGGTTCCGGTGTAGGCTCCGGCGTTGGCTCCGGTGTAGGTTCCGGCGTAGGTTCCGGTGTAGGCTCCGGCGTAGGTTCCGGACTCGGTGTCGGCTCCGGATCAGGCGTTGGCGCAGGCTCCGGCGTCGGTTCCGGATCAGGCTGCGGAACGACCGTACCCGTATGGTTTCCGATCATACCCACATAAGTATACGCGCCGTTTTCCACATAGTACACGCCCGTCGTGTCGGAAAAAGCGCCTCCGTAAAAAATTTCATCATAAGTGCCGCTCGCTATCAGCTCCGGACGATAACCGCTCAGAGCGATCGAGGGATTTCCGAATGTCACATGATAATTTCCCGCTCCCGCCGCGAAAGCATAAATCCCCTCCTGCGGCGCTGCCGCCATGACAGACGCGCCGGCAAACAGATCCGCCACGCCACTTGTCAGATTATAATCAAATCCTGCTCCCTGCCCCTCCTCCACGCGGGCATAGAGTCTTCCTGTCGGGAAACCGCTTGCAGCAGTCAGCTTTCCGTTTGCATCATGTTCTAAGCCCTCAATCGGCTTCAACACCAGACTCCATTTGCTGCTGTCCAGATTCGCCTCGGTTCCCGCATAGGCTTCCTGATAGGTCAGTCCGTAAGAACCGCTGCCCATGACTGCATCCGCCAATGCTGTCCGATTCGCGTAAGGGTAAAGGTTTTCTTTGTTATCTCCCTCATAAATGCGGGCAATGTCCTGCTGGATCGGTGACTGACCGGGCGCGAGATAGCCGATCGTGCCCAGCGAAAAATCATATGTATGACTGCCTATGTCAGCCGATGCTTTTCCGGGCACGATATCCAGGATCAGGAACGGATTTTCTTCGTTGTGTTCCTCCACGACCTGTTTGATGCCGCCGAAAGACTCTCTCGCCTGTACCGTGGACACAGGCGTCCTGTCGGTCGGCGCGAGATACAGTCCCGTCACCACGAGCGCTGCCGCAGCCACAACCGCCGTCGCGCGCACAAAAATCTTTTTCACGGGGATGCGTCTTGGCGGCTTATATGCCTTGACTCTTTCGGTCAACGCAAGGTCCGCTTCCCGCTCCATCTTTCTGCGCTCACTCTCGCTGCGCAGTTCCTCTACCAGCGCTTTCAGCTCTTTTTCCGTCTGCGCGGTATCACTGTTCCTGACAGCGCTTTTCTTTTCCGGCTGTCCGGCGCCTTTCTTTCCCCGCGAGGCAAAGAAACGCCATACCGCAGCACACGCCGCCGCCGCGCCGACAAAGAACGCCAGAAGTACGGCAATGATACTTATCGATTTCTTCCCGTCCTCCTGCTTTATGACAGATCTCCAATCATTTTTCCCCATATGTAACACCTTCTTTGATCTACCGGGTAATCCTGTCTGTATCCTACGGTTTTCAGAGTATATTCTCTCTTTTTATGGTACTGTATGCGGTCACTTTACGTCAACCGCTACATCTGCCACCGATCGGGCATTCCCCCACAAAATGCGCGATGTAGAGTTACTGCTGCGTCCACTGCGTGCCGTTGCTCTTGCAGGTGAAAGACACCACCGGCTCATATACATAATCCGGCCAGTCCTTATAGATATAAATTGTCAGCGTATACTCATCTGTTGCCGAATTATAAGTACAGGATATTCTGCGGACTCCTACATTCTTTACATTTGTTTCGCCCCTTGGCTGATATTTCAAATCTTTCCACTCTACGGATTGTTCTGTACTCTGTTTCAACTTAAAGCCCAGACTATTGCCAAACGCTTCCTCGGACGGTAAAGGAATATACATTTTACCCTTATACTGTTGACCCTCCATCTCGAAATCCACATTCGCCGTACTGCCGTCTAATTGCGGTTTCAGATTACCGCTCTCCAACTGTCCGTCCAGCGTTCCGCCTTCAAACCGCTCCCAACTGTCGCCGTCCGCCGCGCACTGGAACACGCCAGCCGAAACTTCCGACGTCTTGCCCCATGCGGAATCATAATACCGATAAAACAGTTCAAGCTGATATACTTTCTTATCCGCCACATAACAGCATTTCATCAAAGACGACTCATAAGCTGTAGTCTTATTGCTGTCATTGACCAGCTTTGTGAACCAGCCGTTTTTCTTTGCATCCTGCCATTCCAGCACTTCCCTGTTAAAGTAACTTGTGAAGTCGTTTTCGGAAGGCGTCGGGAAATGAATCTTACCTTTCGTAAATTCATTATTATAATAACTCCACAATTCCAGATTGCCGCCGCTTACAATGCTCAGATGAAGAGTCGGTTCAAACTCGTAATACGTCAAATCATGCGGCAGCGAGAACTCAGACTGCCCATCGCAAGAGAAACCTCGCCAGCCAATAATTTTATAATGATCTCCAAGTGTTCTATCCGATATATTTTCATAACAAAATCCCGGCACAATGTGGTAAGTGCCACATAATGACATCGCGTACGATAACCCGTCATTTTTTTCCCACTTAAAGACATGTTCACTTGGGTCCCCCGGATGATCTTCGATACCTAATTTCCCTGTTTCGTTTTCTCCTACGGTCAGGCTGCCCTTATAACTCATTTCCTCACCATCATACCAGTACAACGGCGTCCATCCGCTTCTGTCATTCCCTTCTCCCATATAGACACTATACGTCATTCTTTGCTTTAATCTGTCAATATACCAGATATTCGTACAGGCATACGGCACCACATTACCCTTGTAAAGGAATACATCGCCTTTCTTCATATCTATGATTGAAACTGGGTCAAAGGTAATATCTTCTTTTGTATAATCTTTTCCCTTATATGACCATGTTGCCGTCGGTCTCTTCAAATCAGCCCAATACACTTTCCCGTGATCATACTTTGTTCCCTGATAACCGTAAGGACGATTCGAATTCAGATTGTTGATATATTCCGACCAAATCTCCGCATTGGAATCTGCTGTATGATGGTCTCCCTTTTTATGACTCTCTTTCGACACGGGATCGAGCGCCTGCATATAGAACGTATAATCTCGGTTCAAATCCAGATCGAAAAGATCTGGTACAATACGGATATTAGCACCCCCATCAATTGAATAATACAAAAGTATCTTATCAGGCTGCTTATCCACGGTACTCTTATCCACTACACGAACGCAAACCGCATACTCATGACCTTCCGTTGACAACTCTTCTCTAATTTCATCCACTATCGTCTCATCACCATACTCCAGTTTGCCACCAAACGGTTCCGCATCATCCGCCGCCTGCCGCACGGTCAGGATGATCGCGCCGTCCACATTCGGATAGGGTCTGTTCTTCGACAGTTCCGAAGTCGCCTCGATCTTGAATTTCGTGCCGACCGTCGTGCCTGCCGCCGCGCGGTATCTCGAGGGCTGGCAGTCCGCGGAGTCGATCACTTCGAGGGAACCCGTTCCCGAAACAAGGCTCCAGCGCCAGTCCACCGCATGATGGTCGTGCGTGATATCCAGCGTACAGCCGCTGCACTGTGCGCCTATTTTTACGCCCTCGATCGTCGCGCCGATCGTAAAGGCATTGCCGACGCTTATTTCGTTCGCGCCGTTTGCCGCATCTTCGTCCGCCGTCTTTGTCAGGGTCACGGCACTGACGCGTTTGATGGAAACCGTCAGGGTGCAGGTCGCATGGTTGCCGTCCGAATCCACCGCATTGGTGGTGATCACCACGTCGAGCGTTCCCGCGGGTTCATCCATCGCGACCTGCAGGACGCCGTTTGCCGCGTCCGTAAATGCCGTCGCGCCCGTCGGGCTGTTGCCGCCCGGCGTCGCCAGCGACCAGACAACACTCCTGTCCGTCACATTAACGCCCGTCACCTTGGGGGTGGAGAAATGATAGGTCTCGCTCGGCTCTAAGATCACGCCCGCGTCTCTCGGGGTGACTTCGAGGGTCTTTTTCTTATTTAAGGGATCCAGTTCCGCGTCATTGACCGCCACTTTATTGCGGATGGTCACGTTATTGGAAGTCACATACTCCTTATTGCCGTCCAAAAAGGTCAGGGCAAGCTGCACCACGCGCTTCTCTTCCACCTGCGTCAGATCTACGGAAAAATCGGTCACATGACCCGCCAGCACGACCCAGCCCGCAGCGCCCGCATCGAAATCGGGATCCGTGGTGTCAAACGCCGGAATGAGACCTGCGATCGCCGTCGAATCGACGACGTCTTCCTCTCTTGCCACTTCCGCGTAGTAGAGCGTCTCCTGCTCCTTGCTCCAATGGAAACAGTAATGTTTATTGCCGTTTCCCTCCTGCAGCTTCTTCGTCTCCGTGCCGCCGACGTTCACGCTCTCCACCACGCCGTTTAAGATCAACAGCCGCTTATCTTCCGGCGAAAAGCTAAATTCCGCATCTTTCAGGGCTTTCTCCACATTGCCGCCCGCATCATACCCCGAATAGGTCACGCTGCGGGTGGTGTCGATCAGCACATCCGACATCTGATTCAGAGCCAACTGCGCTTCCTGCTGGACGTTGATATCGCTGTTTCCCGCCGCATAACTTCTCGAACCGACCACGATAAACCCGCACACCGTCACGATAACGATGGAGAGGATCGTCACCGCGATCAACAGTTCCACGATCGTAAAGCCGCTATTCTCCTCTTTTCTACACATCCTACGCATCTCTCTTACCCCCGCCGTGCTACAAAATAACACCTGTTACTCATTCATCCCCGCCGCCGCAGCGGCATTTGTCACTTCGATATCAATTCGGATTTCCCCGTCAATTTCGTCAGTCTGATCTCATAATCTTTGCTGCCGCCCCGCACATAAAGCATCTCATAGGTTTTTCCGTCGATCGGATCCTCCTTGAAGCCGCCGTTTGCACGGTCATAGCAGATCCTGATCTTCGTGCCAGCCGTCAGCTCCGCCTCCGTGCCGCCCTCGGGCACATACCCCACATAGACCCGGTTCGTGCCGATCTGCTGCGGCTCTCCCTCCACGTAGTCCCCTGCGCCCCGATCCCAGATATACATCTTCGAGTACACTTTCTGGTCGGAATCGCGGTACAGTTCCATGTAGGCTTTCGTCCTCCCCATCGTCGTCACCTTGCAGTCCGCGATGGAGCGCTGGATATCGTTGGCGCAGCTCTTCGCGTTGGCGCTGAAAATGATGATGATCGAGTAGAACGTCACGCCCATGATGATAGCGATGATGGCGATGACGATCACCAGCTCCACGAGAGAAAATCCGCCATTATCGCTTGAATAACGATTGTTATTCAAATATTTTCCCACTCTATGAAGTTTGTTCCTCTTATCCTTTTCTGCGTTCAAACTTCCGCTTCCTTCCTACTCATTTCATATCACATGTTATCTATTTCTTAATCCAGTTCATGTACCGCACCAGCTCGCTGTAATCGAGCACCAGATTGCCCGCGCCGTCCACATCGGGCGCCTCGGCTCCGTTCAAGAGGCTGCCGCCGCCTGCCGTAAACATGTCGATCGGCTTTCTCGTGTCGCCGCTCAAGGTGCTCTCCGCTTCCAGGACATTTGCAAGGTCGTTTCCGCCGCGCTTGATCGTATGCGCGCCTGTCACGGTGATCTTGCCTTTCGCGATGATCAGCCCGGTGAAGTCATGATCCACCGTCACATCGCCCAGGCAGACAAGGAGCCGCAGCTTCGACGGATCGACGCCGCCGATCCCCGATACGGACACATCGCTCCTTGAGAGCACCGCTTTTAAGCCCGAGGAAGTCTCATAGATCACCTGATTGACATGATTGTCATCCAGATAGTCTTCCACATTATCGGTAGAGCCGCCCGTCACTTTTGTCTTGATGACGCTGTTAAAGACATACTCCGACGCCTTTGCCGGGTCATATGCCGGATTGTCGGGATCCGCCTCCGGCACATTGATCGAGCCGTCGTCCGTCAGATCGAAAGTCAGGCTCTTATAGGCTCTCCTGATCTCGTCCGTCAGCGCCGCCACAGCCGCTTCCGACTTTTCGTTTACCACTTCGTCCGCATTGATTCCGGTCTCCGTGTAAGCATCGGGATCTGTGGGCACAGCCGGGTCTGTCCCCTCCCCGCCCTCCGATGGCGCGGTCGGATTCAAAGTCGTCTGGTCGATGCCTGTCAGGAGCGTCACGCCGCTGTCCGAGAGCGCGCTGCTCACCAGACTGTTGCCGAGGATCGTGTACTGGGTCTTCGGATCCGCAAAATCCCCGAGCTGGAAGCCGCCGGAGAGATAGCGGTTGAAGTAGGTGTCAATCTCTTCCCGATTCGCATTAAAGTCATAATATTGTACGAAATACCGTTCCGCGTTACTCTTATCCATGACCAGATAATAGTAGAGCAGGGAACCGCCGCGGTAAGGCGCATACACCTTGCGGATGTGGTTCATGTCCGCCACGCCAAACTCGCTTAAAGAGTGACCGCCGAGGCGGTAGACCTTTCTGGTGAAGTCCACTTCCTTGAAGTCCTCGCCGTAGGTCGTCTGAAAGTCCGTGATATCGTTTTCCTTATCGGCATTGATGGGGTTCTGACCGATCTCGCTCTCCCCATTTAAAGTACCGATGCACTCCGCAGGCACGAGGTATGCCACCTGCCCGCCCTTGATGGCGATGGATTCTCCCATCATCACGGGGGCTTTTGGCACCGTCAGTCCCGGCGCAGCAGGCGTACCCGCATAACCCGCCTCGTCGCCCGCGGCGTTTCCGAGGTTCGGTCCGATGTAGGAACGCCCCGCCAGTAAGAGTCTCGTCACGGACGACATATCGACCGTGGAATTTTTGCCGTTTATGATAATGGCGCTGCTTGCCGCAGAGTCGATGGAGTCCGACTCGCCCGGCAGCCCGTTGTAGGTGGAAGTGCCGTACCCGTAATATTCTTTCGTCAGCGAGACTCTGCTGCCTGTGCCGTCGAGCGTTAAGTCGTTTGCCACATACACCTTGCTGTCCAGGCTTGCCGCCGCACTGTTTAAGGTGATATTTCTCGCATAGACGCGGTTATCCTCTCCCGGCACATCCCGCACCGACAGGCTGGAAGCCGGATCCACCCTGATATCGCCCTTGGAGATCACGCGCAGGGAATCCTCCAAGGTCAGGGTCGTCGCGGCAACCGCGCTCTTTCCCACTTGAAGACCGCCCACGCCGAGCGCATCCGTGCCCGCATAGATACTGCCCTCCACTTTGACCGGACCGGTCACTTGCATGTCGATCCCCGCATTGCCGATCAGGCTGTACTGATAGAGACCGTCGATGGAACCCCGGTTCTCGAAGATCAGCTTCGGCGCATCCAGACAGATATCCGTCTTGACGATGGACACCCGCTCGTCGTCCGCCGTGCAGGAGACATAGATATTTTTGAGGATAATGCTGTTATTGTTGGCAAGTTCCATCTCGGGCTGCCCCACGGGGTCGCTTAGGGCATTGCCGTGATCCCACGCCGCGACGTCCACGCCGCCCGCAGGCGAAACCGCGCCGCGCGGGAAGTTCGCCGCATCCACATACCCCTCCAAGATCGACCTGTCATAGTAGGCGGAGCCCTGCGTCGGATGCTTGTATTTCTCGATCAGCGTATCCAGATAGGTGGTCATGAAGAGGTTGTTCCGCGCCTCCTCGGAGTCGAGATTATCCCAGTTTGCCAGCACATCGCGGTAAGCGATACCCACCGCCTCGGCGGAATCCCGTCGAAGCCCCGACATGATCTGCTCCACCACTTCCTCGGCGGTATAAAAGCTGTTCTTGTTGCGGATATCCGCCAGCTTGATCATGTAGTTCATGTAGGACATCCAGAGCAGGGTGGTCGCAAGGATTCCGATCATCGCCATCGCGATGATCACGATGACGATCGCGGAACCTCTGTCATCCCGCCGCGCTTTCAAGCGCCTGTACCACTGTGCCATTTTACCGCCAATTTTCTTCATACCAATACCCCGTTATGCGCCGTTTGCGCGACCTTTCGCCGACGCGCGCAATCTTTCGTACCGCTGTTACGCTGCGATACGCCGTCAGTTCGTCATGCTGCCGCCGATCACGACCATCCGCATATCCTGCGGGAAGCCGTCTGCCGCCGCACCCTCCTCGTAAATGCCGATCTCCACGTCGTAGATCAGCTCCGTCGCCTCGCCGCCCGATCCCGCCTTGCCAAGATCCGTGTTGCGCACGCCGTCCAGCGTGAAGATATTGAGCTGATTCAGCGCCGTCACGCCCGGCGCCGTCACGCCGATCTGCTGGGGCAGTTTCACCGCCGCCGCGGGATCCGCCACGCCCGGCGTACCTTTGATATATTTCTCGCCCACCAGATTGGAGCCGAGATTGGTCTTTAAGGTAAACTTCTCCGGATCAAACCCGTGGGTATCCGTCAACTCGATCTGCGCTTTGTAGGACTGCTCCGCCGCCATCAACTGCGGATCCGAATAATATTCCGGATCGGAGAGATTCGTCATGCCCGTTGTCGCGTCCGTCGTCTCATGCCGCTGCTTCGCGATCAAAAGATTTACGCCCGCCCCCGATTCGTTGTGAATGATGATGTTGTCGGGATTCGACAGCCCGAAGCCGTAGAGCGGATAATAAAAGAGGTTGACATTGACCCACTCTTTCCCCGCCGCGTCTTTCATCCGCGCGATGCTGCCGCGCGGCAGACCGTTCACGACGATCCCCGAGCCCATATCGCCCGTCGTGGAGACCGTCTCCTTTGTACCGCCCGCGTCCGTATATTCAAACACATAGGTCTGCGTGATCTCCATATCCACTTTGGGATTTCCGTCTTCATCCGTATCGGCGCTGGTCGAAAGCGTCACTTCCATCGTTCGACTGACTCGGTCAAAAAATGCCGAGGCATTCTTATAGCAGACATACGCCGCGTTCGCGTCGTCCTGTAAATTCGCATAGGCTTTCGACTTATCCGTGTCCGTGGCGTCCGCGGGGGTCAGTCTGCTCTTGATCGCCGTCTCCATGTCGGAGTCCTTGAAGACACTTTTCAGAACAGCCTGCCTGATCTCCTCCGTCTCCACGAACGTGCCGTTCTCTTTGTCGATGCTCCTGGCGTCCGCCAGCGCGGCGTCGTTAAATTCATGGTCGTGGGTGAGGGTCCCCGACATATACCCTGTGCCGTCGATCTCGATCTTCGCATCGAATCTGCCGCCCTGCAAGGCGATGTCCTCCATGCTGAACACATAGTAGCCGGACACGGGATTGCCCGCACCGTCCACCTCCAGGGAAGTCTCCTCCTGCACGCCGCCTTTGATCATCTTACTGTCGATCACATAGAAACCGCTCGCGGGATCCGCAAACTGCGCCTTGACCTCCTCGATGTTATAAGCCTTTAAGCCCTCCATGATATCCTGCGCCGCCGTGGTTGCCCGCAGGGTCTGGCGGGACTTGATGTTGATCCGGTTGGAAGAAAGGAACACATTCAAGAGCGGAATCAGGATGATCGCCAGAATGACCACCGCGATCAACAGCTCCACCAAGGAAAAACCCGCATCCTTATTCAGTTTTCGCCCGTCCGCCGTTGTCATCAAACCGTCATCCTCCTGTCCGACTGCAAACTACTCCTCCGCGTTCTCTTCCGCTTCGCCCTCTTCGCCGTCCTCCAAGTCGGGGAGACCCGCCTCGCTGCGGATCACCCGCGTACCGAAGATATTGTTCGTCCCGAGCAGCACGCCGCCAAAGTCAGGCTCGACGTACTCTTTGTCCTCCTGATCGGGCACGCAGTACAGGTTCACCGTCGTCACGCCTTTTAATAGCCCTGTCTGCTCGTCGTAGACCACCGACAGATTGTCGATGACCGTGCGGTCTGTCTGCATACAGATATTCTTCACGCTCCGCTTCAATCCCTCGTAAGAGATCTCATAATTGATCGTCGCCTTGCGGCTCATCAGATGGAA
The DNA here is from genome assembly GCA_023666335.1 of bacterium. Classification (GTDB taxonomy): domain Bacteria; phylum Bacillota; class Clostridia; order Lachnospirales; family Lachnospiraceae; genus UBA3282. Next base: position 70,497 of record JAMPCE010000010.1, read on the forward strand.
AGGATTCACGCCTGCCGCGCCCGTCGTATCGCCCGCCTCGGGCGTAGGCGCTTCCTGCGTCCCCGTAGCGTCCTCGATCTCCTCCACCTCTTCGATCTCATAAGTCGCGTCCGGCATATCCTGCTGCTGCGCTTCGTCCAAAAAAGGCACTTCCAAAAGCGCGTCAATGGTGATGGACTCCACCTCCATCGGCGCGAGCAGTTCCTGATTGATCGCCAGAAGGATCGCGTTCTCCTCCCGCACATCCACCGGGAAGAGCTGGTAAATCTCTTCCATCTCCCGGCGCATCTTCGCCGTCTCGCTCTCGTAGGTATCCCTGTTGTCAGACTTTGCCTGTAGATCCGCGATGCGGCTCTCCAACTGCAGATTTTCCTGTTTCAAGGCATCCGCCTTTTCCATCGTCGGCTGGAACACGAAGACAAAGGAGCAGACCCCTGCAAGGATGCCTAAGAATGCCAGCAGCAACAATACATCTTTCTTTGATACTTTCATCTTTCCCGCCTCCTATTCCTCTGCATCCGTCGTTTCAACTTCCGGTTCCTCAGGTACATAATCCACATCCTGATACGGCGCTGTCACGGTAAAGATGACCGCGTGCTCGCCGCTCTCTTCATTTTCCTCCTCGACCAGAGAAGTCACCGTCACCCGCTCCGGGACAAGGGAATGGAACGTACGCATCTGCTCGACCGCTTCACCCGCATCATCCTTTGTCTGCACCCGCATATTGATGACGACTTCGTAGGTATCGCTCGTCAGGGAGACGACATTGACATTGGCGGGCAGTTTGTCCTCCAATTCGCCCAAAAACTCCTCCAGCTCCTCATTGCGGCTCTCCGTCGCATCGTACATGGCTTCCACCATGCCGTGCTGCGTCTTCACCGCGACATATTCATTATAGATGGGAATGATCTCTTCCAGGCTCCCTGCCTGCGATTTCAATTCCATATTCGTCTTCGTCAACTGCGCGACCTGCACCAGAGGCACCGCCGCAAGTCCCGCCGCCGCCGCAAGTCCGACGCCGAACACCGTGTAGGCAAGAGGCGCCCACTTCGTGCCCTTTGCGGCGCTCCCCTCTCCTTTGGACTTCTCTTTGCCGCGCTTCTCCGCCTCTTTCCGAAAATCCAGAGGCGAGACTGCCGCGCCCACGCAGGGTATGTACTCACTGAAACACTCGTTCTTGAAGTTGCGCATCAGGTTCCAGCCCGCCGCCTCCTTCAAGACTCTTACCGGCATATTGACTTCCTGCTCAAGAAGCTGTGCCATATTCTTAAAGTCCGCGCCGAGACCCGTG
>JAMPCE010000110.1 GCA_023666335.1 bacterium
CCAGATCAAGGGACGCTTCTGTCTGTCTTATTCCTACAATAAACTTACGCTATCTAGATTTTGATAACGATTGACTTCCCATGCCCATGTACTTTATAATGAATAAAAACATTCAGAAACAGGAAACGGAGACAAACATGCAATACAGGACAATGAAGGACGGCACGGAGGTATCGATTCTCGGCTACGGCTGTATGCGCTTCACCGCTTCGGCGGGCAGGATCAATCTGGAAAAAGCCGAAAAAGAAATCATGCTCGCCATCGAAAACGGCGTCAACTACTTCGACACCGCTTACATCTATGGCGGCAGCGAAGAAGCGCTCGGCACGATTCTGGAGCGCAATCATTGCCGCGATAAGGTTCAGATTGCCACCAAACTCCCTTATTATATGTTAAAGAGCGCAGCCTCCGTCGAAAAACTCTTTCAGGAACAGTTGAAGCGCCTGCGCACGGATCACGTCGATTTTTATCTGATGCACATGCTCTTCGACGTGGAAGTCTGGAACCGCTTAAAGAACATCGGCATCGAAGAATGGATCGCCGAAAAGAAACAGACTGGCGCGATCCGCAATATCGGCTTTTCTTTCCACGGCGATACCGACACCTTCAAGGCGCTGATCGACGTCTATGACTGGGATTTCTGTCAGATCCAATACAATTATCTGGATGAACATACACAGGCGGGAAGAGCCGGACTGCTCTACGCTGCCGAAAAAAACATCCCCGTGGTCATCATGGAGCCGCTGCGGGGCGGCAAACTGGTGGACGGTCTGCCCGACAGCGCAAAAAAAGCCATCGAAGAATATCCCCTGAAACGCACCCCCGCCGAGTGGGCTTTCCACTGGCTCTGGGATCAGCCGCAGGTGACCTGCGTGCTCTCCGGCATGAATTCCACACAGATGGTTACGGAAAACATCGCTTCCGCCGACAAGGCGGGCGTCGGCTCTTTCACGAAAGCCGACCATCACCTGATCGACATCCTGCGTGAAAAGATCCACCAGAACCTCAAAGTGGGCTGCACCGGCTGCGGTTACTGCATGCCCTGCCCCCACGGCGTGGATATCCCTACCGCGTTCCGCTGCTACAACCAGACCGCCTTACACAAAAAGTTCAGTGTCATGCTGGAATACGCACAGGTCACTTCCCTGAAAAAGGATTCCTCCGCCATGACACAGTGTACGAAATGCGGCGCCTGCGAGCGGCACTGTCCGCAGCATATCGAGATCCGAAAAGAACTGCAAAATGCAAAAAAGGCCCTACAGCCTTTCTATGTCCGCGCAGCGCTCAAACTGATCGGCAAATTCAACAGACAAAAAAGTTCTTAACTACACAAAGATGGGGAAGCGGCTCCCGTCACTTCCCCAGCGTACTGTAATTTCCCTTTTGATCGTAAGAATCCAAAAGATAATGATTCTCTGCCTGCATGGCGAGCACCGCTTCCCGGTCCGCCATCCGCGTGCCCTTGACGGTCTTTTTCTTTTCGGGCTCCGGTCTGGTCCTTAAAAATGACACTTTTGTCATTTTATCTCTCTGTTTCTGATAAAACTTCCACAGTTTATCCGCGCTCTCCCGCAGCCGATTTTTGATATTGCCTTTCCCTGCCGCCAAAACCGTCGTGCTCTCCCGGGCATCCCGCTCTTTTGCCTGTTCGTCCCGCAGAGGCTCCCGCCTTTGCTCCGGCGTCACCGTATGCTCCGCTGCCTGCGTCTGCGCTGCCGCCTGTGTCTGTACGGAAGCCGCGACCGCTCCTACCGTATTTCCCGTCCGCATGTCACTGCCCGTATCCCGCACGACGTTCCGCGTCATTTCTTCCTGCATTGCCCGCAGCGCATAACCGTCCAAACTGCTGCCAAGCCCGATCCCGCCGCCTCTTGCCTTATCCGCAAGCCCGAAGCCGATTCCCTCTCCCTCAGGCTCTCCGGACTGCCTCGCCGCTTCCGGGGCGCCGCCGCTTTTTAATTTGGCGCTGCCCGTCATCTGCACGGAAAACGGCTCATGAAAATGCGAAGTTTTCCACTTGATCACATGATATTTTGTGTCAAAGTCTTCTCTCTGCTGTACCCAGTTGATATGATTCATAGCAATACCCGTTTTCCGTTATTCCGCCAAAACAGCATGTACCATCTGCTCCCTATCTGCGGGAATTAAAACGGCTCCCTACATTGCTCCCGTAATTGTAAAGGTTCGACTGTGCGAAAGGATTATACGTCGTACTCTTCTCCGCCTCGATATTTTTCTCCGCCACAGCCGCCACAGAACCGGCTTTCGCCGCCGCTTTAGACGGAAAACCGTTTGCTCCCCAGACTTTCTCCAGCGTATCCACATCCGCCGCCAAGAGCTTTTTCTCGTCGATCGCAAGCGTCCCGTCCGCCGCTCTGCTCACACCTGTCTCGGAAAGTTCACGCTCGCTCAATCTGGACATGCTGTTCAACTGGTTTAAGAAGTTTGTGTCCGTCCTGGTGCCCGCCTCTTTCAGATCTTCCAGCATTTGATTGTACTGCGTCACGAACCCCTTGATCTTCTCTACGATCTCTTCCGTGCTGCCGTTTTCTCTCGCCGCATCGTAGACAGAGTCCTTTTCCGCCTTTTTCAGCGCCTGCCCGTACGCCTCCACCTGATCTGCATGATACTTCATATCATAATAGAACTTCTGCGATTTCTGGGTCGTCTGCGGCGACGTGATAAACTCCCTGTTGAAAATAGAATCGGACTTCGACGCCTTACTGCTCCCCAACAGATTTTGCAGACGGGTCGCACGGCTGCTCAAACTGCTCCTGTTTAACGCCGTCTGTATCTGGGAAGCCGTCTCCGCCTTTTTTCTGGGATTTACCATGCCGTTTCTGTAATTTCTTGTAACTCTCATAGTCCCTCCGTTTTACTCTTTCTGCCTGATTCTGCTGTCCTAACGTTCCTTATATCTCCTCGTCCACCTCAATGCCCTTGATGTCCGCCTCGATCAGCTTCATCTTGTTCAACATATCCTTGATCTCCGCCTGCACCGCAGCGCCCGCGCCTGCCACGTCAAGCCCTGCTTCTGCCATATCCTTTAAGAAAGACGCCTCTTCTCGGGCATCCCGTTCCCGCTCTTTTCCTGCCTCCTCAGCATTGCTGTTCTCTTCCTGCGCAGCTTCGATCCGAGCCTCCATCAGCTCTCTCTGTTCCTTGCGCAGTTCAATCTTCTCCTCCTGCGCTTCCTTCTCCTCGGCTTTCTTCTCAGCCGCTTCTCTCTTCTCCTCGTAACTCTCGTCGATATGGTCTTTGGCAGCGTCTACCAGCATTCCCTGAATTTCTTCCCCTGCCTGTTCCATTTCCTTCTTTGCCTTGTTCTGCGCGTCTGTCATCTTATGATATTTTAACCGCTCGATCTTCATATCCGTAAGGGAAGACTGCAGCGCATCTGCATAATTCTGTGCACTCTCCGCGCGTTTTTCATAAACAGAACGTTCACTGTTGATCTCCAGACAATTCCGCTGATACTCCGTCAGTGACCCGCCCAACTCATTCAGCCTCGCCTCATCTTCCCCCGAAAAAGGCTCCGTAGACCTCATCTTTACCGTAAGCAATGCCAGATACTCTCTCTGGGGACCCATTTCCTCCAGCCTTGCTTCCTCATCCTCCGTGAGAGACTCATCGTTTGCCGCCTTTATCAGCAGATCCAAGTCTTTCTGCTCCTGCGAATCCTCCTCCACGCCGTACTGCTGCCGCAGATTCTCGATTCTGTCCGTATTCACCTGCGCCTGCTCCTGATTCAAGCGGGCTTCTTCCTGCTGCTGCAGCTTTTTCGCAAGGATTTCGTCCCTGCTCTGATCCAGCTTCCGATCCCCTGCCCAGGCATCTTTCACAAACTGCATCGCCCTTTTCTGCGCCTGCTGCCTGCGGATCGTGATAGAATCTTTATGAAGCGGCAAATCTCCCGCAAAAATCGTATTTATTCTCTTGACTGCCGCAGAACGCCGACCGCTTTCTCCCGCCTTTTCCTGTGTCTGAAGACTTGTATTGAGCGCCTGTTCTCCAACGTTTCCCAATTTTACCTGCATAATCCGATTCTCCCTGACCGTAGTACCGCCGTCATATTCCATTGACCGCTTTCACCTGTTGCTTCTCAGGATTTTTCCTTATCATAGATATCGGTCGGTTCTCGCGTTTTCTTAAGGAGAAAGCCGCCTGTTCATGACAAAAAAAGCGTCTTTCACGACATGACGGCAGCTGCCTATCTGTCTGCTGTAAGGATCTCCCTTAAAAAAGCTTCGCAGCCTTCCAGCACATCGTCATAGGTGACGTCAAAATTCCCTGTATACCAGGGATCCGCAATGGCCCTGCCGCTTCCCGCAAACTCCAGAAGTTTGTATATCTTATGATCCGGATCGCCGCCCGCGATCCGCTCCATATTGCGGACATTGGCGTCATCCATGCCGATCAGATAATCAAACTCCGCATAATCCTGCCGCGTCATCTGTCTTGCCCGATGCGGAACCAAAGGGATCCCCTCCTGCCGCAGTTTATTTACCGTGCCGTAGTGGGGCGGGTTGCCGATCTCTTCGCGGCTCGTGGCGGCAGAGTCTATGTAAAAGGATGCGGATTCGCCGCGTTCTTTTACCATGTGGGTGAGAAGGCTTTGAGCCATAGTGCTGCGGCAGATGTTGCCGTGGCACACGAAAAGTATTCTAATCATAAAAATTTCCTTTCTCAAAATGCCCTCAAATGCCGTGTTTTGGCACGGTTTGCGGACTTATATTTTTCAGATTTCTCACCCCCGTTCTGCCACACTTTTTGCAAAACGGGGCAAACCGTGGCAAATCACAGCCGTCAATCGTAGTCTTTC
>JAMPCE010000111.1 GCA_023666335.1 bacterium
AAGCACAGAACCGCGGCGGCAAGGGCATCAAGGGAATGCAGACTATTGAGGAGGATTATATCGAAGATCTTCTCATGACGACGACCCATCACTATCTGATGTTTTTCACCAATATGGGAAGGGTTTATCGTTTAAAAGCATACGAAATACCGGAAGCAAGCCGCGTCTCGCGGGGAATCGCGATCGTCAATATTCTGCAGTTAAGCCCGGGAGAAAAAATATCGGCGATGATTCCGATCAAGGAATATGAGAAGGACCATAATCTCTTTATGGTCACGAGAAGAGGCATCGTGAAGAAAACTTCCGTCATGGAGTTTTGTAATGTGAGAAAGAACGGTCTCGCGGCGATTAATCTGCGGGAGGACGATGAGCTGATCGAGGTGAAGACTACGTCCAAAGAGACAGAGATTTTCCTGATCACGAAACTCGGCATGTGCATTCGTTTTAAAGAGACGGATGTGCGCCCGACGGGAAGGTCTTCCATGGGCGTGATCGGAATGAATTTGTCCGATGGGGATGAGATCGTCGGTATGCAGTTAGATCATCAGGGAGATTCTCTGCTGATCGTGTCCGAGAATGGTCTCGGAAAACGTACCTATTTGGATGAATTTACCGTTCAGAAGCGTGGCGGCAAGGGCGTCAAGTGTTATAAGATTACGGAGAAAACAGGCGACGTCGTGGGAGTAAAGGCTGTCAATGACGACCATGAGATCATGATGATTACGACCGAGGGAGTGATCATACAGCTTCGCATGGAGGATATCTCAACGCTTGGGAGAATCACTTCCGGCGTCAAGATGATTAATCTGGACGAGAATGTGAAGGTCGCAAAGATCGCCAAGGTGCGGGAGAAACTGAGCGACGGCAGTCAGGAGTATGAGAATATAGAGGACGCCATGGAAGAGATACCGGAGGATGAAAAGTACAATCTGCCGAGGGAGATCGACGACGGCAAGGAAGTGAATCTTCCGAAAGAGGAAGAAGATATGTAATATAAGTATATATCCGCCGCTTCTGCGGCGGATATATGTTCCGGCTGACAGCAGAGGAGTTCTGGTTATTTTTTGACAAAATCGATAATGACCGACGCGATGCCACAGCTGATTCCTCCCACCGCAAACACCACTGCGGTAGGCATTCCCCACTCGCCGTAAAAATGTGTGAGAATCAAATAGACAATCGTGGCGATCATCATGATGCAGCCGCAGACGGTTCCGCTCAGTTTTTCCTTTTTGTAGGTTAACGATTCTTTGTCGTTGGACGCATTGTAATATTCAATATTATGTTTTCTTTTCTGCATACCGGCGTATACAATAATCGTTGTGCCGGCTGTAATAAAGAGCAGGAATACGCACATCAGCAGGGATTCCAGGTAATCGTCATTTTCCAGCTCGGGATAGATAATTTCGATTCCCATCAGCAGTATGACTCCGATCAGGATAGCCAGTACGCCCGCCGTGATCATGATGGAGAATTTTTTGTTGAACGCATCGATTTCTTTCTGTGAGTAGAAATTGTCGACGGCAGGATTCTTTTTGACAAAGGCAGAATGCTGTATTCCGGTCACAATAAAGATCGCGACGGCGACTGTCACAAATACGAGGAAGATTAATCCAATAAAATCTTCCTTGATCATTCCGGGATTTGTGATAAAATAATTCATGCCGTAGATAAATAGCGAGGCAGACAAGCCGAACAGGATCAGGCAGACGCCAAAAGAAATCCATTTGGCAAAGCTGTTCATGTGATGTTCATAATCGCTCTTATCTGACACGTTGATGTCGCGGATATTTCCCTGAACGAGATCATCCATGCTGCAATGAAACATGCTGCACAGCAGAAGAAGCTTTTCCATTTCAGGATAAGAAGTATCCGATTCCCATTTGGATACGGATTGTCTGGAAACATTCAGTTGTTCCGCCAGCTGCTCCTGTGTGATGTTGTCTCTTTTTCTCAAAAATTGTAGATTTTCGCCTAAGCTCATTTTGTATGTCCTTTCTGTTTTTAAAAATAACCTCTTTCAGCCGTGCGCGCTCGGCCTCGATATAGGAGTATTTTATAAAAACAGGGATGTAAACTCTATCAATTTTCTGTTGCTTTTAAATATTTTCATGTCAAGTTGCGGTTGCGGTGCAAAAAATTATGATAAAATTTTTTCGAAGTCTTCCGCGCCGTGCTTGCACAGAGGGCAGACGAAATCGGGAGGAAGCTCTTCTCCTTCATAGACATATCCGCAGACGGTGCAGCGCCATCCCTTGACGGAAGATTTGTCAGAGGACGTCTCGGGCTTTGGCTTGACAAATTCGTGATAGAAAGCGTAGGTCATCGGCTTTTCATCGGAGAGGATGTCACAGTCCGAGACATAGGCGAGGAAAAGCATATGGCTTCCCAGATCAAGGCTTTCTTTCACCTTACAGTCCAGATAGGCGGTTGTGTGATTGGTCAGATAGGGAAGTTCCTGTTCGGTGATGGCAAAAGGAATATCCAAAAATTTGTCCGCGGTTCTGCCGCTCTGGAAGCCGAAATGTTCAAAGAGAGAAAAAGGGGCGGTTTCGGACAGCACGGAAATTGCCAGTATGCCGGATTTTTGGATTAATTTACAGGTCAGGTTGTTCTTGTTGATGGAGACGATGATCTGTTTGGGGTTGCTGGTCACCTGCGTGACCGTGTTGATGATACAGCCGTTCATTTTTTTGTCATATTTTGTGGATGCTACAAAGAGACCGTAAGATAATTTGGATAAAGCTTTCTGATTCATGGGAGACTCCTTTCCTGGTGATTTCTGTTTGTCCATTGTAAGAGTGGATAAAAAGGCAAGTTTGATGTCGTTAACTATAGTATACAATGGATGACTAGAATAATACACTTGTTGGAAATAAAATTCAAGTTCTTTTGTAACATTTCTCTGACGCATGATGTACACAAAATGTTTTTAGATTGCTTTTTGGAAAACATATTAAATTTAGGAAAGTATATATATGTAATGAGCGCAGAAAGCGTGGATTTGCGAGTCTATAGAGCGTTAACGAGAAGAATGTTCTTACAGTAAACTGCTCAGAATGGAGATTATGATGAAGTTTGCGAATGCAGAAGAAAAAAGAGTTTATATGACGGAGGAACCGGTAAAAAAGCTGGTATGCAGATTGGCGGTTCCGACGATCATGAGTATGTTGGTGACTTCTTTTTATAACATGGCGGATACTTTTTTTGTGGGAAAGCTGGACACACAGTCCACGGCGGCAGTCGGCGTCTCCTTTTCACTGATGGCGATTATACAGGCGGTCGGGTTTCTGTTTGGGCATGGGTCAGGAAATTATATTTCCAGGCAGCTGGGAGCGGGCAATAATGAGGAAGCTGAGAAGATGGCTTCCGTCGGCTTCTTTACGTCTTTTTTTGCTGGCGTGGTGATTATGCTGGGTTGTATTCTTTTTATAAAACCCCTCTCCTATGCACTCGGTTCGACGCCCACGATTCTTCCCTATACGATGTCTTATCTGAGAATCATTCTGTTTGGCGCTCCGGCTATGACCGCGTCCCTCGTTCTCAATAATCAGATGCGTTTTCAGGGAAGCGCATTCTATGCGATGATCGGTATTGTATCCGGCGCCGTGATCAATATTGTTCTGGATCCGCTTTTAATCTTTTTGTGCGGGATGGGCGTTGCGGGAGCGGCGATGGCGACTACCGTCAGCCAGTATCTGAGCTTTCTGTTCCTGCTTGTTATGGTGAGAAAAGACGGCAGTATCCGGATTGGCCTGCGCAGTTTTAAGCCCAGCATCCATTTTTATCAGGAGATTATCCGAGGAGGAATTCCGGCGCTGTTTCGGCAGGGACTTGCCAGTGTCGCGACGATCTGTTTGAATCACGCGGCGAGCGTGTACGGCGATGCGGCGATCGCGGGCATGTCCATCGTCTCCCGTGTTATGATGTTCGCAAATTCCGCGCTGATCGGTTTCGGCCAGGGATTCCAGCCGGTGTGCGGCTTTAACTACGGCGCCGGAAAGTATAAGAGGGTGCTGGATGCGTACTGGTTCTGCGTAAGATTTTCTCTGGCGGTTCTGATCGGTCTGGCGGTGATCGTGTATCTCTTTGCGCCGCAGTTGATAACGGTATTCCGCAGGGACGATCCGGACGTTATCGCGGTCGGCACGGCGGCACTTCGTTATTCTGTTGTCGCTTTTCCGCTTAGTTCATGGATTATCATGTGTAATATGATGCTGCAGTCTATCGGCAAGGGCGTGAAAGCTTCCATCGTATCCTCCGCCAGACAGGGAATTTTTTTCCTTCCTCTGATCGCGGTTCTTCCCCATTTCTTCGGTTTGGCGGGTGTGGAGGTATGCCAGGCGGTGTCGGATGTCTGCGCGCTGACGGTGTCGATACCGATTGGGATGAGCGTAATCCGGGAGAT
>JAMPCE010000112.1 GCA_023666335.1 bacterium
GCAAGATCTTTTTCGTGGCGGATGCGCTGGTGGTGGCAGTCTCCGGCCTTCTGTTTGGGGATGTGAACGCGGCGCTGTACGCGGCGATCTCCGCCATCACGACTTCCTTTGTGATGGATATCGTGCTCTACGGAAGAGACGAGGCGAAACTGCTCTACATCATCAGCGCTTGTGCGGAGCGGATCGCGGAGCGGCTCATGGAGGAGCTTTCGGTCGGCGTGACATATATAAACGGGCAGGGCGCATATAGTGGAGATAACAAGAAAGTCATCTTATGTGTGGTAAAAAAGCCGGTATCGCCGCGCGCAGAGGAGATCGTGAGGCAGGAGGATCCCGAATCCTTTACGATCGTTTCCAGTGCGGCGGAGGTCTTCGGCGAAGGGTACAAAAGCTATTTCAGTGAGCGTGTGTGAGAGCATACGCATGAAAAAAGGAGAAGCGATGCAGGAAAATCAGATACAGGGAAAGCGCGGCAGAAAGAAGCGGAAGAGGAGCGAAAACAGGATCCTGGCAGGCTCCATCCTGCTGTGCATCGTCACGCTGACGGCGGTTACGATCTGTCTGATCATGCTCTTTCAATATCGGGCGCTCCAGCAGAAGAATGCGGCGGCGTTACAGGAATTGGAGGCCATCCGGCTGGAGGAGGAAGCGGCCTACAGCCAGGAGGAAGTGGACGCGCTGATCGAGACGGCGGTGGCGGAAGCGGAGGAGAAGACGGGACAGGAAGTGAGCGATGCGATCCTTACCAGATTGAAGGCGCTCATGGCTTCCGGAGAGAGTACGACGGATATGCTGCGCAGCTTTTTCCCGGAGGAGATCGTGGTCGCGGATGCGGGGAAATACTATTTCTTTCCGATTCTGGAGGAGCTTGCCAAAAATACATACGATCCCGAGGCGTTCGAGCCGGAGGAAGACGGCGTCATGCACTACTATGAGGACGGCGAGCGCATTTCCCATAAAGGGATCGACGTCTCCCGTTATCAGGACGCCATCAACTGGTCAAGGGTGGCGGACGACGAGGTGGAGTACGCCTTTATCCGTCTGGGGATCCGCGGATATACGACGGGCGAGATCATGGAGGATGAGTCCTTTCAGCGCAATATCGAAGGGGCGTTAAAAAACGATATCGATGTGGGCGTGTATTTCTTTACCCAGGCGACGAGCGTGGAGGAGGCCGAGGAGGAAGCGGAGTTTGTGATCGAATCCATTGCGCCTTACAAAGTGCGATATCCGGTCGTTCTGGATGTGGAGGCGGTGAGCAGCGAGGCGCGGGCGAACGATCTGCCCAGTGAAGAGCGCACGAAATACTGCATCGCTTTCTGCGAAAAAATCCGGGAGGCGGGCTATACGCCCATGATCTACGGCAATCTGAAAACGTTTATGCTGATGTTGAACATCACGAAGCTGGAGGAGTACGACAAGTGGTTTGCCTATTATGATGAAAGTTATTATTTTCCCTATGACTTTACGATCTGGCAGTATACCAATAAGGGGAGAGTTTCCGGCATCAGCGGGGATGTGGATTTGAATATCAGTTTCAGTCTGCCGGAAGAGTGGTAGTTGGTCATCATAAAAATACAAAAAAAGGAAAGGCGGGGTTATGGGATGAAATATGAATTTGAAGGGACTGTAGAATTTAGGGAGAACGAGAATGCGATCGCTGTGCCTTTTAACGTGTGGGAGGTCTGCGAGAAGGTGGGGGACGCGCCTGTGCGGGTCTGCTTTGACGACGTGTGCTTCATCTGCGATCTGCTGCCGAAGGGACAGGGCTACTACGACATTCCGGTCAGTCAGGAGACGCTTGCGAAAGTAGAACTGGGCAAGAAATACCTGATCTCGATCGAGATCGTGGGCAATGTGGTCGGAGCGGGCGGCAACAGCCCTTACAGCGTGGAGCATCCGATCCGCAAAGTGGACGGGATCGACCTTGTGACACAGCCCTGGGACGGTCTGTGCGGGCAGTCCTGCATCGCCATGATCGCCGGGACAAGCTTAGATGAGGCATGCGATATCATGAAGTGCAGGGAGTGGCAGGCGAACATGAGCAAGATGATCGCTACGCTGGAATACCTCGGCATCCGCCATGCGGACAAGATCGTATATACGCTGGGCAAGAGTGTGGAACTGCCGAAGTGCACGATCATCATGGAGCGCATGGGCAGGTACAGCCACTATCTGGTGGGCTATGACGGCGCGTACTATGATCCGAACCTGGGCGTGATCAGGGAATTCGATCATGCGAAGATGGTGGGGTATCTGGAGATCATCGTGGAATGATTGAATTATATTATGCCGAGGACGACGTACAGATTGCGGATGCCGTGAAACAGTATCTGGAGGAACGGGACTGTCGGGTGACAGTCTTTTCCACACTGGCAAAGATCGGGGAAGCGTTAAACAGGCGGGTGCCGGAAATGGTGCTTTTAGACTGGAATATGCCGGACGGACAGGGCGAGGAGCTGTGCCGCCTGATCCGCAGAACGTGGAAAGAACTGCCGATCATTTTTCTCACGGTCCGGGGAGATTCCGCGGATGTGGTCGCGGGCTTTCGAAGCGGTGCGGACGATTATGTGGTGAAACCGTTTGAACTGGAAGTGCTGTATTTCCGGATCAAAGCGCTGCTTCGCAGAAGCGGCGGCGCTTCGTCACAGTATCTTTCCTGCGGCAAGATCTCGGTGGACCGAAACCGCAGACAGGTCTTTTGCGATGCCAAAGAGGTGAGCCTGAGCGCCGTCGAGTATCAGGCGCTTCTGTGCCTGATGCAGAATCAGGGAAAGATCGTTACAAGGGAAAAGCTGTTGGAGCAGGTGTGGGATGTCAACGGAAACTATGTGAACGATAATACATTGACCGTTACGGTCAAACGCCTGCGGGATAAACTCGACCAGCCCCGGTGCCTGAAAACGGTCAGGAGTGTCGGCTACCGGATGGAGGATGAGACATGGACGGAGTGAAAGGGAGAAAAGCCGCTGCCGGGAATGTGTTTTCGGTCGTGCTGATCGGTTTGGGCGCTGTTGCCATGCTGGTCTCCGCATATGGAGGCGCAAGGCTTGCCGGCGCTTTTTTTCTTGCGGCAGGGCTGATGATGCAAAAAAGGAGAGAGCGGCTGCGCATCGAGGGGCTGACAGATTATCTGGAGCATGCCGAAACGGGAAAGGCGGCAATCCTTTCCGCGCTGGGAGAGGATGCGCTTTCCAGGCTGGAAGATGAGATCTATAAGACAGTGACGTTTCTGTATCGGACAAGAGAGGCGGCGGTGCAGGCAAAAAATGAGTTTGCCGAGAACCTTTCCAATATCGCCCACCAGATCAAAACACCGATCACGGCAATGTCCCTGTCTTTACAGACGATGGAAGCGGACGGGGAGAAGAAAGAGCAGATTGAGCGGCAGCTTCTGCGGCTTACGCAGATGGAGGAAGCGCTGCTTGTTTTGTCGCGGATCGATGCCGGAACGCTTACTTTGCAGAAAAAGGAGACGGATGTTCTTACCCTGCTTGTGCTGGCTGCGGATAACCTACAGGAACTGTTTGCGCAGGCGGATGTGTCCGTAGACATTCCGGAATTGGAAGAAATGTCGGTTTGTGTGGATCCGGAATGGACAATGGAAGCGGTCATGAATTTGATGAAAAACTGTGCGGAACACAATGCGGGAGGATGCGTTTCCTGTTCCGGTGAGCAAAATCCGCTGTATACGGAACTTTTGATCCGGGATGACGGTCCGGGATTTGCGAGAGAAGACATCCCGCATCTCTTTGAACGGTTTTACAGGGGAAAGGATGAAAAGCCCGGCGGTATCGGGATCGGATTGGCGCTGGCAAAAGAGATCGTGGAGCGGCAGAACGGAACGCTGCGGGCTTTCAACCGGACAGAGGGAGGCGCTTGTTTTAGCATTCGCTTTTACCGTCACTGAATTGTCATTTTCGTCTGTTATGATGGAAGAAGAACAAGAAGTTTTTGACGGGAGGTAACAGACGGATGCAGATTTTGACGTGTGAAAGGGTCGGCAAGGTATACGGCGCCGGGGAAAATCAGGTAGCGGCGCTGAAAGAGATCGACCTCGTGGTGGAAAGAGGGGAATTTACGGCGATCACCGGTGATGGCGTTATTATAGGACTAAGTTGAACGGCTTGAAGAAATCAGGAGCCGCACAGGCTTAGTCCTTTTAGTTTCTGGCAGAGGGGTCAAGGCGCCGGTCCCGATGCCTCAGTAGCCGGGCGTCCCCTTTGCCCAAAGGGGGTGCCGGGTGTCCATCATAACAGGTCAGGAGGAATTTCTATATGGCAGGTAAAAAGGCAAGGAACATCAAGGTATGCAGGCAGCCGGGGTATAACTGAAAGTCCATTAAGCCCCCAGCGGAGCTGGGGAGAACGGAGTGAGCAGTA
>JAMPCE010000113.1 GCA_023666335.1 bacterium
ACTGCTCACTCCGTTCTCCCCAGCTCCGCTGGGGGCTTAATGGACTTTCAGTTAAACAGCATAAAGGTAGAACCGCAATGCGATGATGGTAAATAAAAAATAGCAATACAGGCTGTGAAAAATAGCAAATAAAGGAACATCCGTAAAAAGCGCCTCGCTTTCAATCAAGCGCGGCGCTTTTCCTGTTCCTGTTTCTATTTTCCGGTTCAGGTTTCCTGATCTCCTATGTACCAATAGTCGCAGGTATCCGCTCCCTGTGCAACGGTGTGGTGGCGGATGAGTTTGGCATGCATAGCAGCAGCCGCTTTCAAATCGCTGTCGCAGAGCAGGGGCAGGATATCCATATACCCGTGCGCTTTGGCAAAATCCGCGATAGGACAGCCCACAAGCGTCATGGCAAAACCGTGGTCGTGACCCTCCGGGTTGACCAGGATCCCCCAGGTATTGTTCCAGTCCTTTCCCTTGTGTTCGTTGAGCTTCCGAGCGATCTTTTCCATCAGGCGGTGAAGCCGCTTTATGATCCACGGTTTGTCCAGACGGTTGACATTGATAAATCTGCCTGCCCTTCGATAACGGCTCACCATCACGGCATCCAGCATCTCGTTGATCAGATCGGCCGAGAGGCTTTTCCCCGACGCCTCATACAACGCAAAAAACGGGACCGCCATATCCAGATTTCCACTCATGACATTCTTTTTCCCGCCGATCGAGGGCGTTTCCGCCAGAAAGCGCTCATAAATCGGTTTCGTCTTCCGCAAGAGTTTTGCCGTCTTCTCCTCTCCATATCGGCGCACCAGCACCGGGCGGACCTTCTTTATCATCCCCGCATATGCTCTTTCGTTTCTTTCCATTCCGATTACGTCCTCCCTACTCTCAAGTGATCGGGCATCTGTGACTCAGTTCTTTTTCAGCACAGCCAGTTTGTTTGAAATATTTTTTACCGCCGGTATCCATCCGAACAGGCGATATACAGGCATGATCAGCTTCATCCCCTCCACCAGGCTCACATCTCTTACCCATGTGTATTCCGGCGCAATACGTTGCAGCTCTTTCCCCGATTTAACGCCCCATGTAAACTTTGCTTTCGATTGTTCTATGGATTTTTCTTTTACATGTTTTACGATCCACGGATTCATAACTTCCATCATGACGTCCGCAGATTCAAAACGGTTACTGATGATCGACAGTATTTTTTTGACGTCCGCTTCGGACAGATACATCACCAGACCTTCTATGATGACAAGGACCCTGCCTTTTTGCTGTTCGATCTCATCCGCCCAGCTTTCGTCCATAGCGGACTTTGCGATCATGGAAATATGACCGTTTTCTTCAAGGAACCTGCGGCGGACTTCTATGGTCTCCGGAAGATCGAGGCTATACCAGCGTACAGACTCGCCTATGTTCAGGCGGTATGCTCTCGTATCCATGCCGCAGGCAATATTGACCACGGTACACTCCGGATTTTTGCGGATAAAATCACCCGCCATGCGGTCAAGCAATAGTAAGTTAGTAGTTGCTAACCGTTTTCAGTATACGCCTTTCCATCGGCTGATGTCAACAGAAAAACGCTAAAAGAAGATACCGCTGATATGATAGGCAGCCGCCGCCAAAAGCAGGGACATCACGATATAGTAGCCCGCCACGCACAGCGTCCATTTCAGGGAATGCGTCTCATGCACCGTCGCGCTCATTGTCATCAGACACGGCATATTAAAGTAAAAGGCAAAGACAAACGCCAGCGCCTCCGGCTTCGTCAATGCCGCCGTCAGATTAGCTGCCACAGAGGCGGAATCTGCGGTTTCCAGCTTCGCTACCGCACGCAGAATACTGCCGTTATTGACATTACTGAACACAGCGCCCAGAACGCCGAGTGCGCCTTCTTTCCCCATCATGGAGGCAAGCCACGCAACAAATGTCTGCCAGCGAAGTCCAAACCACATGGTCACGGGTTCGATCACGCTCCCGACTCGGAAAAGGATGCTCCCTTTCAGATTTCCGTCCGCCGTATAAGAAAGCGCCCACATGATCACGAGCACAATGGTCACGATATAGATCGCCCGCCGAAAAGCGGAAGCCATCTTGCCGAACGCATAGCGGAACAGGCTCCCCCATCTCGCCTTGTGGTACGGCGGCAGTTCCATGATCAGACCCGTCCTGTCCGCCTCTGTCAGAAAACGTTTTCCAAACACACGCGCCGTCACTTGCAGATGAAGCACCGAGACAACAAACAGCAAAAAGATAATGACTGCCGCGCCCGGTCCGAAAAAGACGGTAGATACCAGCCCTACGACCGCCCAGGTAGAACCGCAGGGCACTACCCACGACATGGAGATTGCAGCCATTCTCTGTCCCCAGGTGTCCAGTACGCGCACGCCTGTAGCCCCGGCGATATTGCAGCCGAAACTGACCAAAAACGGCATGACCGCTTTCCCGTGAAGCCCCAGCCGCCGCATGGTCCCGTCAAACACATACGAGATACGCGCCATATAGCCGATTTCTTCCAAAAAGCCAAACACAAAAGTCGTCCCGAAGACAAATCCGCACATCATGACCGTAAACGAGAACGCCGTCCAGATACCGTCGCACAGAAGCGAGACCAGAACAGGCGCGGCGCCGATGCCAAGCAGCCATTCCGACACCGGCGCGGCAAGCAGCGGAAGCAGACTTCCCAGATACATCAGCGGTGCGGCAAACACCATAGAAGCCATAAGCCCTAAAAGGATAACGCCTGCCGCCAGCCACTTTCCGCCTCTTTTTGAAACCGCCAGACGATCGAACCGATTAAGCGCCCGGCTGCCTTTCTCGCTGTGCACATTGCCTGCAAGGATATTGTCGATCCACCGGAATTTGCAGTTCCCCGTATGGGAAGCGCCGTCTTTGATGGCGGAAAGTTCCTTTTTTATAAGAGAAAGCGTTTCCTCTCCGACCGAGCGCTCCACCAGCCCCTCCGCCACAGCGTCATGCTCGACCAGCTTGGCAAAGATCCAGGCGTTTTCATAAACAGATATTCCCTCTTTCGGAAGCATCGACAAGACCGCCTGATAAGTCTCTCCAAATTCAGCCTGAAATAATTCGGACAATCTTTCCCCACGCAGGATCCACTTTTCTTTACCGCTTTGCGCAAGCAGCCTGTAAAACGCCTCATAATCCTTTTTCTCCGCCGCCACAAAGGGCAGCACCGGTATGCCGAGCCTTTTTTCGATCGCGGCGGTATCGATCTTCTTTCCCTGCGCTCCGGCGACATCCATCATATTGAGCAGCAGCACGACCGGAACGCGGATACCCGCATAATCCGCCAGCATGAAGAGACTCCGCTCCAGTTGGGACGCATCCGCCAGAATGCAGACTAAGTCCGCCTCGCCTCCTGCGATATAGTCTCTCGTGACGATCTCTTCCTCCGAATTTGCCGCAAGACTGTATGTGCCGGGAAGATCTGTCACACGGTATGTATTTCCCCCGTATTGAAATGTGCCGGTATTTTGTTCTACCGTTTTTCCGGGCCAGTTGCCGACGTGCTGATGCGACCCTGTCAGCGCATTGTAGAACGTCGATTTTCCCGAATTCGGCTGTCCCAAAAGGGCGATCGTCATATTCTCACTCATCTCCCGTCACCTCCACCATGATCTTTGCACAATCCCCTCTGTCCACCGCCAAAAGTGTGCTTCGAATATCCAAAAGCATCGGATATTTCCTTTCATTTTGCACGACAGAGAAACTGCTCCCGGGCGTTACGCCCACCGCCGTGATCCGTCTCTGAAAGTCCGCTCTGCCGTCCACAGAAAGGACTTTGCCCCGTTTTCCCGCTTTCACTTCACTTAGTGTCGTCATCGTCTCCTCCTTCTGTATAATGTAACCTTCGATACTCCAACGGGGACATCCCCGTGCATTCCCTGAATACGGAACCGAATTTTCCCTGATTGGCATACCCGCAGGCAGCGGCAATCGCGCCTACGCTGTCCTTTGTCTTTGACAGCCGCTGTTTCGCCAGCGATATCCGCTTTCTCTTAAGATAAAAGGAGACGGGGAGTCCGTAGACTGCCTCAAAATATTTCTTTAGGGCGGACGGGCTGACCCCGTACAAAACCGCCAGATCCGTGACCGTGTAATGGCGGCTTAAATCTTTTGTGATCGTCCGTTCCACCTCGTCCGCGATATGTTTCTGCCCTTTCGTGACATAAAACCGCTCCATGATCGGCGCCGTCCCGCCATTGGTCAGCGCATAAAGCAGTAGAAGAAGATGCAGGCGGTAATCCGAAAGATTCCAGTCCGCCGCCGTCAAACGGGAATATA
>JAMPCE010000114.1 GCA_023666335.1 bacterium
CGACTTTGATATCTGGAACGTCAATTACCTGAAATATCGGGCTTCGCTGATCTTAGGTAAGGAAAAGGAAAGAAACTATGCGATCGCGTACACGGATATCTGCCAGTTTAAGAGTTACAACGCGCTCTACGGCTGGAATGCGGGACAGAAACTGTTAGAGCGGACCATTGCGGTGATGACGGATGAGATCGACAGCGGGAAAGAGGAACTCTGCGCCAGAAGCTACGGAAGCCATTTTGTACTTTTCCTGTGTTACGACGATATGGAGAAGCTGGCGGAACGCATCAAGGCGATGTCGGAGCGCATTTCGCAGCAGATCTATGAGAAAGAGGGCATTCGTATGGCGCAGGCTGTGGGCATCTGCGCGATCGAGCCGGAGGCGGAGGATATCCAGCTTGCCCTCTCTTATGCGATTCAGGCGGTGGATCCTTTGAAAGGCAGCCACAGCAATGTCATCCGCATCTATGACGATAAACTCCGGGAAGAACTCAGAGAGCAGCATGAACGGGAAAAACTGCTCGACTCCGTGGATTTTCAGAAAGATTTTGTGGCATATTATCAGGCAAAAGTGGATATCCGGGACGAGCGCGTGGTGGGTGCGGAGGCGCTGGTGCGTTTCAAAGACCCCTCTGCGGGAGGCGCCATCCGCGCGCCCGGGTTCTTTGTCCCTTACTATGAGCAGACGGGCAGGATCACGCAGATCGATTTCTTTGTGATGGAGAGCGTGTGTAAGATGCTGCGCAGGCGGCTTGACGAGGGGCTTGCGGTGGTCCCCGTGTCCTGTAATTTTTCCCGGACACACTTTGTAAAGGACGGATTTCCGGAACAGTTCGAGGCTGTGCTCAACAAATATCAGGTGCCAAGAGACCTGATCGAGGTGGAGATCACGGAGACGCTGGTGGTCGAGGAAATGCAGCAGCAGATGGTGAAAAAGAATGTGGAGATCCTGAAAGGCAAGGGCATCCATCTCTCCATCGACGATTTTGGCTCCGGCTATTCTTCCCTCGGCGTGTTTGAGCAGATTCCCGCTTCCGTGATCAAGCTGGACAGATCGTTCCTCTTAAACAACGAAAATCGCGAAAGACAGGTGCAGATCATGAGAAATATTGTGAATCTGGCAAAGGATCTGGAGGCGCAGGTGGTCTGCGAGGGTGTGGAGACGGAAAAAGATACGGAACTGATGATGGAGATCGGCGCTTATGTGGCGCAGGGCTACCGCTACTGCAAGCCTGTGCCGGAGGATGTGTTTGAGGGGATGCTCTAAGCGTGGAAATACTCCTGTAGGGAGGATGGCATGAGGAAGAAAATGATGATTGGGTTTTGTATGTTGGCGGCGCTTCTGTGTTTTACCTACTGTTTTATCGTGTTCCGCATCCGCTCGGGAAGCCGCTTTTATCTGATCTGGGGGCTGGGCGGCTTGTTTTTCATCGCCGTGGCAATGGTGGTTCAATTTGACTGGTGGGGCGGATTTCCGAAGTGGCTGCGGCAGGTGATCGTCGGGCTTTTCATCGGCGGGATGATTTCCTTTGTGGGCATAGAGAGCCTGATTTTTCAGCATTACAGAGACCGGGGAAGAGCCGATCTTGACTATATCATCGTGCTGGGCGCGCAGATGAAGCCTGCGGGACCGAGTGCGGTGTTAAAGTTCCGGCTGGATGCGGCTTACGATTATCTGATCGAAAATGAAGATACCCTGTGCGTGGTGTCAGGCGGGCAGGGAGCGAACGAGCCGTGTACCGAGGCGCAGGGGATGCGGGATTATCTGGTGGGGCGCGGCATCGCGCCGGAACGGATCCTCATGGAGGACAAGTCCACGGACACTTCGGAAAATATCGCCTACAGCGCGGAACTGATCGGCGGGACGGATTATGCGGTGGGGATCGTCACGAATAACTTTCATGTGTTTCGGGGCGTGATGCTGGCGCGGCATGCCGGATTTGAGGGCGCCTGCGGGATCGCGGCGCGCTCGAATATCTATTTTCAGCCGAATAATCTTGTGCGGGAGTTTTTTGGGATTCTCAAAGATCTGGTGTGCGGAAACTTGTTATAACTGGGCGTTTGCGAAACTTATTTATGGTTGTTGAAATTGTACAAATAGCATAACCAACGCAGACGCGCTTTCGCTCCATTCCGAGCGTAACAGACGCTAAACTCGGGAGTTACAAAGTAACTCCAAACCTCGTTAAGCGCTGACGCTCTACAAGGGTCTGCTTATGGTTATCCAATTTGTACAATTTTTATACATTATGTCGAGTTTCGCAATTACCGAAATATGTTGTAGCAGTCTGGAGGAAACACGAGAGTTTGCTTGTAGATATCATAATGTTTCCTGCCATAATTGATTTCTGTGAATAATATAGATACCGCTTGACGTATAACGGGCGAAACGGGTAGAATAAATCAGGTGCAGATGAAATGTTTACGCAATCGACTTGGAGATAACAGTGAGAGAACAGAGGAGAAACGGGAGAAAGAGAATACGGTCTGCGGCGGCAGTTCTCTGTGCGGGTATGCTCCTTACGGGCTGCGGGGCAGGCAGCGAGCCGAGTTACACCAAGCAGGGCATGGACGCGGTGGCGGCGCTCGATTACGGGCAGGCGCTCGCCCTGTTTCAGACGGCAAGGGAGAAAGGCGAGGAAGAAAGGCTCATTTACCGCGGCATGGGGCTTGCCTATCTGGGGCAGACGGATTACGAGGCGGCGATCGCCTATCTGGAGACGGCGCTTACGCTCGGCGGCAGCAGAGTAGAGGACATTGACTTTGATATCAATTATTATCTGGCGGCCGCCTACTATAAAAACGGGCAGTTCGAGGAAGCGATGCAGGCATACGATGCGATCTTAAGTCTGCGCCCGAATGAGACGAACGCCTACTATCTGCGCGGCTGCGTGAAGCTGTCGGAGGGTGATTTTGAGAGCGCGCAGCTTGATTTTGATACCGCCGTGGCGAAAGAACCGCAGAACTACGATCAGATGATACGCATCTATATGGTACTTGAGGAGTATGGATATAAGGAGGCGGGGCAGATTTATCTGGAGAACGCCATGAAAGAAAACGAAAGATCCATCTCCGACTACGATATGGGCAGGATCTGTTACTACATGGGAAATTACGAGAATGCGCGTAACTTTTTGGAACGGTTGAAGACGACGACAGATTATGGCGCAGCCCTGTACCTTGGCAGGACTTACGAGGCGCTGGGGGATTACAATTACGCAGCCAGCATTTACGCAGGCTACGCGGAGTACGACCAGACAAAGGCGGAGATCTATAACCAGCTCGGTCTGTGCAGGATGCGGATGGGCGAGTACGAGTCGGCGCTTACGGCGTTCCAGACGGCGATGAACATCGAGAATAACGAAATGATGCAGACGCTGAAATTCAACGAGATCATCACCTACGAATACATGAGAGATTTTAAGACGGCGGCGGCGCTTATGAACAGCTATCTGAAAAGTTACCCCGACGACGAGACGGCAAAGAGAGAGTATCAGTTCTTACAGACAAGATAATTATCTTTTATTATTTTATCAAAATCAAGAAATCATAGGAGGGAGCGATATTATGAAAAACACATATGTGCGTGTGAAAGGCATTGTCAAGAAAGGGGACACTTATCTGCTCTTGAAGCGGTGGGTGGACGACCGTATTCCGGAGCCTTTTGTCTGGGAGTTCATCGACGCGGAAGTCGAACACGGAGAAGCGCCGGATGAGGCGATGGCAAAGGCGATCATGGAACTTTTGTCCGTGCACGGTACGATCGATAAGATCGAGTACACATGGTCGCAGCTTTTGGGAGAGACGCATTGCGTGGGCATCGCCTACCTCTGCTCCCTGACGGAGGACGAGGAGGCGAACATCGTCCTGCCGGAGGAGTACGGAAGCTACGAGTGGGTGAAGCGCAAAGATTTCCCGCATTATATTCAAAACCAGTATGTGCTGGAAGATTTGGAGGGCAAGAAGCTGTGATCAATGTACTGACAGAGAAGATCAAAAAGCTGGAGGCGCCCATCGTGGTGGGCTTGGATCCCACCATGAAGCTGGTGCCCGAATTTCTTAAAAAACAGGCATTTGACGAGTACGGGGAGACCAGAAAAGGCGCGGCGGAAGCGATTCTTCGATATAATAAGGGAATC
>JAMPCE010000115.1 GCA_023666335.1 bacterium
GTCCTTACGAGGCTTCGGTGAATCTCCTTTTGACGGACGGCGCGGGCATTCGGGAATACAATCAGAATTTCCGAAAGATCGATGCGGAGACGGATGTGCTGTCGTTTCCCAATTTGGATTTTCCGTCTCCCGGCGATTTTTCCGGCGCGGAGGCGTCTCCTGCGGACTGTTTCGATCCCGACAGCGGGGAACTGCTCCTGGGGGATATCATCGTAAATCTGGAGCGGGTGTATGCGCAGGCAAAAGAGTACGGGCACAGCATCTTAAGGGAATTTGCCTTTCTTCTGGCGCACAGCCTCTATCATCTGTGCGGCTACGACCACATGGAGGAGGAAGCGGCGGCGCGGATGGAACAAAAGCAGGAGGCGGTCCTGCAAAAACTCGGCATCACGAGGGCGTGATCCTGCGGCGGGCATAAGCGTGGCATGTAACACGGACAGACGGATTTGGAATGGGTAAAACATGAGTGTACAATGGATAGCTGGAAATCTGAAAAACAGGATCGTCCTCTCGGCGGGACTTGTATCCTACCTCCTGCTGTTTTTCCTGCGGATCCCGCTTTCACGGGTCATCGGGGACGCGGGTGTGGGACTGTTTGCTCCCGCCTTTGAGGTTTTTGTATTGACCACTCTGGTCATTTCTTTTGCCATGTCCCGGGCTGTCTCGGGGCTCATCCGTTACCGCGTCAAGCGGGAGCGCTACCGCAACGCCCGCAAAGCGTTGCGCACGGCTTTTCTCATGAATCTGTTTCTGGGCGTCCTGTCTGCGTTTGCGGTGCTGTTGTTATCCGGCTGGATCGCGGATATCCTGGTTTTGGAAACGCTTAGCCGCATGGCAATTATGGCGGCTGCGCCCGCCGTCTTTCTGGCGGCGTTCGTGGGAATCTTCCGGGGATATTTTGGCGGCTGCGGGATGCACGTCGTTGTCGCGCATTCTCAGTATATTGAAAAACTGGCGATGCTGTTTGGCGCAGTCTTTGTGGGCAGGGCGTTTTATGCTTACGGGGAAAAGGCGGCGGCATTAAAACATCTGGAAGCGCACGCTTATGCCTACGGCGCGCTTGGCGCCATGCTGGGCGTGATGCTCTCGCAGATCATCGCCATCCTGCATCTTCTGGTCTGCTATGTCATCTATGCAAATACCCTGAAAGGGCGTCCCGGGCAGGACAGCAGCAGACGGGCGGAGACCCGTTTTGAATTGCAGCGTCTGCTCCTTGGCAATCTGATCCCGCTTGCCGTGATTGCGGTGCTCTCCAATCTGACCATGCTGATCGACCAGCGGTTCTTTAATTACAGCATGAACGTTACGGGACAGGGAGATGCGCGTATGGCACAGTGGGGCAGTTTTTACGGCAAGCTGATGCCGCTTCTCGGTATGGGGGCTGCCTTTGCCTGTCTGTTCGTCCACGGACAGATCGGAAAGATTGGCGCAGCCTACGAGCGCGAAGAACACCGCAGTATGCGGGAGCGGATCGGGAAAACGGTGCGGAACGCTTCCATAGCGGCTTTTCCCACAGCCATCTGGCTGGCGGCGCTGGCAAAGCCGTTTGCGGCATGCATTTACGGAAGAGCGACCGCACAGATATCCGTCCTTGCGGCATGGATCAAGGAGGGGACGGCTCTCATTGTACTGTTCGCGTTCAGTTTTCTTTTCGGACAGCTCTTATATCAGCTTCGTTTCGTGAAAGAACTCTTTTTGACGGCGTTACTTTCTCTCGCGGTGCATCTGCTCTTTGTCTGGCTTTTGGTGCGGCGGATGAATCTGGGCGTGGACGGCCTGCTCGGCGCGCTGATCCTTTTTTGGGGCGTCTATCTGATCTGTGCTTTCCTGTTCCTAAACAGGCATGTCAAATACAGACCGGACTGGTTTGCGGGGATCGTATTTCCGTTTGCCGCTGCGGCGGTCTCAGGGGTCGCAGTCTTCCTGATCGCTATGGCGGTCACGGATCTTATGGGAAATGCGCTCACGATTCTGCTCACGCTGTTTGTGGGACTGTTTTTCTATATCTTTCTGCTGATGCTTCTTCGGGTGATCGGGGAGACGGAACTGCATGAGATCCCATTCGGTTTTCTTTTCATTCTGCTTGGCAGAAACATCGGCGTTTTGTGAGGATCGCTGCATAAAAATACGGAATCGGCTGATACTGATTACAGGGAAATCCGACGAGAGAGGTCTAAAACGGAATGAAGCTTGTAAAACGTATCAGTCTTTTTATGGCAATGTCGGCTGTCATGCTGGGTCTTGGCGGCTACGGTGCGCTGAAAGCGGAGGATTATTTCTATCCAAACCGCGATCAGAGGCTTACGGAAGTGCCGCTTCCGGGCGGTTACAGCATCAGCGTGGAAAAGACGGAAGAACCGGACAAGAAAGCCGAAAAAGAGCCGGAGGATTCGGTGCAGGAACAGGTCATTGAAGCCGCAGTCACAGAAGAACCGGTCGTGACGGCGGACACGCTCTATCTGGTGGAACATGTGAACCTGACAAAGGGCACCGCGGTACAGACGCAGGAGACGATGCCGGTCAAATATATTGGTCTTGACAGGGAGGCGCTGCTTGCGGAACTGGATTTTTACTGCGACAATCCGCCGCTTGCGGAACTGGAGCAGGGATTTGAGACGGCGGAACTCACCGCCTTTTCCAAAGAGCGGGTGGCGGTCTGCAAATATTATCGGGATAAGACGCCGAAGCATTTTTATCTGAAAGTGGCGGATCATTTCATCATCGTCTGCGAGGAGGACGGGCAGACGCTTTATATGAACACGGACATTCTGCTCG
The DNA here is from genome assembly GCA_023666335.1 of bacterium. Lineage (GTDB taxonomy): Bacteria > Bacillota > Clostridia > Lachnospirales > Lachnospiraceae > UBA3282. The sequence continues at coordinate 2,776 of JAMPCE010000115.1, forward strand.
AACGGCTTCCGGATTCTTTGCAGCGGGAGATCATGGGCGGAAAGCCGGTGGCGAGCGAGGAGGAGCTGTATCTGTTTCTGGAGTCGTATTCCAGTTGAGGTGGTGTATATGAAAAAAATCGCGGTAGTGGGCGGCGGCCCGGCGGGCATGACGGCGGCTGTCTGTGCGGCAGGCGCAGGGGCGAAAGTGACGCTCTACGAGGGAAACGACAGAGTCGGAAAAAAAATCCTCTCTACGGGCAACGGCCGATGCAATTTTTCAAACGAGCGGATGGGCGCGCAGTATTATCACGGGAGCGGAACCGCCCTTGTCGAAAAGATCCTCACACGGTTCGGAACCGACTGGACTGTCTCTTTTTTGGAAAAGCTCGGGATGCGCGCAAAAAGCAGGGACGGGTATCTCTATCCTGCGAGCGATCAGGCTTCCACGGTTCTTGACCTTTTGCGCTATGAGCTTGACAGGCTGCGGATCGCGGTACATACGGGAGAGCGGGTCACGCGGATCACTTCCCGAAACGGAAGATTTTATATCATGCGGGATAAAACGCCTTACGATGCGGTGATTCTTGCCTGCGGCGGCTGTGCCGCGCCGGAGACGGGTTCCGACGGAAACGGCTTTGCGCTGGCGGAAACGTTCGGACATTCTATCGTTGCGCCCGTACCTGCTCTGTGTGCGCTGCGCTGTGAGGAACGGTTTTACAAACAGGTGGCGGGTGTGCGCTGCGATGCCAGGATCACTTTGTTTGTAGACGGGAAAAAGGCGGCTTCCGAGCGGGGCGAATTACAGCTTACGGACTACGGTCTCTCGGGGATCCCTGCCTTTCAGGTAAGCCGCCATGCCGCACGGGCTTTGCAGGAGAAAAAAAGCGTGACAGCCCGCATTTCCTTTCTGCCGGACTTTGCGGAGGAAACCTGCGGCGCTTTTTTCCAGGAAAGGCTTGCGGCGAGGCAGGATGATGAGATGACTGTATTCTTGACCGGAATAGTCAATAAAAAGATCAACAGCCTGCTCTTAAAGCGGGCGGGCATCCGCGAGACGGAGCGGGCAGGGAACGTGAATCCTGCGGTGTTTGAGATGCTGCGTCGGCTTTATATCGGATTGGAGACAAAGATCGTCGCAACAAACGGCTTCGAGCGGGCGCAGGTGTGTGCGGGCGGCGTGGATTGCCGCGAAGTGACGGAAAGTCTCATGTCAAAAAAAATGCAGGGATTGTATTTTGCAAAGAAAAATTAATGCGGACTAAGAGGGAGGTATTGCTTCATGGAAGAAAGGTATCATGCAGTG
>JAMPCE010000116.1 GCA_023666335.1 bacterium
AAACACGGTGGAGTATTTTGACCTGGAGGGCGAATACATAGAGGGCGCCGGACCCAAGTGGATGGAGCGCATCCATCCCGAGGACCGCGACGCTTATATGAAAGATATCGGTGCCGTCTTTTCCGGCGCCTCCACCCGCCACAGCTGCCAGTACCGCGCAAAAAACAAGGCTGGCGATTATGTATGGCTGGAATGCAAGGGCAGCGTGATCAACGACACTGACGGAAATCCCAGCGTTTTTGCGGGCATCATGACACGGCTCGACAACCAGAACAAATACGATCCGCTCACCCATCTGCTGACGGGTTTTGAAGCGCAGAAATATGACTTTACCACCGGAAGCGGCGCGATCATGCTGCTCGGCATCAACGCTTTCCGAAAGATCAACAACACAAACGGTTTTCTCTACGGCAATAAAGTGCTCGTTGCACTGTCAGAATACCTCGCGCAGTCTGTCGGCAAAAACGACCGCGTTTTCCGTATGCAGGGCGATGAGTTCATCATCTTATCTCCCGGCGGCTCCAAGGACGCCCTGCGCAAGCTGTTTCTGGATGTGAACGCTCATTGCGGCAATATCCGCGGACTCAAGAGCTTTTCTGTCTCTGCGGGGCTTGTCTCCTATCCGGAGGACGGCACGGATTTTAACACGCTGATGCGTAATCTGGAACATTCTCTCGAATATGCCAAGGAACAGAAAAACGAATGGATCGCTGAATTTTCCGAAAAGATCTCGCAGCGGCACCTGCGCGCAAGCAGAGTCCACGAGGCGCTGACCGCCAGCATCCATAATAATTTTGCCGGCTTTGAGTTGTACTTCCAGCCCATCCTCGACGCAAAGACCAAACGGATCATTGAATGCGAATCCCTGCTCCGCTGGAAAACCCCTGAAATACAGGACGCGACTCCTTATGAGTTCATCAAGATCTTAGAAGAAAGCGGCGAGATCCGCGAGGTCGGCTTCTGGGTCATGGAGGAAGCCCTGCGCCATGCCGCCATGTGGCAGAAAAAATACCATGACATCAACGTAAGCTTTAACGTTTCTTACATTCAGCTTCTGGATGGCGAATTTGTCGATCAGTTGATCGCAAAGGCGCAGGAATTGCAGGTCGATCCGCGCCTTGTCATGGTGGAACTGACGGAAAGCTGCAATGCCGATGACACGGAAATGCTCTCCTGCCAGTTCAACAAACTGCAAGAACTCGGTTTTAAGATCGCGATGGACGATTTCGGGACGGAATATGCCTCTTTCGGACTTTTGCATGACGTCAGCATGGATGTTTTGAAGATCGATCAGAAATTTGTGCGCGGTCTGATCCGCGAAGGAAACAGGACCGATATGGCAATTATCAAAAATGTCGTAAATATGTGTGAAGAACTTGCGATCCAGACCGTAGCCGAGGGAATCGAAACCACAGAGATCCAGGATATCATCCGCAGCATCGGCGTTTCTTTCCTGCAGGGGTATCTCTATTCCAAGCCCGTGCCTGCCGCGGAATTTGAGCGGATGATCGAGGAGGAGCGGGGGTGAATGGACACATCCTCTAAAAATTAACTCCTCCATTCCAGTATATCCTCAATATGTTTGCGTGGTCTTTCTTCTGGCGATTCCTTTGGATAGCCAAATGCAATGGCTGCAATCAACTGTCCGTCGCTATGCAGCCATTCACATAATTCCGGATACGCGAAATAGATATCGCAGATCCAAAGGCTGCCCATTCCTTTTTCCGTAGCGGCAAGCAACATGTTTTGTATGGACGCACCGATAGATTGCACATTACAAATTTCATAGATATGCTCTTCAAATGATAATTCCGATCGAATGGCTTCTCCTAATGAATTGACAACAAAAATGATAACCGGCGCTTCTTCCATAATATCAACCGTATGTTTGGCAGCCGCAAGATGCTGTTTGCTTTCAGAGAGTAATGCTTTTTCGTGTTCTTCCCTTTCAATACCGCGGCGAAAAACTTCCAGCATTTCTTGTTTCGCATTTCCCTGTATCACAATATATTTCCACGGCTGTCTGTTTTTAGAAGAGGGCGCTTTGATTCCACTCTCAACAATATCTGCAATATCCTCTTTTAAGATAGACTTATCTGAAAATCGCCTTATACTTCGCCTGTTATAAATAGCCGGAATCATGTTCTGTTCCCTTCTAAAAAGAAATCTATCGTTTTAGTTTTCCCACTCTTCACGCTTTATGGCATACGCATATGACATCCCGTTCTTTTCATCCGGATATTCTTTCACTTTTCTCATACCGTTTGCAATGGCAGTAGAACAGGAAGCGATATTTGTATATTTCATATAGGAATACAGACAATCGTATTCTGTATTCATAAATGCCCAATCTCTGACTGCTCTTGCCGATTCACTTCCAAATCCTTTTCTCCAATGCTTTTTATGAATATGATACCCTATTTCAGGTAATGATTCTCCATCAACATTCTGTATTGTCAGTCCGCAGTCGCCGATAAACTCCCCTGTTTCTTTTAAGACAACAGCCCATAGCCCAAAACCATATTCCCTGTAGTTTTGGAGATTCCATTCGATCCATTTCATAGTACGCTCTTGATCGAAAGGCTTGGGATAATGCTGCATGGTTTCTGCATCTGACATGATTTCATATAACGCGTTAAAATCCTGTAGTGTATATTCTCTTAGAATCAATCGTTCTGTTTCAATGACCATATTTTCCTCCGAAAAATTCCAATTGATCTAATCCCCCTTACAGGAAATCTTTTGATTATTCCTAATATGTTTCCATTTGCCCGCATAGCATGTTATAAAACCCAAATCGCTCATAAAACGGCTTCAAGCATTCTTCATAAACCACTGAAATCATGCAGATACGTTTTTCCTTCAGATATTCAATCATTTTATTCATCAGGCTTGTGCCCATCCCTTTGCCCTGGTAATTCGGACAAACCATTAAATCCTGAATATAAGCATCTGTTACCCCATTTGATACACTATCAATATACCCGATCAGTTTATCATCTTCATAAACTGCAATATGGTAATACGATGTCATCAAAGGGTTATTATATTCTCTTTCCAACCTGTTCCAGCCCACAGACTCACGCAAATCCGCCAATGCTTTTACAGACACTTTTTCGTTGAATTTATATGTCATTATGCTAGTTCTCCCGCTCTACAATTCCTAAAGTCTTGCTTCCTCGATCTCACGCTGGAATGCACATCCTGCTTGATTATAAGTTTCTACTTCTGTTTCAAGAACAATTTTTCGTTAAACCAAACCCTTTACAAGAAATCCTTTGATTATTTTCTTTAGCCCTGCAAACTGGAATTTTTCGCTATTGAAATATAATCATTGAAAATGATCTTATAAAGGTCTTACACTCGCCGTACGACACCATCCTATGACACTGTTGCCAGAGCATATCAGCCACAATCAACATCCACATGATACCAGAAATCAGTCATTACGAATCAACTTCTCTAATTTTTCCTTTAACACAGGGAAATCCATATGGGCTGTATGATAAATATCCTGCGCTATATTTATTTCCGAAATCACCTTGCGAAGAATCGTTTCATCCCTATGTTGCATACAATTCCACCACCTTCCCAATCTCAATCAGATCGGATTCCTCAATCGGACCATGAACAATATCTACGCCTACTTTTAAAACCTCCTCAAGTTTCAGCTTTATCATTGATAAAGTCAGTAATGAAATCGGCAATGAAAACTCCATGATCAAATCTACATCACTGTCTTCATGCTCCGTACCCGCTGCTCTTGATCCAAAAAGAGTAATTCGTTTAATAGGGTAGTC
>JAMPCE010000117.1 GCA_023666335.1 bacterium
GAGGAAAAGGAATGAAAAAACAGAAAAGAACAAAACGGATGAAGAGCAGACTTTTAGCAGGGATATTCTGTCTCAGTCTGCTTTTTGCCGATCTGGCGTCCGCTGCGCCTGTATGGGCGCAGGAGGAGGTCATGCCGCAGGCGGAGCAGTCCGTGCAGGAAGAGCAGGGCTCTGATCTGAAAAACGGCGCGGAGGAGATAGAAGATTCCGGGAGCAAAGAGCAGACAGAAAAAGAGAGCGGCTCCGATGAAATGTCCGATGAGGACGGAACGCAGGGTCCCGCAGAGGGGGACGTTCAGAATCCCGGAGAAGAAGAATCAGCAGGGGAAATGAGCGATTCCGAGACGGAACCCGGCTCCGGCGGGGATAAAACGTCGGAAGATGCACAGAAGCCGGACGAGTCTGATCGGGAAGACGGCGCGGACGATGCCGACGACGCGGAAAATGTCGAGGAAGACACAGAAAATGCAGAGGATACGGAAAGGTCGGAAGATGCAGAAGATGCTGGCGGCGCAGAAGATATAGAAGAGGCGGATTCCGTATCGGGAAACGATATGGCAGAAGACAGCGTTTCCATCATGTCCCTGTTAGCGGCAAGCGACAATATCGACAGCGGAACGTATGAGAATATCACATGGGTGGTCGATGCAGACGGGAAGTTGACGGTGGAGGGCACGGGAGAGTTTGCGGCTTCCGGCAATAAAAAGCCTGCTGGATATAACAAAAGAGGTCCTTGGACACAAAAATTTAATACATACTACGCGATTAAAAGCGCCGAGATCAAAGTGACAGGGATAAAGGATGTTTCTGGCATGTTTAACGGTTGCTCGAACCTGATCAGCGTATCCTTTGCAGGATCGGATCTGAGTATGCTGGAAGATATGTCCGAGATGTTTTATGGCTGTAACAAGCTGGAAAGCGTTGATTTCGGGGAGAAGCTTGACACAGGAAATGTGACGGATATGTCATATATGTTTTCGGGCTGTAATAAGTTGGAAAGCATTGATTTTGGAGAGAAGTTTGACACGAAAAACGTGACAGATATGTCATATATGTTTCGTAGTTGCTATGTTTTGAAGAAAATCGGTCTGGACAGCTTCGATACGAAAAATGTAACAAATATGCAGGGTATGTTTTACCATTGCGGAAATTTTGAAGAACTGAACCTGAGCGGCTGGGATACCGCCAAGGTCACGGACATGAGCGCTCTGTTTCGTGACTGCGGATTCGACAAGATCACGCTGGGCGGCAGGTTTACGACGAAAAACGTTACAGATATGTCGAATATGTTTGCTGGCGATAGGAAAACGGGACAAACGTATCATGTGTTGAGCGATGCCAGATGGAACCTGAACGGACTGGATCTGGCGTGGCTGGATTTAAGCAGCATCAAGGTTGACTCTTCGTTTTTTATGGGTAAGAGCGGCGATGCTGTATATTGTATTTTTGGCGGCTGTAATGTCGGAGGGCTGGATCTTAGCAGACTGGATACCACTAAGACGACAACGCTTCCCGGGCTGTTTGCAGGCTGCGACATGACAGGGGTGGATTTCAGTGACCTGCGAACCGATACCATAACGGATATGCGATATATGTTTGAAGGCTGTAAAGGAACCATCGACTTGCATACCCTGCATACGGAAAATGTTATAAATATGGCGGGGATGTTTAGTGGAACGACTATGAGCGCCGGGTATTTGAAAGAGCCTGGCTTTACGAGTATTGATCTGAATGGATTCAATACAGAGAATGTAAGATGTATGGGCGAAATGTTTTATGGGCAGACGAAACTGAAAACACTGGATGTCAGCAGTTTGAATACCAAGAACGTAACCAGCATGGGAGGTATGTTTATCGGCTGCACCAGTTTGGAAAGCATTGATCTGAGCAGCCTTGATATGGGCAGCGTAACAGATATGCAGGATATGTTTGCAAATTGCCCTAGTTTGACAGAAGTGTATCTGGGCAATCTGGGGAGCGCACAGCTTGAGATGGATGAGGTGGAACAGGAAGAGGAACTTTACGCGGCACCTGTTTATGGCATGTTTAGAGGTTGTACCAGCTTGAAAAGCGTCGATCTGAGCGGATTTGACTTCGGGCATCTGACGAATGCGAACGGGATTTTCTGGGATTGTACCAGCCTCACAACGATCCGCACGCCCTATAACGTGGCGTTTGATTACACCCTGCCGGACGGCACATGGTACATGGCGGACGGCACCACGACCACGATCCTGCCAAAAAACTTATCCTACAGCGTTCTGCTCCAGAAAGATAAAAAGCCGGAAGCGACAGAGGCGCGGCTGGAAGTTTCTAAGAGAAAAACCGTATATGCCTGCGGGGAGAGCGTAAACACCGATGACCTGACAGTGATGTATTACGGGACGGACGGCAGCGCGAAGAAGCTGGCGGCAGGCGAGTACACGATAAGCCCCACAAGTATTGATACTTCCGAGCCGGGTGAGAAAACGCTCACGGTCACTTATACGCCGTCCGGCGGGACGCCGCTCACTGTGGAGATCAAACTGAGAGTGACGCTACTGCTGACAGCGGAAAATGTGGGGATAACGCTGCCGCAGGCACAGTATCCATATACTGCGGCGGAGCAGAAGCCCGTGCCTGCCGTGACCCTGCAAAAGGCAGGGGCGGATGCATGCGAGCTGGCTGCGGAAGAGGATTACGAAGTGTCTTACCGGAATAACATCCATGCGGGGGATACGGCAGAAGTCATCATCACCGGAAAAGGGGTCTACAGCGGCAGCGTATCCAAGGCATTTACAATCACGCCTGCGCCTCTGACCATCACAGCCGAAGACATGACCATAGGCGCAGGGGAGGAACTGCGTCCCGAAGAGTATCCGTACACGGCGACACTTTTGGGGCGTGACAGGCTCACAAAAGAACCGTCGTTTACCTTTACATGGAACGGGACGGCGGCAGACGGGGAGCAGAACGCACAGGCGGACGGCGTACCGGTCGATACTTCCAGACTCGGCAGTTACACAGTTACGCCAAAAGACGCGGCGGCGGGGAGCGATTACGGGGAGATCACCTATGTTCCCGGGACGCTGACAGTCTCGGAGGAGCGCGTCGTCTACACGGTCCGCTTTGACCTCATGGGGCACGGGACGGACTTCACAAAGGGCGGCGTCAGGGCGGGGAGCCTTCTGGAGCTTACGGAAGAGGAGCGCACGCCGGAAGCGGCGGGATACCTCTTCGCGGGCTGGTATAAGGACAAGGGCTTTGCCGCAAAGAGCGCATGGGACTTCGGGACAGACACCGTGCAGGGGGACATGACCCTGTACGCCTGCTGGCTGACGGACGGCACGGGAAACGGCGGCACGGAGGGCGGCCTGAAGCTGTTCGTGCAGGAGATCCCGGACCTTGCCTACACGGGGAGCGCGCAAAAACCCGCGGTCACCGTGTACGACAGCGATAAGAAGACCCTGTTAAAGGCGGGAAAGGACTATACCGTAAAGTATGCGAACAACA
>JAMPCE010000011.1 GCA_023666335.1 bacterium
AGGACGTTTTCCGGGTGGTGCGCAAGCGCGGCATTTACATGCAGGAGGCGGTGCCAAACGGCGGCGCTATGGTGGCAGTGCTGGGTCTTGACACGGCGGTGATCGAGCAGATCTGCGAGGAGACGGAAGGCTGTGTGACGATCGCGAATTACAACTGTCCCGGGCAGATCGTGATCACCGGCGAGGAGGCAGCGGTGCAGGCAGCGGTGGAGAAGCTGACGGCAGCAGGCGCAAAGAGATGTGTGCCCCTGAACGTGAGCGGACCGTTTCACTCTCCGCTCCTTGCGGGCGCGGGCGAGAAGCTGGCGAAAGAACTGGAGAGCGTGGAGATCCGCGAGATCGCGATTCCATATATCGCCAATGTGACGGCGGATTATGTAAAAAATACGGCGGATGTGAAACCGCTTCTGGAAAAGCAGGTCTCTTCCTCCGTGCGGTGGCAGCAGACCGTTGAGCGGATGATCGCGGACGGTGTGGATACGTTTGTGGAGATCGGACCGGGCAAGACGCTTTCCGGATTTATGAGAAAGATCAATAAGGAGATGAAAGTCATCAACATCGAGAAAGTGGAAGATCTGCTGAAATTGAATTTACAGTTCAGCCAGACCGAGAATGTCTGACAAATCGTGCTTGCACGAATTTGGCAGACAGATGATGGTCTGAGGGAACGCCCGCACATGAGCAAAAATAGCTGCGTAGCAGCGGTAGGCATCGAAGATGCGATTTTGCGAATGGGCGTGTGCTGAACGAAAAAGGAAGGGAAAAGGAGGAAATGTATGCTGACAGGGAAAGTAGCGCTTGTGACCGGCGCGGGGCGCGGGATCGGCAGAGAGATCGCGCTGACGCTGGCGGAATACGGGGCGGATGTGATCGTAAATTACAACGGCTCGAAAGAGAAAGCCGAGGAAGTGGTGAAACAGATCGAGGCGATGGGCAGGAAAGCCGTTGCCATGCAGTGCAGCGTGGCGGATCACGAAGCCTGCGGACAGATGATCGCGGATATGCTCACAGAGTTTGGGCACATTGATATTCTGGTGAACAATGCGGGTATCACGCGGGACAATCTGATGATCAAGATGACGGAGGAAGATTTCGACGCGGTCATCGACACAAACCTGAAAGGGACATTCAACACGATCAAGCATATGTATCGTCCTTTTCTTAAGCAGAAAGCGGGCAGGATCATCAACCTTTCTTCTGTGTCCGGCGTGCTCGGCAATGCGGGACAGGCTAATTACGCGGCGTCCAAGGCGGGTGTGATCGGGTTGACGAAATCTATGGCGCGGGAGCTGGCGAGCAGGAATATTACGGTCAATGCGGTCGCGCCGGGGTTTATCGACACGGATATGACGCAGGCGATGACGGATGCGGCGAAAGAAGCGACTTTGGCGCAGATTCCCTTAAAGCGCGTGGGAACGACGAAAGATATCGCGGAGACCGTGGCGTTTCTGGCAAGCGATAAGGCGGGATATATTACAGGACAGGTGATTTCCGTCGATGGCGGGATGGCGATCTAACGCATATGGAAGGTGCAAGCGCAAATATATTCTTTGTCGCCACGCTTTCGCTCCGTAAAGAGCGTAGCAGATGCTAGACTCGTGAAGAACCTCGTCAAGCACTGACGCTCTTTAAGGGGCTCCGCCAGAATATATTTACGCTTGTACCAGTTACAATATCGAAAAAATGTGACAGATATGGTGATAACAATATTACCTGATCGACAAGAGGAAAAGGAAGGAGATAGGATAGCGGAATGAATAGACGAGTTGTAGTAACGGGCATGGGGGCAATCACCCCGATCGGTCTGAGTGTAGACGAGTTTTGGGCGGGCATCAAGGACGGAAAGATCGGGTTTGCGCCGATCACAAAGTTTGACGCTGCGGATTTTAAGTGCAAGCTGGCGGCGGAAGTCAAGGATTTTGACGCGAAAAATTACATGGATTTTAAGGCGGCGAAGCGCATGGAGGCGTTCTCGCAGTACGCGGTAGCGGCGACGAAAGAGGCTTTAGAGGATGCGGGGATCGACATGGAAAAGGAAGATCCTTACCGCGTCGGCGTGGCGGTCGGCTCCGGCACGGGTTCCTTGCAGGCAATGGAGCGTTCCCACAGCAGACTGCTGGAGAAAGGTCCGTCTCGGATCGAACCGCTCTTTGTGCCGCTCACGATCTCCAATATGGCGGCGGGCAATGTGTCGATCCAGTTCGGCTTAAAGGGCAAGAGCATCAATGTGGTGACAGCCTGTGCGACCGGGACAAACTCGATCGGCGAGGCGTTCCGCACCATCCAGTACGGCGATGCGGAAGTGATGGTGGCAGGGGGTACGGAGGGCAGCGTGTGCCCCATCGGCATCGGCGGTTTTTCCGCGCTGACGGCGCTCACTTCATCCGAGGATCCGAAGCGTTGCTCGATTCCTTTTGACAAGGAGCGCAGCGGTTTTGTCATGGGCGAGGGCGCAGGCATCGTAGTGCTGGAGGAACTGGAACACGCAAAGGCGAGAGGCGCAAAGATTTATGCTGAGGTAGCGGGCTACGGCTGCTCTTCCGACGCGTATCACATCACTTCTCCGGCGGAAGACGGCGCGGGTGCGGCGAAAGCGATGGAATATGCGGTAAAGGATGCAGGTCTTGAAATAAACGATATAACGTATATAAATGCACATGGAACCAGCACGCACCACAACGACCTTTTTGAGACGCGGGCAATCAAGCTGCTGTTTGGCGATCATGCAAAGGAGATCAAGATCAACTCCACCAAGTCTATGGTAGGGCATCTTCTGGGTGCGGCGGGCGCGATCGAGTTCGTCACCTGTGTGAAAGAGCTGCAGGAGGGCTATATCCATCGGACGGTGGGTTATCAGGTGCCGGATGAAGAGTGCGATCTGGATTACTGTAAGGAAGCCTGCGAGATGGAGATTGAGTATGCCCTTTCCAATTCGCTGGGCTTTGGCGGGCACAATGCGAGCCTGCTGGTAAAAAGGTATCACGCGTAGTAATAGCGCGGGTTTGCGAGTGTAGGATAGAGGAGGAAATATTATGTCACTGATGAGCGCGAAAGAAATTATGGAGATCATTCCCCACAGGCAGCCGTTTATGCTGATCGACACCATCGAGGAGATGGAGGCGGGAAAGCGTGTGCTTGCCAAAAAGTGCGTATCCTATAACGAACCGTTTTTTGCGGGGCATTTTCCGGGGGAGCCGGTGATGCCGGGCGTGTTGATCATAGAAGCGCTGGCGCAGACGGGCGCGGTGGCAATCCTTAGCCAGCCGGAATTTAAAGGAAAGACCGCTTATTTTGCAGCGATCAACAACGCAAAGTTCAAAGGAAAGGTCGTGCCGGGCGACGTACTGATGCTGGAGACGGAGATCATCAAGGTAAAAGGACCCATCGGCGTGGGCACAGGCAAGGCTACGGTGAACGGCAAGCTGGTAGCGCAGGGGGAACTGACCTTTGCGATCGGGGAAGCGTAGAGTTTCAGATTAGGGCATAGTGTGAAAAAACACACGGATGTGCTGATCGGAATGGAGATTAACATGGCAGAAAGCAAACCCCTCGTTATAGGGGATTTAGTCGCACGGGTACCTGTCATTCAGGGCGGCATGGGCGTGGGCGTAAGCCTCTCCTCTCTGGCAGGCGCGGTGGCGGCGGAGGGCGGTATCGGCGTGCTCTCCACGGCGCAGATCGGCTATCGGGAGCTGGATTTTGACACGGATCCGATCGGCGCGAATCTGCGGGCGATCGGCACGGAGATCAAAAAAGCCAGAGACCTTGCAAAAGGCGGGATCCTTGGCGTCAATATCATGGTGGCGACCAGAAGATATGAGGACTATGTCAAAGCGGCGGTGGCGGCAGGCATCGACCTGATCATATCCGGCGCGGGTCTGCCTATGGATCTGCCGAAGATCGTGGGCGCGGCAAAGACAAAGCTTCTTCCCATTGTGTCGAGCGTGAAGTCCGCACAGGTCATCATGCGTTATTGGTGGAAAAAATACAGCCGTCTTCCCGACGCCGTGGTGATCGAAGGACCGCTTGCGGGCGGTCATCTGGGGTTTCACAGGGAGCAGCTCGACGATATCGAGGGGCTTCATTACGACGAGGAAGTGAAAGCCATCATCGCGCAGGTGAACGAGACGGCGGCGCAGCACGATGCTAAGATCCCCGTGGTCATGGCGGGCGGCGTTTATGAACGCGCCGATCTGGAACATTATCTGGAACTTGGCGCATCGGGCGTGCAGATGGCGACGCGGTTTGTCACCACATATGAGTGCGACGCAGACGACGCTTACAAGCAGGCGTATATCGACGCGAAAAAAGAAGATATCGTGATCGTGCAGAGTCCCGTAGGAATGCCGGGGCGCGCGATCTTAAACCCTTTTATGAAGCGGGCGAAAGAGGGCAGGATCCCGCATGAGAAATGTCATCTGTGCATCAGCACATGCAAGGGCGCGGATACGCCCTACTGCATCACGGACGCATTGACCAATGCAGTCAAAGGAAAGGTGGACGACGGGCTGCTGTTCTGCGGCGCGAATGCGTATCGGGCGACGCATTTAGAACATGTAAGCGATATTTTGCGTGAAATGAGCAGTGCGCAGACAGAGGAATAAGAGAAAGAGGATCGGTATGAAAACAAGAATCATAGGAACCGGCAGCTGCCTTCCCGAAACAGTGGTGACAAACGACGATCTGGCGAAGATCATGGACACTTCCGACGAGTGGATCAGCAGCAGGACGGGAATCAGACAGCGCCATCTGGCAAAGGAAGAGACCACGGCGGGCATGTCCGCAGAGGCGGCAAGGCGCGCGCTTGACAATGCGGGCGTGACGGCGGAGGAGATCGACTTGATCATTCTGGGGACGGTGTCGGCGGATTATGTGACGCCTGCCTGCGCCTGTGAGGTACAGGCGGCGATCGGCGCGAAGCATGCGGTGGCGTTTGACATCAATGCAGCCTGCTCGGGCTTTATGTTTGCTTTGAATATCGCAAATGCCTATATACAGGCGGGCATCTATCGGACGGCGTTGATTTTGGGCGCGGAGACGCTCTCCAAGATCGTGGACTGGAAGGACCGCGCGACCTGTGTGCTGTTTGGGGACGGCGCGGGCGCGGCGGTTGTGCGGGGCGACGAGACGTACGGTCTGCTTGCCTTTGACCAGGGCTGCGACGGGACAAAGGGCGATGTGCTTGCCTGTCCCGGCAGGACAAACAATAACCCCCTGATCGAGACCGACAGAGGGCTTGCTTATGTCCATATGGACGGGCAGGAAGTCTATAAGTTTGCCGTAACCACCGTGCCCGCTTCCCTGCAAAAGACGATCGAGGCGGCAGGGCTTGCGCCGGAGGATATCGATTACTATGCGCTGCATCAGGCGAATATCCGCATTATCCAATCCGTGTCGAAACGGCTCCGCGTTTCGGAGGATAAATTTCCCATCAGTCTGGATCACTGTGGAAATATCTCGGCAGCCAGCGTTCCGATTCTTTTGGATGAAATGAACCGAAGCGGCCTCTTAAAACCCGGCACGAAGATCGCCATGAGCGGCTTCGGGGGCGGGCTGACCTGGGCAAGCGCGGTGTTGAGCTGGTGATCGGTCCGATTCTTCGCCGATGATCGACGCCGCGTCAGGCGATCAGCTCGTTTTCAGCTTCTGCGCAAGGGAGGAGATCTCCTCCAAAATTTCCTTACAGCAGTTCATATTCTCCACGGACTTTTCGGAGGTGCGCAGTCCCTCGGTGGAGGACGCCGCCACTTCCTCGCTGGTAGCGGAGAGGTGGGTGATATTTTCGGAGATCGTGTCGGTGGAGGCGAGGATGGCTTTAACGCTCACTTCTGTATTTTTCACCTTGGAGGAGAGGGAAGTCATCTCCTGGTAGATATCGTCAAAGCGCGTGCGCATACTTTCGATCATTTCATTCTGCGTGTGCACGGAAGCGGCGGCGGCTTCGATGCTCTCGTTGGCTGACTGCGCGCCCGTGTTCAGATCATGGATGATATCGGTGATGTTGTTGGAGGCTTCCTTTGTCTGCTCGGAGAGCTGCCGGATCTCTTCCGCCACGACGGCAAATCCTTTCCCCGCTTCGCCCGCTCTGGCGGCTTCAATGGAGGCGTTCAGCGCGAGCAGATTCGTCTTTCCGGCAATGCTTAAGATGGTGCCGATAAATTCCTGTACATTCCCGATCTGGTCAGTCAGTTTCGAGATCACCTGTACGGTAGAGTCGCTGGCAGTCGCTACGCTTTCCGCCTGCTGTTTCAGTTTCTCGATCTCGCCGGAGCCTTCGGTGATAGTCTGCATGGTCCGGTCGGAGGCGTCCATCATGGAACGGATCTCGCCTTCCGCGGTATCGGAAGAAGCGTGGATCTCCACGCACATTTCTGCCTGCGCCTGCACGGATTCCGCGGTGTGCTCCGTGCTCTCTGCGATGTTTTCCATAGCAAAATTGCTGGTGTCGATACATTCCTTTAATTCTGTGACCATCTTCATGGCTTCCTCGAAATGCGTGGAGATATCGTCCGCTACCTGGCTCATGGTCTGGTTGGTCAGTTCCTGCTCTCTGGCGGCATCGGTGATGGATGCCATATTTTCTTCATTGAACTGGATCAGCAGACGCGTCACGGTAATGGAAGCGATGGCTACCAGCAGCAGTGTAAAAACTTCGATGATAGAACGGTTTAAGTAATCGCCCTCGCTCGTATAGCCGATGACGATTCGCAGCAGATTGGCAGTGACCGCGACGACGCTGCCCCAGACAGCCAGTCTCACATTTAAAAAGGCGATCGCGGAAATAATCAGCGGGAATACATAGGTATAAACACCGGCGGAACTGTTAAAGAGGACGATCACCACATAGGTAAGAGCGCAGGAGCCCATGAGCGCGACAGAACAGATCTTCGTGTCTCTGTACTTCAATAGGGCAAAAATACTGACGAGAATACTGGAGACCGTGAACACGATCTGAACCCATACCCGCCAGGTGGCAAGCCCTGAAACCAGAGACAGGATGAAAGTAATCAGAAAATACCCCAATATGATCATAACAACCGGAAAAATTTTGGAATTAGCTGCTTTGTATTGATTCTTTGTCATGGCGGACCCCCTATGAGATGTTGGCGAACAGGAACAAACGCAGACTGCTGAGTCTGCGCCTGTAGGATAAACATAGAGGTCGTGATCACATGGCGAAGACGTAGACTGCTGAATCTGCGTTTATTATAATACATTTTGGATAAGTATACAATGTTTTTGCGACCGCTTAAATAAAGTTTGTGAATTATCACCAAAACTATTCTGCGCCCTTGATCTGTTCGGTCAGACTCTCTTTTGCCATTTTATGGCGGATGAAGAGGGTGATCAAAAGCTGTCCGGCGATGAGAACCAGCACAAGGCCGAGACTTTCCCACAGGGGATAGTGATAGCGGCTGATGCTCATAAAGTGTGATTCTTCCGCCCAGCGAAACAAAAGCCACCCCGCCAGATTTCCCAAAGTCAGGCTGATGAGCAGCGTCCCCGCGGTAAAGACTAAGCCTTCGCCGGAGAGCATCTGCACGAGCTGTCTGCCGGAAAGACCGACAGCCTGCAAAATAGCCAGTTCCCTTTTGCGGGTGACGATGCTGGTGATCATGGTGTTGATCAGGTTGATAAAGCCGATGACCGCAATCAGAAGCAACAGCAGATAGAGCGGGTATTTGGTCACGCTGACCGAGGACTTGCCGATCAGCATTTCCACGTCCAGGGCATAAAGCCCGAAATATTCATGTTCGGAAACGATCTGCGTCAGCGCTTCCTTGACGCTGTCATAGTGATCCTTTTCCGCCTCCAGATAAATACTGGTGGTAGGGTCATAGGTCAGCTCCAGTTCTTTCCAGGCGTCTTCCGTCATTAAAAGAAAGTTGAAGTCGGCATCCGGCTCCGACAGGGCAGTCAGCGTGTAGGTAAAAGGAATCTCCCTGCCGCCGTCGTGCAGAGTGACGGAGAACGTGTCCCCGAGGGAAAGACCGTACTGCTCAAAACTGTACGCATGGGTACAGATGACTTCCCGATTCGCCGTCATGCGGTCGTAGTCGATCGTACCCTGCGACAGCCAGCGGTTTAACTCGGCGACGTCGTCTCTGGTAAAATAGGAGAGGGGCAGCTTGTTCTCGTAGTCGTCGTACATGAGGGATTCCGTGTCCGCGGAGGAGACGATTTTTCCGTGCTCCCGCTCTACGGCGGTCACGCCGTCTATGGCGCGCAGTTCGTCGAGGAACGCGTCGCTGAAATAATTTTGCTGCACCAGATTTTCCAGATTGTTTTCCGGATATTCCCTGTCGTGCAGGGAGTAATCCAGGACAATGCGGAAATCGCCCCGCGGGATATTTCTTCTCGCGATATCCTCCGCGCTGACGCTGCTCAACACGGCGGATACGCAGATAAAGAGCACACAGCTGAGTCCCATAGTCAATATAGTGACTATAGTGCGCTTTCTGTTCCGCGTCAGATTGGCAAAGGTCAGGGTGGAGACCTTTACCTGTTTATGACCTTTGCGGGTTTTCGTGCGGACCGTGTTTTCCTGATAGCGGATGGCTTCCGCGGGAGAAACTTTTTTCGCCATGCGGATCGGCTTTAACAGGGAGATCCATACGGTGATCAGCACCGTCACCGCCACGAGGCAGAGATAGGGCAGGGAAAACATGTGAATCTGCCCGTTCAGGGATGATGCCGCCTCCTGCGCCGTGGAATTGAGGGCGGAATCGCTGTAAGCCCGAATGACCAGCGGGAACAGGAAATACGGCAGAAGGTAGCCAATCAAAAGCCCCGGCGGAATGGCGGCGGCGCAGATCAGCAGCCCCTGCCGGTGAAACAGCCCTGCGATCTGTTTTTTCGATGCACCGAGGGCTTTTAACTTGCCGATCTCCTGCACGTCGGTGATGACGCCCACATAAAAAATGCTATAGATGACCAGGGCGGAGAAAACGATAACGATCAGGCTGATCGCGGCGATGATCATGATTGCATCCGTGTCCGGATTGGTTGCGGTATAGAGATATTGATCGTTTAAAATCACATGATCCTGATCCAGACCGATATCTGCGGCGGTCGTGTAAATTTTATCTTTTATTTCATCGTAAAAGAGGTCTTCTTCCCCGTAGACGCGTAAGACTGCGTCATATTCCGGGACATAAAGACCGGCGTCCTCATATGCGGCAAGAAGCGCCGGAGAGACGAGGGCGGACCACATCAGGCGGCTGTCGTCCATATTTTCGTCGATTTCCACATCGGCAAGGAGTCCGCTGACGGTAAATTCTCTGGTGAGGATCTCGCCTTTTCCGTTGATGCGAAAGGAGAGGGAAACCTTGCCGCCGAGTATCGGCTCTGCGCCCATGCGCCGGAAAAAAGCGGGGGTGGAACAGATTTCGTCCGCTGCTTCGGGAGCATGCCCCTCTGCGGGCGCCCAGACGCCGAAGTTTTCCGAGGCGTCGGCGCGGTCATCTTTGATGGCGTTTTGATAGGTCAAAACACCGTTCATCTTTCCATTGACAAGGTTGGCGAATACCTCCCGCGTGGTCATGGTCTCCACGTCGAGGTGCTTCGACAGGACGGCGATCTGCTCTGCGGTGCAGGGACTGAATGTGGCGTGGTAGTCCGATTGGGCGTAGACCTGTCGGTTCATGTCGATGGCGGCAAGTCCCACCGTGCCGATCGCCGTAAGCAGCATGGTGGTGAGCATGATGGCGATGCCGGTGAGCAGCGTGCGGCTTTTTTGGAAGCGCAGGCGGCTGAACGCAAGTGCGGTGATCGTGTTAGATTTTTTTGTTTTTTTCAAACTAACGCACCTCCGTTTCACTTTGTACAGATGATGGTATTCCGTCAGAAAGAATACGACCGTCCGCCAGAATGATCGTGCGCTCCGCCATCTGCGCGATTTCCTCATTGTGCGTGATGACAACCAGAGTCTGACCGTACTTTTTTGCGGAGGCTTTTAGGAGCATCATCACCTCGTCGCCCATTTTGGTGTCCAGATTTCCCGTCGGCTCGTCCGCCAGAATGATGGAAGGTTTTGCCGCGATCGCCCGCGCGATGGCGCAGCGCTGCTGTTGGCCGCCGGAGAGCGTGTTCGGGAGGTTTTTGACTTTCTCGGTCAATCCGAGCGTGGCAAGGATGTCGCGGATGAAAGCCTCATCTAACGGTTTGCCGTCCAGCCCTAACGGCAGAACGACATTTTCCCATACATTTAACGAGGGGATCAGATTGTACGACTGAAAAACAAAACCGATTTTGCGGCGGCGGATTCGGGAGAGTTCTTCTTCTTTGAAAGAAGCGATGTTTTCCCCGTCGATCCAGACCTTTCCCGCCGTCGGATTGTCCAGCGCGCCCAGCATGTGAAGGAGGGTAGACTTGCCGCTGCCGGACTTGCCGACGATGGAGACAAATTCTCCCTGCCTGATCTGTAAACTGATGTGATCCACGGCTTTCACGAGATTGTCGCCCGCGCCGTAGTACTTACATAGGTCTTCTGTTTTCAAAATAATTTGCGCTTGTGCTGTCATATGTATTCCGCCTTTCCTGTAATTGTACAGATTAACATATCCATAAGCAGACTCTTGGAAGCCGTCAGCACTTAACGAAGTACTTTTGAGTTTAGTGCTGTTACGGCTGGAATGAAGCGCAAGCGGGTCTGCGTTGGATTGTTAATCTGTACATTATAGTATAAACGGCAAATCTTACAATAACCTTACAGAGAGATGACCGGAATACAAGCGTCAAGATCAGACCGGATTTTGCAACGGAAGCCGCACCTCGAAGACAGACCCCTCCCCCTCGGCGGCGTGCACCGTCACCGTACCGTGCTGCTCCTCGATGATCCGCCTGGCGAGATAAAGTCCCACGCCCGCCCCCTCGGACTGCCTGACGACGGGGTGGCTGCCGCGGTAGAAACGCGAAAAGATGCGATTGTAATCCTCTTTGGGAATGCCGATTCCCGCATCCGTGACTGATAACTGCACATAACTGTAAAAGGTCCGGATATTCAGAAAGATCCGGCTGCCTGCGGGGGAGTATTTGACGGCGTTATCCAGCAGATTGGCGACTGCCTCGGCGGTCCAATGCCTGTCCACGGAAAGCGTAAGATCGGCGGAATCTTCCGTATCCGCGCTGCGCACTTCTATGGAAATTTCTTTTTGCAGAGCCTTTTCATAAACGGTGTTTACGGCGTCTGTCAATAATTCCGACAGGGTGGTGTTTTCCGGGTGCAGGGAGATCAGGGAAGTTTCCAAACGGGAAATGTTGACCAAAGCAGTCAATAAATTTTCCAGTCTGTTCATCTGCATGGCGCATCTTTGCAGAAAATCTGTGCGCTCCTCCTCCGAATCGGATTCCAGACACATGGAAAAACAGCTTTTGAGCGCGCTGACCGGCGTTTTCAACTGATGGGAAATATCCGTCACGAGCGTTTTGGTGCGGTCGCGCTCCTCGTTCAGCGTCTGCGTTTTCGCCGTCAGCTTATTGCCCAATTTCAGGAGCGTGTCGGTGAAAGACGCATTAAAAATGACGGGAAAGGTTTCCGTGATTTCGGAAAGGGACGTATCCTCCGAAAGCCAACTGTCGAGCAGGGCGTGGAGCCGCGCTTCCGTTTCCCGCTGGCGGCGGCTAAGTTCAAAGAAGCAGAGACCGACCAAAGCCAGACTGAGGAAGAGAAACAAGGTCAGACCGGTCAGAAACCGGGCGAGCGCGGTGCGGTAATCAGGGCTGTCCGTCATCCGCAGATCGCGCCGATAGCCGTATTTTTGCAGGATTGCCCAGCCTTCGTCCGTGTGGCGGTACTGCGTATCCTGCAAAGCGGACAACAGGATATCTTCCGCTTCGGGATAGGCGGTAAGAACCGCTCCCGTGAGGCTGCCGATCTGTGAAAGTTCCCGCGTATGCCGGGCATTCAACAGAGAAACGCCCCATATGCCGCAGCAGACAAAGAAAAGCAGAGAGACCAGCGAAATGAGGATGCAGTATTTTTTCATTTCCTTTTTCATTTCTTTTCACATTTCCTTTCCCAGATATAACCGAGTCCGCGGATATTTTTTAAGATCGCGGGATCTGACGGATCGTCTTCTATTTTTTCCCGCAGCCGCCTGATATTGACGGAAAGCGTATTTTCATCGACGAAATTGCCGTCGATATCCCAGATGCCCTCTAACAGTTGGTTCCGCGATAAGATGCGCATGGGATTTTCCATAAAGAAAGAGAGCAGCGAATATTCTCTGGCGGTCAGGGACAGATACCGCCCGTTCTTTGCTGCTCGCCCTTCATCGGGGTAGAGCGCGATATCGCCGGAGACAATGCTTTTGGGATTGTTTGGTGTAAAACGCTTTAGAAGTGCATTGACCTTTTGAGTCAATACTGTCATGGAAAAAGGTTTGGTGATGTAATCGTCCGCGCCCTGCCGATAACCCGCAACGAGATCTTCCTCCCGGTCGAGGGCGGTCAGGAACAGAAAAAGGACGTCGCTTTCTTTCCGGACCTGCGTACAGAAATCCAGACCGCTTCCGTCCGGCAGCGAGATATCGCATAAGATGAGGGAAAGGTTTTTGCTTTGATAAAACCGCAGGGCTTCCTTTACGGTGAAAGCGCTGTGGACCGTGTACCCTTCCTTTTTTAATTTCAGACTGACGGAGTGGTTGAGACTGTCATCGTCTTCTAAGAGTAAGATTTCCTGTGGCATGGGGCCTCCTGATGAAATTGAAATTATAAAGATTATAGTAAAAATAAGAGTAACGGTCAACCGTATGGAAAATTGTTTGAAAAAAGGATTCCTCTTGATTCTTATATTGTAATCGGGCGTTGAATAAGATAAAATAGAAATAAAGATTTTAAGAAAAATAAGCGGCAGGCGCCACAGAGAATGGAGTGCGCATGGAGCAGCAGATGCCGCGGGAAAAACCCCGCAAATACCAAAAAGAGAATATCCGCATCACCTTTCACATGGCATGGCCGTCCATCGTGGAGTCTTTCTTCGTGGCTTTCGCGGGTCTGGTGGATTCGCTGATGGTGAGCAGTCTCGGCTCCTATGCGGTCGCTGCGGTGGGGCTTACGACGCAGCCGAAATTTATGGGGCTGGCTCTGTTCTTTGCCGTGAATGTGGCGATCTCCGCCCTGGTCGCGAGACGGCGCGGCGAGGAAAAGCCGGAGGAGGCGAACCGTATTTTAAGCACTGCGGTCGTATTTATCGTTGCGGCAGCGATCTTTATGAGCATCCTGTTCGTGGCTTTTGCAGGTCCGATCATCCGTTTCTGCGGATCGACGCCCGAGACGCATGACAGCGCGGTGGCGTATTTTCGGATCGTGATGGGCGGCATGCTTTTTAACTGCCTCCAGATGGGGATCAATTCCGCGCAGCGCGGCGTAGGCAATACCAAGATCACCATGCGCACCAATGTGACTTCCAATACGGTCAATATCATTTGTAATTATCTGCTGATCAACGGGCATTTCGGGTTTCCCGCCCTCGGCATTCGGGGCGCGGCGCTCGCTACGGTTCTGGGAACGGTGGTCGCGTCGGTCATGAGTGTGCTCTCGATCTTAAAGCCCGACGGATTTATCAGCCTGCCCTATATTATGAAACATAAGATCCGCCCTGCGGTCAAGACGCTTCTCAATCTCATTCATGTGGGGTACAGCGTTTTCTTTGAACAGGTCCTTATGCGGATCGGCTTTATGCTGACGGCGATCATGGCGGCGAAACAGGGGACGGACGCGATGGCGGCGCATCAGGTAGGCATGAATATCATGGGTTTGAGTTTTTCTTTCGGGGACGGATTACAGGCGGCGGCGGTCGCCCTGATCGGGCGAAGCCTTGGCGCGGGCGATGAGAAGCTTGCCAGAGAATACGGCGGAATCTGCAGGATGTTCGGCGGCGCGATCTCCGTCTGCCTTGCGGTCGTCTATTTCTTCGGGGCGGGCGCGCTGATGCGGCTGTTCTTTGAGGAAGACCATATCGTGGCGATTGGCGTAGGCATTATGCGGGTCATCATTTTCGTGGTGATCTTCCAGATCAGTCAGGTGGTCTATATGGGATGCCTGCGCGGCGCGGGCGATACGCTTTATACGGCGGTCGCCTCTACGATCAGCGTGACCTTTATCCGCACGGCGGGTTCTTATCTGGGCGGTTATGTGTTTGGATTCGGCATCATCGGGATTTGGTTCGGCGTGCTGGCGGATCAGGTCTCCCGATTTATTTTTGCATCGACACGCTTCCGAAAGGGCGAGTGGACGAAGATAAAAATTTAGCAGCAAAAGAGAAAGGCGGAAGATACCATGAGACAGACGCAGTTTGCTTATCGGAACAAGGAATCTTTTCGGGAAGAACTTTCAGTATTTGCGCGGGATCATGCGGCGGCGGACGGACCGAGGCTGTTTCAGATCTATTCGGAAGTGCTGGATCCGGCGGTCATTCGCGAAGTGACTGACGCGATAGAGGCGTGTTTTCCGGATACCCCTTATATCGGCTGTTCTACGAGCGGGAATATCATCGACTGCGAGTTGTCCGAAAATATCACCGTCGTGTGCACGGACTTTGAACTGCCAACGACGAAAGTGGAGATCTTTCAATATGATATGGCGAAACTTTCCGTCGATGAAATCACGGCGCAGATCGTGGAGGAGACCCGCAAAAATCCCTGGGTGAAGGCGGTCGAGATGTACTTTACGATCCCGGAGGGTTCCACCACGCGCTTCTGCGACGGGATGAAGGATCTGCGGGAGGATATCCAGGTCTTTGGCGGCGTCACTTGCAGCGACGATATCACCAGCGACGATTCCTGTGTGTTTACAAAGGCGTACGGCTTTTCCGAGACTTCGATCGTCATCGTGTTTTACGGCGGCGAGGACTTCTATGTGGATTCCATCAAGGTGACGGGCTGGAAACCGCTCGGCCGGAAATTCCATGTCACGAAGTCGCAGGGTTCGCTTTTGCAGGAATTGGACGGCATTTCCGCTTACGAGGTGTACCGCAAATACCTGAATATCAAAAACGATGAAAATTTCTTCTATAATACGTTGGAATTTCCGCTGTTTTACGAACATAATGACACGACGATCCTGCGGACGCCCGTATCCAGCAATGCGGACGGTTCCATCAATATGACTTCGGATATGGATATCGGTTCCGTCGTGCGCATTTCCTACGGCGATCCCGGCACGATCGTCGAGAGCATTCGGGAAGACAGCCGACGGATCGCAGATTTTGCGCCGGACGTGCTCCACATCTTTTCCTGCGCGGCGCGGCGTACTTTCTGGACGAATAAGGAACCGACCTACGAGATCCAGCCCTTTCACGATATCTGCGCCTCCTGCGGCTTTTTCTCCCACGGCGAATTTCTGCGCACAAAGGGGAACCTGAACCAGCACAATGTGACGCTGGTGATCGCGGCGATGCGGGAGGGGGAGAAAAAGGAAAGCGTGAGGCTGCCGGAAACTTCCGCGGACAATATGCTCTCCAGAGTGCCGCTCGTGTCCCGTCTGGCGACCTTTATCAGCGTGACGTCGCTGGAATTGGAAAAGATGAATCAGCAGCTGGCGCTGGTCAATGATAAATTGAAAGAGGCGGCAATCATCGACGGATTGACCGGTTTATATAACCGAAAAGAAATCCAGAGACAGATCGAAGAGGCTTTGAGCGGGATAAGCGGCGAACGGTTTTCCCTCGTCATGCTCGACATTGATAATTTCAAACAGGTGAATGACACTTACGGGCATCAGGAGGGCGACGCCGTGATCATCGGATTGGCTGATATTTTGCGCAACAAGCGCGGCGGTCAGATGCAGAACGTGGCTGCCGGCAGATGGGGTGGCGAGGAGTTTATGGTGCTCCTGCACGGCTCGGAAGCTTCCTCGGCGGCTTATATCGCGGATCTGATGCGGGAATGCTTTGCCAATACGAACTTCCCCGGTATCCGTCCGCAGACGGTGAGCCTTGGCGTGACGCAGGCAAGGGCGGACGATACGGTGGATTCCCTGTGCTCGCGTGTGGACATGGCTCTTTACAAGGCAAAAAAGGGCGGTAAAAACCGCGTGGAGATCGAGTGATTCTCCGAAAAAGAAGCGGAGCAGGTATTCTTCGGGCAGAAAGGCATAAACTGTAATAAGGTTTCCGGCATGGAGGATTTCATGCTGAATTATATCTGGGCATTTATGATTTTGATCGGCGTCGTCTACGGCGCGTTTACCGGAAAGATGGCGGAGGTGACGAACGCCGCGCTGGAATCCGCGGGCGACGCGGTGTCCCTGTGCATCACGATGATCGGCGTGATGGCGCTGTGGGTGGGGCTGATGGAGATCGCGCAGAAGTCGGGTCTGATCGCAAAGCTGACGAAAGGCGTCCAGCCTTTTATCAGCTTTCTTTTCCCGCGGATTCCCAGAGAGCATCCCGCCAGAGAGTATATCGCCACGAACCTGATCGCGAATGTGCTGGGGCTTGGCTGGGCGTGCACCCCGGCGGGGTTAAAAGCAATGGAGGAGCTGGCAAAACTGGAAGCGGAGCGGGGAAACCCTGCGTATCTGCCGGCGGGCAGACAGGAGCGGGTCGCCAGCAATGAGATGTGCACGTTTCTGATCTTGAATATCTCGTCCTTGCAGTTGATTCCGGTCAATATGATCGCGTACCGCAGCCAGTACGGCAGCGTGAATCCCGCGGGGATCATTGCGCCCGCGATCCTGGCGACATTTGTGAGTACGGCGGTGGCGGTGGCGTATTGTAAAGTTATGGGAAGAAAATATGATTAATGAGTTTGTTGTAGTAAGTCGAAAAAGAATTATTGCATAAATAATTGTCGAATATTGTTGTTTTTGTTTAGTTTTGTTTAGTTAGGGCGATTTTTGTTGATGTTTATATGATCCTTATGTTATAATTAATAAAATATTAATGTAATTATGGACACAATATATTGAATAGTAAAGAGAAGGAGTAACGGATATGTATGCGTATATGACTTCAAGGGTTCGTAATTACAATGAGCTAATAAATTTTTGTAAAATATGTAAAGAACTAAGACCTATAAACGTGGAGATTATTAAAGAAATAAATTTGAGAAATGATGAATTATTTTTTTTCTTAAAGGATTTTAAAAGAAATCAAAATTGGATGTTTCCATATGTGAATCGAATGAGTAAAATTGTAGATGGTAAGTGGCAATGCCTTTTATTAGCATCAGATAAGTTAAAAGCGCCAATTGTTATATATTCAAACATGTGTTTGTATCCGCAATATGTTGGGATCTTACAAAAATGAAAGCAGGTATACTATGAATCAGTTTGATTATATTGATATTTTTGCTGGATGTGGTGGTCTTTCTCTGGGGTTGCATAATGCGGGGTGGGAAGGTTTGTTTGCTATAGAAAAGAGTAAAGATGCGTTTGCCACGCTCAAATATAATTTAATAGATAAAAGAAATCATTTTTGCTGGAATGAGTGGCTTCCACAGACAGAACATGATATTAATGAGGTAATTAAAACTTATAAGAAAGAATTAAAAGAACTTGAAGGTAAAGTGAATTTAGTTGTAGGAGGTCCGCCATGCCAGGGATTTTCAATGGCAGGTCAAAGGAAAAAGAATGATATAAGGAATGAATTAAGTAAATCATATATTGAGTTTATAAGCATTGTGAAACCTAAAATATTGGTTTTTGAAAATGTTCAGGGATTTACAATTGGTTTCAAAGATGAAGATGATAAGAAGAGGATTCCTTTTTCAAAGATTTTAAAAGAGAAGTTAGAAAAACTAGGGTATTCTGTAGAGGGAAAAATGGTAGATATTTCTAATTTTGGAGTACCACAAAAAAGGAACAGATTTATTATGGTGGGTGTTTTGGAAGGAAATCCACATATTTTTTTTGAACTGCTTTACAATAATAAAAAGAAATTTTTAGAAAGCAAAGGATTAAAGGAAAAAATTTCGGTTAAAGAGGCAATTGGAGATTTGCTGAAAGGAAATGGAACAGTACCTACTCCGGATTTTAAACATTATGAATCAGGTGTTTATGGAGAAATAACAAGCAGCTATCAGAAGCTTATGAGAAAAGAAATGGGAAGTGTAGAGGGGACGGTTGCAGATAGCCATAGATTTGCGAAGCATTCAGAAGAAACGATAAAAATAAATAAGGAAATGTTACAAAAATGTCCTAAATTGAAACGAGTGACACCTAAGGATCATTTGGTAGAGAATCTGAGGAAACGGGGAGTAACCGTATTGGATGAGAATAAAGGCGCTCCTACAGTTACAGCACATCCGGATGATTTTGTTCATTACAGTGAACCGAGGATATTGACGGTACGCGAATCAGCACGTATACAGAGTTTTCCGGATGACTTTGAGTTTAAAGGAAAGTATACGACAGGAGGACAATTAAGGAAAATTGAAGTACCAAGATGCACGCAGGTTGGGAATGCCGTGCCGCCTTTGTTTGCGGAACAGGTTGGACTTGCCTTAAAGGAGATGATAAAGAGTGGATCAGCGAGAGCAGAATTACCTTCAGTTTAGGGTCAGCACGGCACTGAAAAGCATTATCGGAAAAGACTTGATTAATGATAAATATATCGCGGTATTTGAGTTAGTAAAAAATGCCTATGATGCTGGTGCAAGCCTTGTGGAAATTACTTTTGAAAATATGAATACCCCAACCTCCAGGTTAATTATTAAAGATGATGGCAAAGGAATGAATCTGGCTGACATTAGAGACAAATGGCTTTTTATTGCTTATTCCGAGAAAAAAAAAGAGAGCAGGAAAGAGGCACGGAATCAAGATGTTGGTATAAACGATTACAGGGACTTGATCAAAAGAAAAATGGCAGGAGCAAAAGGCGTCGGGAGGTTTTCGTGCGATCGTTTAGGTGCAAAGGTTAAATTAAAATCAAAGACAGAGAGTGATGAAGCCATTAACTTTCTGAATATCGACTGGAGCGAGTTTGAAGTTGATGACGAGCGCGAAATTAAAGAAATAGAGGTTCAATATTCCAGTCTGCCGGCAGAGAAATTTGCACATGGAACTATATTGGAAATATGCGAATTAAGAGAGCAGTGGAAACGTGCGGATTTTCTTGCGCTGAAAAGAGCATTAATGAAGCTGATTAATCCGGAAAATGATCTTGCGGATGATTGCTTTGAAATTTATTTAAACGTTGAAAGTGAATTGAGTGAAGATTTCGGAAAAGAAAGAGATAATGAAAAAGTAAATGGTAAGATTACGAATGACATTATCGAAAAGTTAGGATTAAAAACAACGAATTTGGAAGTTCAAATATCAGAAGACGGAGAAACAGTTACTACAGAATTGTGGGACAGGGGGGAATTTATATTTAAATTTCAGGAAAAGAATGAAAAATATACTAGATTAAAAAATATCAAGTTCAAGTTATTGTATTTAAATAGAAGTGCAAAATATAATTTTTCTTTAGTGATGGGAATGACCCCCGTGAATTATGGTTCAGTAATGGTTTATAAAAACGGTTTTAGAATATATCCATATGGTGAGCCGGGGGAAGATTTATTTTATATTGACAGAAGAAAAAGCCAGGGAAGAAACCGTTATCTGGGAACGCGGGATATTATTGGCAGAATATTAATATTAGGAGAAAATAATGATTTTGTGGAAACAACAAGCAGGGATGGCGGATTTGTATTCAATGAAACGGTAAGTATGTTCTATGACTTTTTTACAAGAAGAGTATTAAGAACACTGGAAAAATATGTCGTGGATGTGATTAACTGGGGAGATCCGGAGAAGGAGGAGTTTGGAAGAGGGGTTGAGCAGGGGCTTATGCCTAGGGACGTTGCAGGAAAAATATTAGAGCAGTTTGCCGGATACAGTAATTTAAAAAGGCATGATTTAATTTCGTTTGAATATAATGAAAACCTTATTGAAAAAATGAATGAAAAAAAAGCTGACGGGGTGGAAGCGTCTGTACAAAAAATCATTAATATTGCGAATAAGACAGAAAATAATGTATTGTTGGAACTGGCGGGCAGGGTAAAACGCGATACATCCAAATTATTGCAGCAAAAACAGGAAGCAGATGTTGAATTAGAAAATGTACAGAGTAAACTGGATGTTGCGCATAAAGAAATAAGCATCAGAAAAGAACAGAATTTTTTCTTGGAGCAGGCTGTTAATAAGAATGAAAAGTATTTATTAAATGGTATGCATCTTAATTTTACATATTCAGAAGGGGCAAGAGGGAGTCTTATTGATTTAATGGATACTCTCAATGAAAAGGGTATCGATGATGAACTGATTCAGCAGTTTATATCAGAGATTATGGTTAATATACAAAAAATAAATAAGACATCAGAATATGCCATTAAAGGCAATTTTAATTTGAAATCAACAGAAACTGAAAATGATATCAGAGATTTTATTTCCCAATATATCGGTATGTCGAAATATAAGGGAATTAAAATTTCATTGGATTCTGATTTGAATGAGAAGTATATGTGTGTGTTTGACGTTTCCTCGATAGGAATTATTCTTGATAATATAGTAAGTAATGCCAGGAAAGCTGCTGCAAATACATTATTAGTTCAATTTATAAAGGAAACAGACAATATAATTATAAAATTTATAGATAATGGCAAGGGTCTGGATCCAATGATAAAAGATTTGGATACATTATTTGAGTTAGGTGTTACAACAACAAAAGAGCAGGGAGGTAATGGAATTGGACTAAACCATATAAAGCTGCTCGTAGAAGACATGAATGGTTTGGTTTCGATCAATGAGCATTGTAAAACAGGGTTTGAATTAATAGTGAGGATCAAAAGATGAATGTGTTTTTTAAAGTGCTATGGTTTGAAGATCAGGTTTTGTGGAGACCTGCTTCGGAACGAAAAGTGAGAGATATTATTGAGAGACATAATCTTTTGCCTGAGATTATGTGGAAAAAGGGAGATGAAGAAGATATAGAGGATGAATTGAAGAAAGACTATGACTTAATTCTTATGGACTATGAACTTCGTGGGGTTACTGGTAATATTCTGATAAGGCAATTGCGGCAGTTGGAGATTTATACAGATGTGTTATTTTATTCTGGTAATTATGAAGGAATGGTAAGAGCACTATATAATATTAATAACGATGCTCCGAGTATAGATCCGATAGACGGAGTATATTTTTCCAGCAGAAAAAGAGAGGAATTATTTCCTAAATTACAGAAAGTTATTGATAAAATAGTAAGAAGAATGCAGGATATTGTTAGTTTAAGAGGTGTAGTGCTGGATAATGTAAGCGGTTTTGAAAATCAAATGCAAAACATACTTGTGTTAGCTATTAATAAGTTTACGGAAGAGCAAAAAAAGAGCCTTAATAATTATGCAAAATCTAAATTAGTGACACCTGCCAAGAATGACTATATTAAAAGGATAGAGGAGATAGAAAGTAATTCGCAAGTTTTACAAGCGCTTGTAGGAGCTCCTGATTATTTCCTGGATTCATATAAAAAAGCTCGTTTAATTGGAAAGGTAATTAACATTTTAACGAGTGAATATGGTGTAGATATAAATGAGAAATATAAAAGGTTTGCGAATGCATATAACGATGAAATTATAAAGTATAGAAATGCATTAGGTCATGCAATGCGAAATAATAGTAACGACAGAGAAATTTATGTTGGAGAAATCGATGGAAAACCAATTAGATTTAATGAAGAATTATTTCGAAAGTTGCGAGCAAGTATAAATGAATATCAAATAGTAATAAATGAAATAGAGGATGCATTTAATGATATATAGTGGCAATTATTGATGGTTTACAACCAGCATAATTGATTTTGCAATGGATTGTGAAAGCAGGAATTCATGAAACGATAGTCAATCCTGTGGAAAGAGCGCTCGATTATTTTGCATATGCATGTAAGTAGCAGCTTTTTCGGGATGGGAATAAAGGGACATCGACGATCGCAGCGGCGAAATGATCTCACATGTGGACTCCGAAAATCCTGCTGCACCCCGCGCAGATCCCTTCACAGTGTACCGATTCGTCGGTAGTCAGTTCCGCGATAAATACCACACTTTTTTTCGGCTGCATACAGCAAGCGGCATTACAGGCGATTTTCGGCGTGAGATTTTTTAAAAGATCCGGCAGCATCTCCAAAGGGAGCCTGTCTTCGTTTCCCGGAAAGTGATACCGCGCGACGTGTTTCGCGGTATGCGCGGCAACAAATCTGTTATAAGCGTCATACCCCCGCAGCAGCAGCTCGCTCGCCAGCGCTTCGACCATATAGCTTTGCAGCAGCAGTCCTTTTTCGCTGTAACGCTCCTGCAAAAGATCTATGCCGTTTCCAAGGGACATAGCGGCACATTCATATGTCGCGTCTGCGTTTTGGGAAAGCGGCTCTTCCGGGAAATAGTCCCGTCTGGTCCAAAAGGCTTCTTCCCGTATGGAGGGAAGCATTTCCTTTGCCACGGCTTTGAGCTGCGGCGTCTGTTCTTCTCCGAAATGATATTTTTCGCCCGTCTTCTTCAAAAAATCCGAAGAGATCAATTCATCTGATAATGCAGGAAAAAACGGCTCCATGTTCGGTGCTCCTCGTGCCTGTCATAGATTTTTATGCTATCAGTTTACAGGATGGCGGCGGA
The DNA here is from genome assembly GCA_023666335.1 of bacterium. GTDB lineage: Bacteria > Bacillota > Clostridia > Lachnospirales > Lachnospiraceae > UBA3282. The sequence goes on from JAMPCE010000011.1 coordinate 22,590, forward strand.
GATTGCAAATGATTTGCCAAACGCCGCCGTCCGTAGTACAATGGGTCTTACTTTCGGCAGGCGGATCTTGGAAACGGTCGGAAATACATAGAATAAACGGTTTGAAATGGAGGGTATCATGAGAACAAAAGGAATCTGTATAGCGCTTTTGCTGTCAGCGATGGCGGCATTGACCGGATGTGGCGGACGATCCGAGGCAAAGATCGATGCAGAGATCGAAGAGGAAATCGATGAAGAAGCTTTAGCGGATGCCATGAAGGCGGACGAAAAGACTTATCCTGATCTGGACGCGGTGGCGGAGAGTCTGGAAGATGCGGGATTTACGGTGGAAAGAGCGGAGAGTGTCGCGGAGGCGGGCGTCGAAGCGGAACGGGTCAAGGCGGTCAAGGGTGAAGAATATCTGGATATCTGCTACAACATAGCGTCCGACGAAGACAGAGATAAGATCGTGGAATTTTACACCGGAAATTATCAGAAATACAATCTTGTCAGTGACGATGAGGTCGTATATTGTTACAGCAGCGAGTGGGTGTTAGAGACTGTGGGGTTAAATTAATGTGTGAATAAACGGAGATCCTCCGAGCCTGAAAATGCTCCCGCCTCAAAGCAAAAAAAGAGTCAGACACCTTGACGAATTGCAATGGGGGGGGGTAGAATGGTTTTGAGTGTCGGTACGAGTGCGTTTGTGGCTGGCAGCGGGACTGAAATACGGCAAGGAGGAGAATGGAATGAGCGAATGGAAGAAGTTGTTTCAGGTGAGACGGATTCTCGCAGTCGCGCTGGCAGCAGCGATGGCGGTGACTTCGGCGCCTGTGACGGCGCAGGCTGCGTCGGATGATCCGACGGCGGCAGGGACAACTGCGGATCAGGAGACGGATATTTCTGATGCTGCAAAAGACAGTAAGACAGAAGACAGTGAGGGCGGAAGCGGGGATGCGCTTCCTGCGGAAGACGACGAAGCAGGAGAAGACGGCGATGCAGCGCCGGCGGCTGACGGCGGCGCCGGAACTGACGCAGCGGATGCGCAGGCACAGGAAGATGACAAGCAGGACGCCGATGCTGCGGGAGCAGAGCAGCAGACTTCCGGCTCGGAGGCAGAACCGCAGGCGGAAACTGCGGTGCGGCAATACCGTTTCGTGTATGAGTGGGATAACGATTATGACAAGCAGACACAGTTTGAATACGGCTATGAGTGGAATGAAATTACTTACGGCGGAAAGCTGAATGACACTTTTCTGGACAGATTCCGGCTGGCTGGCATAGGCGAAGAAAATGTCGCTGATTACGATCTCGGTAGTGATCTGAATAGCGAGGGAGCGAAAGAGATTCTCGGCACGATCACCTACCAGTGGTTTGAGGGCGACAAAGCGCTCGACACGCCCAGGAAGCTTAATGAGACGGGCGTAAATCCGATGGACGTCGGCGACTATAAGCTGGTGCTGAAACTTCCGGCAAAGGCGGGCGCAGACGGCTACGCCGAGGCGACAGGGGAGTTTCCTTTTTCAATCACCAAGGCAAGCGCGACAGTCTTCCTGAACAATCCGGCTCAGGTGAAGCCCGGAACGGCAGTCACAGCGGTGCCTCTGCCTGCGATAGGGTCTATATACAGCAATGACCGCAGGGAGTTTGCAAAGAGCGATGTGAAAGTCACGCCGATCATCAAAGATGCGGAGACGGACGCAGTACTGACAGAGGGGACTCTGACGGCGGACAAAGAGTATATCTTTACGGCAGCTGCGGAATTTGTCGGTGACAACAAAACGGCGTATGACAAAAACTATAGTCTTGGAGTCTGGTTTGACGACGGTATGGGCGACAGTGAAGTGAAGCTGACGATCGGCAGTTTAAAGGAGACCAGACTAAACGTCACGCTGGATCGGACAAAATATCCCGACTCCGCAAAAGTGACGGCGGATGTGGAAGTGACGGGAGGCGGACGTACCGTTCAGGTCGTAGAGGTGCAGAAGATAGCGGACGCCATAACGGGTGACAAACCTGCGTTCAATGCGAATCTGGAAGAAAAGACGGCGGATGCGCCGGAAAAGTGGGAGACGCTTACGCAGGAGGACAGTCTGTTTGAAAGTGTCTGGTATACGGTGGTTGATTATAGTGTGCCCAAGACAGCGGCGGGCAAGACGACCTGCGACCTGACGCTTGGCGGCATACTGGACGCTGCGCCCACAGCGACAGGCGCATATGTGTACAGATACAGTTATAAGGGCGATCAGAAAGAGTATGCGGAGTGCTATGCGGATATTCTGGTGATCGTTGAGATTCCGGAGATCATCGTGCAGCCGACGGTGGCGGAGGGTGCGGTATTCCGGGGTGGACAGTCAATTGAAGATGTGCTTGCGCAAATTGACTATGAACTGCCCTATGCGGATGGCAGAACAGCCGACGGGAAAGCGCAGACATATCCGAAAGCGGAGGATATGTGGGGCGTGCTCCCCGGTGCGGGAACGCAGTTCTACCAGCCGGAGTTTGAGCTGATCGAAGTGGCAAAAGACGGTACGGAGACGACTTATAAGGCTGGTTACAGAAGCGGCAGCAACGTGCTGCCATATGACAAAGACGCCAAATACTATGTACGTTTTAACGGTAACAAAACGGTATATGATTTATCCGGAAAAGTGTATTATGAGCGCGGTTCGCATAGCGAATATATCTACGCGACAAAAGCGATCATGGACGGCGTTGACTCTATGGATCCCGACACCTGCGGCTTTAAAGTGGTGACGGATGCGGATGTCAATAAACAGCATCAGGTAGAAATCACTGTCGCGGCGAAAGGCAGCATGATCGTCACAGACGAGATCACCAAGAAGATCACTGAGAGCGGTATGTCCTCCGAGAAAGTGAAAGGGCTGGATTTCTTCACGAAGACTTACGACGGGCAGAGGATCTTCTTAAATCACGCGGATTATAAGAAAGCGCAGTTAAAGAGCGGCGAGACGACCGAGGCGCTGGCGGGTACGGATCTTACTTATGGTTGGTATGAGAGCTGGTATTCCTATGATGAATTGACGGCTGCTGACAGCAGCGTTACGGCGGAAGAGTTGAAGTCAAACTGGAGAGGACCGTATGGTATGATCAGTCCCGTTGATGCGGGGGTATACCGTCTGCGGATCACCAATAGCATGGCGGAGCCGGCGGATCTCTATTTTGTGATCAAAAAGCAGGAGCTCACCTTAGATTTGTCGGCGGAGTTAAAGACAAACGGGATTACGATTTATGTTGCGGAGAACGATAATCCGGGCAGCGAACAATTTATTATAAACCGCTACTTTGATGTTTTGGAGGGCGGCTCGTCGCTTGCGGCAGCGGCGGATCTGGAGGGTAAGCCGACCCGGTCGGAGGACTGGAAGAATTGGGCGCTTTTCAGAGATGCTGATTATGCTTATCGCGTAGACTGGGGAGTTTACGAGAAACAGACACAGATTGTAAACGGTCAGGAGGTCGATCAAAAGGACGAGAGCGGGAAGACGGTTTACGAGCGTTATCAGACTGGTCAAATTACGAGAGATGCGGGTAAATATGCCATAAAGGCTACCGCTGTCAGCACCCTCGGCAATGCGAATAATTTCATGATAAAAGACGGCTGGAAAGATCTTGTGATTCCCATCACCGTAAAAGATATGGGGACAAAGGAGATTCGCTTTGCAGGCGTTACGCCGGATGCGCCGCTCGAAATCGAAAAGACCTATGACGGCGAGTCCGTTTACAGCCTGATCCAGGATAAATTGGCGGCATACAACGCACCGATCACGCTGAAAGCCGACGGTAAGACAAAGGACACGGACGTTACGGGTGTGGAATTGACTTATACGGTCGAGCGGGAATATAGCGCTGATATTGAAGAGAGGACATATACAGGGCAGCTGCCTGTTGAAGCGGAGGAATGGGATTGGACGAAAGACAGCGGTACCTATAAGATCTCTGTCTGGTTCATGGGAAACGATGAGTACGCATTCTGCGCTTACGATCTGGCGGTAATAACAGTATACAAGCGAGGGCTGACCCTCGTTCTGCCTGCGCTGGAAAAGACCTACGAGACGGGCGAGGCGGTAAAAGCGGCGCTGGATGATGCGGAGACAGCGTTCAAAGCGCTGCCGAATGCCGGGCTGAAAGGCGATATCGTAGAGGCGGATCGGGAATACTTTACCAGAACCATACTCCCGAACGGCGAGCAGGGATTTCCGGTATGGTATCGGTATAATGAGGACGCCGATCCGGAGGAGGGCGAATCGGAGTGGGAATATTATGCGCCTGCGTTCCAGATCTACGATGTGTGGGGAGACGCGGGAGAAGGAGAGGGTTACAGCTATTACAACCACGGAGAGAACACGACATTTTTGAGCACGGCGGGCAATAGATATACGCTCAGACTGGATTATGATTATTATGAAAGTGAAATGGAGGTTGCGTTGAGCGGCAGCGCGGCGGTCAACTATTATGTCTCTTATACGGAGACGGATCCCGCCTCCACCCCGATCAAAGTGAGCAAAGGCGCAGCGCGTGTCCTTTTGAATGGGGGCTGGTTGGACAGCACGGACAAGATCAGCGACGGAACGGCGCCGATCGTCAAAGAGCATCAGGTGACGGTGCAGGATGCGATCCCTTATGTTTATTCCTATGTTGATTCGCCGGGGGATGATGAGCATGAGGGAAATATCGTCACGATCGGCATCGAGCTGCCGAAAGAGTATTGGAATGAAAGCTCTGAGTTCTACTGGTCGCAGGCGTCCTACGAAAAGTCCATCAAAGACAGCGCCGGAGAGAATCTGATCGGCTCGATCAATCTTGATCCGTGGGAATATGAGGGTTTAAGCTTCGTATACAACGCCACGAGCGCGATAGCGAATGGGGAGGATCTCACGTTCAGCATCCGTTGGAAGGCTGATCATGTCGAGAAATTTACGATCCTGTTCAGCAAAGCGGAGGCACTCGGCGATCTGAGAAATGCCGTGGCGCCGAAGTCTCTGGCATTCAACGGCGCGCTGACTTCGATGGTAGTGGGGCAGGAGCAGGAGCTGGACGTCAAGATCACGAAAGAGCAGATGAGTGATGTGATCTGCCTGGGCTATCAGGTGACTGCAGGCGGCGAGGGCAGCGGCGGTGTGCTGCATGTCAACGAGCGCGGTAAGGTGACTGCCCTGAAAGAGGGAAAAGCGACCGTAGAAGTATTCCCGATGCGTCTCGTAAACGGGAAGAGAGAGCGGATCGAAAAGGATGCAAAGGGCAAGGCGGTCAAGACGGCAAAGGTCAATATCACCGTCAAGAAAGTAATTGCGCCGAAGATTTCCAAGGTGACGGCGCATGACGATTACGCGGTGGTGCAGTATGCGCTGCCGAACAAGAACGACGGCTATCGCAGAGAGATCTATGTGATGGAGGGTAAGAACGTCAAGGCGCAGACTTTTGAAACTGCGATCGCGGGCATGAAGAATGGGCGGTGGCAGGGCAGCTTCGTGACAGCGCCGATCTTTGTCACTTATCAGGAGGAATCTAAAAAATATGACAGAGATCGGGAGTCAGGCTATCGGGTTTATGACAGTAAGAAAGCGGCGTGGACGAATACCGTCGCCGTACCGATCGACGGGTTGACGCCCGGCAAGAAAGACTACACGGTCTATGTGCGCAGTGTCAGCAAGGTGCGCAGTCTGGAAGATGACTGCAAGGTGACGCTGTGCGGCGCCGGAAACACGAAGAGCTTTGCGACCACGCTGACCGAAGCGTCAGGGCTTATCGCGACCCTGAAAGGCGTGGGCGTAGCCGGGCTTTCCGCTGATGAGTATGACAGCGATGCTTACACGGATTATACGGATCGTGAAACCCTGCCCACAGCCGATGAGATCAGAGATCAGGTCCGAGAGGCGGTCAAGGACGAGAGGGCGGTTGAGATCGTGTATGAGGTGCCGCTCTCCAAAAAGTCGGTGCAGCTCTCTCTCGAAGCCCTGTTTTTAGATGCGGCGGAAGATGCGCACTACGAGGAACTGGCGTTAAAGGGAGACGCGAAAAAGAAATATGCCAACCCGAAACTCTCATATTATTTCGTAGATTATATGTACGATGGCTATGATGCGTATAACAACAGCCATATAACGGAAGGATACGGAAATACGACAAAGAGCGGGATCGGGACGATCGCAAAGAACGGAAAGGTCACGCTGAAAGGCGTCGGTGAGGTTCGGATACGGGCGATAGATACCGCAAGCGGCCTTACCGCAAACAGCATCCGCCTCCGCGTTACGGCAAAAGCGACCGGCATAACAGCCAGAAAAGCCAAGATGGAGGTCGGACAGCGCATCAAGCTGACGGATCTGGTGGATTACAAAGAGGGAAAAACGAAACTCGGGCAGAACTATAATGACAACTATGCGGGCATCGACGTGCAGGCAGCAAAAGCGTCTCTGGGTGAGAACAGTCATTTCACGATCACGGACGACGGCTATCTGGTTGCCGAAAGCGTGGGCAGCGCGCAGTTTACCCTGACAGACCGCTATATCGAGGGCAGCAGCGCGACCATCAAAGCCACCGCGAAAGCGTTGAGCGGCGTGAAGAACCTGAATGCGGTCGATGTGCTTGACAAGCGTTTCGACGTCAGATTTGAGATGAATCCTTATGCGGAAGCATATCGGATCAATATCAAAGATGCCAGAGGTTCCCTGATCCGAGGCATTTATGTGGAGAATCTTCCTTTTAATTATACGAAGGACGGCAAGACGCAGATCCTGTGGGATGGCGAAAATAAGACTGCGAACGGCTGGAATGCTTCTTTTGTGATTGCGGATGAAAGTACAGGCGATGGCGATGATGACTGGGGAACACAGTGGGTAGACTGGTATGACGGCTATCGAGGGAGCGATGATGAGTGGAGCGAAGTAAGCTTCGACCATCCACGCGAAAATTGGTATGCGTATAACAGCTCCTGCTACGCGAACGCGATCAACGGTAAGATGAACCTGACCTACCGCATTGGCGGTTTGACGCAGTCCTCCAAGTATACGGTGGAGGTGACGACGCTCTATAAGGAGCAGCAGTCAGGAAAACCGGTGACGAAGACAGTGAGCACGACGAAGCTTCCGGCTTACGATTATGTGATCACCTCTAAGCTCGATCCGGATGTGACCTATGCAGCCGGTATGGAGATAACCTTAAAAGACGGCAAGACGCTGATCTCCGAGGCGGGATTTGTGTCCGGAAACACCTATAGTCTGGCAGCAAAGCAGGGCAACGGAAATGATGACGGAGGGTATCATGCGGCTGCGCGCTATGCCGGAACCGATACCCTGACATGGAGCAGTTCCAACAAAAAGGTAGCCACGGTAACACCCACGTCGGGCGGTTACAGCGCATCCCTGAAAGCCTTAAAAGACGGCGAGACGGTCATCGAAGTGAGATCCGCCGTGCGCAAGGGCGTGATCGCGCGATATACCATCCACGTTTCTACGGTAGGCGACGCTTATCTGGGTAACGATTACTACGGCGAGAACGAAGAGCTGCGCGGGGATTCCGACGATACGCCGACAAAGGATCCTGTCGTCGTGAAGATGACCGTCGGCAAGCCTGTGGCGGTAGACTGGCAGGGCGGTGCGTTCCGGTTTGAGTTTACGGCGCTGGAAGCGGGAACCTATCAGCTCTGTAAGATCGAGAAAGGACAGACGAGCGTATTGTCTGTCCGCGCGGATAATACATGGGATGGGGTTACGATACGACAAAACATGGAGGTCAGCGGCAAGGTGCCGCGCGTTGTGACAGGGTATGTCATGACAAATGAAAAGGAGAACCTGCCTGCATTCAACGGCAGACTGGTAATCAAAAAAATCGTAGATTAGTCACGGCAGAAAAGTGATTTACAAAAAAGCGGCACACTCGGAAAAGGGTGTGCCGCTTTTTGGCGCAGGAAAAAACAGGAAAAAACAGGCGTCAGAAAGCATTGACAAAATCATAGGGGGGGGGGGTAGAATGGACTTTGTAACGATATTTCCCGAAATGGAAAAAGAAAACAGGAGGAGACAAAATGGGTAGAACAAAGAAGCTATATCAGGTCAGAAGAATCCTGGCTCTGATTTTAGCGGTAGCTATGTCAGTCACCATGATACCCGCGACAGCGATTGCCGCGCCGGCTGATGGTGTGGCGGACGAAGGCGCAGCGGTTTCTACAACATCGACGGAAACGCCGGATGATGTGGATGGGGACGCTGTGGACGCGGATGCGGGTACAGACGCCGGGGAGGGCGTCACGACCGACACGACAAATACCGCAGCCGATACTGCGGTTGACACAGGAGACGACGCGGATGCGGCTGACACGACGAATCCCACGGCTGATGAGCCGGCAGCGCCTGCGGCGTCGAAGCCGGTCTATGAGATTCTGACGGACAACATGGAGACGACGGTGGTCTATACCGGGTCTTTTCCGTTTAATTTGTACAGCATCGTGTTGAAGAAGACGCAGGATGGCAGCACAACGGAAACGCCAAACGCTGTAGGAAGGGGTGACGTGACCGCTTCCTGGAAGAAGCAGGGCGCGGCGGCTGCGATGACCACGGATCCGGTCGATGTGGGCGTTTATGAGCTGACATTGACCTATGCTAAGGTTGAGGGCGAGCATGACGGCGCGGAGGCGACAGTGACCTGTGAGATCACGAAAGCACCGGTGACGATCGTGATCAACGGATATAATGATGCTAGCCGTATCACGGTAAAGCCGGGCACGGCGGCAAAGGATGTAAAGCTGACGGATGCAGACACGGTCGATGTTTATGCGGCTGGCGGCAATGTCGGTGCAGAGTATATCACGCTGGAGATTACCGGCGTCCGCAATGCGATCACGGGCGAAGCGGTAGGCGGTGACGAGAAGCTGGCGAGAAACGGCGATTATGTGGCGGATATCAAACCGTCATGGAAAGCGAATCTGCCCGCAGAGGATCAGGCGAGATGTGCGAATTATGAGCTGCCGGAGTCCTTTACGGCGGACATCGAAGCGGCGGATCTGGTCGAAACGCAGATCGAAGTAAAGCTGGCGGATAAGTGGAAGACAGCGGAAGATCCGGCAGGGACGGTCGTTCTGAAATCCTATAAGGAGAACGAGCCTGCGGATGCGCCGAAAGAGACGGACGACTATACATACGAAGTACAGTATTGGGATGATACGACAGGCGAGTATAAGAAGCTGGCGGACGCGGCGGCAGCCGGCGAGTGGGCGGAATATGACGGCTGTGAGAAAGACAGCGACGGAAAGGTAAAGGCGCCGACGAATGCGGGCGACTATACCTATGTTCTGGTATATGAGGATGCGGACAGCGTTTATGATACGGCTGTTGCATACATACCTGTCAGGATCACGCCGGCAGTCCTGAAAGTGGAAGCGGCGAATACGGCTGCATTGGAAGTTCTGGAAGGAACGACTGCGCAGGAGGTTCTGGCGCAGGTGAAATATAAGGTGACGCTGGACGAGGCGGACGTTACCACAAAGATGAAAGGCGGCAGCGTATGGGGAACCGGATTTGACGATTCCAACGTAAGCCAGATCTACGAGCCTTTGTTCACGCTGCAGGTGTCTGCGGACAATGGCACGACCTATGAGACGGTCACGGATAAGGATTATGCGTTAGAGGGAAGTGCGGGTAAGAAGAAATACCGCGTGATCTATGACGGTAAGAAAGCAATCTACAATGCGGACGGCTCTTACGCGCATGTAACGGATGTCAATGACAGGGCAAATATCAACGGCGTTGACGCCAACTATGAGACGGATACGACGCCTACGGCGGCTGACAAAGCGCTCGAGGTGACCGTGACGGACGGAACGGAAGTGACCGTCGATCTCTCGGCGCTGTTAGGAGACAAGGCGGGCGCGAAGACGATCGCTGATTTGACGGCGAAAGTGTATGACGGCAACCCGATCTACAGAGTCAGAAATGACTATAAGAGCAAAGTGAAACTGCTGGGCAAGGACGGCGCGGATGCGGGCATCACACCGTCGTTAAGAGCGCTCGACTGCGCGTGGTATCAGTATCGTCAGTATGACGATATCGATTTGCTGGATGCGCAGATCGAGGACGAGAATCAGCGTAACGGATTTGGAGGATATTATGATCCGGCGGATGACAATTACTGGACGGCGTTGAATGCGACTACCATCGCACCGAAGGACGCGGGCGTCTATAAGCTGGTTGTCACTTATACAGGGCAGAAAACAGACGGCAAGCTCTATTATGCAAAAGAGCCTGCTGTGATGTACTACGCGATCGACCCGAGACAGATCAAGGTCGAGCCGACAGGCGAATATAAAGTGTTGGAAGGCCGCAACGGATACGATCTTCTGGACAAGAGGCATGACAGCAGCACCTATACGCTGACATGTGAAAACGCAGAGGGTGATGCGATCGTAGCGGGCGAGAACGTGGAGCCTTTCTGGCAGGTCATCGAGACCAGAACGCAGGAGGGTTCTGCCAATCCGGTCACATACGGATGCTGGGAATCTGGCGACTTTAACTTTGAGTTCAACGAAAAGGTAACGTATGAACTACAGGGCTCAGGCTTGGGCTTTGACGTCTACGGGGAAGAAGACATCATTTCCTATGATGGTTTCACAATAGCGGACAACTACACATGCTTCAAACCTGCGGGAACAGAAGAGGTTGGAGAGGCAAACGCAGAAGGTAAGAAGCGGGTGGAGCGTAAGGAGGATACTTTCTTAAACACGAAAGCATCCATCACCGTGGCAAAGATGGGTGAGAAGAAGCTGACGGTGGCGTTTGATGCCGATGCGTGGGGGACCAAAGAGAAAGTCTATGATGCGAAAGCCTACACCGACACGGAACTGATCGGAAGTGCGGTAACGGTAACGGACGAGACAGGAGCCGCGATCACCGGAGATGCGCCCGACATTCGGTATGAGGGCTATATCGGGACTGACGGCTACGGCGAGACGAAAGAGATCCGGGACGTCGGAACATACACCGTGTACGCTTTCTTTGACGGCAGCGAGAAGTATGCGCCGTTGAAGAGCCCTGCGGAACCGAGTGATCCCTGGAATCCGGATGAATGGGGCGTAAAGCTCGGCACATTCACGATCACGCCGCGCCCGATCACCCTGAAAGCAGTTCTGTCGGATACCTACACGGCGGGCGTCTATGCTTCCAGCGTATTGAACGCGATGAAGGGCAGCATCACCGTTGACGGCAAAGCAGACGACGATGCGTGGGCGTTCACGGAATATTATGATGACGATTACGACGAATATTTTATGGAAGCCTGGTCCGAAGAGGGTCATGGTAATAAATACGATCCCGAGTTCGTAATTTATGAAAAGGGAGCGAAGAATCCGATCAGCTATACTCGACTCAAGAGAGATACAGAGTATGAAGTGCGTTATGACGAGGATGGCGACTACATGAGGCGCTTCTACCGCTGGGACAATAATGCGGGAGATTATAACTATGATGCTCCCGACTACACCGTCTCTCAGGAGTCGGTAGCGGAGTTTAAGGTTGTGCCGGGTAACTCTGGGATTAGCTCGAGAAGCTATACTACTAATGGCAGCTCGATTGATTCAATTGCAATTAAGACGAAGAACGATGCCGCGGATTCCATGAAACGGACCGTGACGATGCAGGAGGGCATCGGATTTTCCTCTGCTGCATACTATGATGAAAATGGCGAGAGAGTTAGTTTAGAGGGTAATCTTGCAGCGTTCCGGATCACGCCGCCTGCGGAATATAACGGTTCTATGCCTGAAACGGCGATGTATCGGAACGAGATCGCGAAGATCGGCGGACATATTGTAAGTGACATTAGTTCCGGTTTCACAGTGATCTTTGACGCCAGGGAAGGCGATAAGACATTCCCGATCCGTTGGGAGGACGGTTATGTCGAGACCTATACCCTGAAATTTAAGGATGCAGTAAAGCTGGGCGATCTGAACAATGCGGTAGCGCCGAAGTCGCTGGCATTCAATGCACCCGAAAAGAAGATGGCGGTCGGTTCGTCTCAGCAGCTCGATGTGAAGATCACGAAAGTGCAGATGAGCGATGTGATCTGCCTTGGTTATAAGAGCAGCGATGAGAGCGTACTGCATGTCAATGAAAACGGTTATGTAACAGCCTTAAAGATCGGTAAGGCAAATATCACGGTCTTCCCGCAGCACAAAGTGAACGGGAAGCTGGTAAAGATCGACAATGCGAAGGAAGTATCCCTCCAGATCACGACCACGAAAGTGACGGCGCCGAAGAAAGTCAAAGTGACGACGCACGGCAGCGGAGATGCTGATGCAAATCTGTCCTATGATACGCCGAAAGACGGATACCGCCGTGAGATCTATGTGGTAAACAGTAAGAGCAGTTCCCTCAAGAAAGCGGCTGATTTCGAGAAGAAGCTTGCCGGTACGAGCGAGGACAGCTGGAAAGAGAATCAGTGGCAGGGCACGTTCGCCATTGCGCCGATCTATGTGGACAGCGCGGACGAGGCGCTCAACCGTCGGAGAAACGGCTATGCGGCACAGCTGAAAGGGCTGGGGACCAACGGCACTTATACGATCTATGTCAGAAACGTATGCGCGGCGCGTACCCTGACGGGTGGGTCCGAAGTTACCAATGATGCGGTGAACGCGAGTGCGGCAGGAACCGTGGTGAGCCTTAAGACGCTGAAATCCGAGCAGCTGTCGTTGAGACTGGAGCTGGATGCACAGGAAGGCATCACTGGCGGCGGTTATAAGGAAGATGGAATCTGGCAGTATGACAATCATTATGAAATCGATCTTTCCAAGATCAAGAAAGGTATCGTTACCAGCACGACCTATGGTCAGTTCTATACGATGCCGAAAGACGATGCGGCACAGAGCGATGACACAGAGTGGATCAAGCTTCCGCTGAGTGCAAAGACGGATAAGGATGCCTATGAGAATCCGAAGCTGGAGTATACGCTGGCGGGCTGCTGGAATAGTAAGACACAGCGTTATGAATATGGCACGAAGAACAATATCGCAAGCATCGACAAGAAAGGTAAGATCAAGATCACCGGAATGACGGTTATGAATGACGATGATTCCGATCGTAACCTGATTGTCAGAGTGCGCGATCTGCAGACCAACGGGATGGCTTACGCATATCTGCGTATCGTTGCGCAGGCGGATTCCGTAGCGGCTGCAAAGAAGAATGTTACCCTGACCGTAGGGGAGACGCTGTACCTGAATGAGCAGGGGCTGCTTTCCTATAAGATGGGCAAACAGAAACTGACGAACTACTACTATCCGGATATCGATATCGCTGCGGTGAAAGCTGCGATCAAGGACCAGAAGCAGGAGAAGTTCTTTAAGCTGGAGGACGATCGACTGACAGCGATCGCGGGCGGCGGTTCCCTGAAACTTCCTCTGACGGACAGAACCGTAGCCAGAGAGTCCGGCAAGGACAAAGCGACCGCGACGATCACCGTGAAGTCCAAGGATCTGACGGCGGTCAAGAAGATCAAAGCGTTTGACGTGACCAACGAACAGTTCGGTCTGACCTTTACCTATGCGGGCGGCGCGGATGCGTTCCTGTTAGAGATTTCTGATGCCGCCAATAAGACAATCTACAGTCAGAAGCTGTGGAGAGATTCGGATGCATACAGAATATACTTTGACAGCAATCATAAGCGTGTAAAAGATACATACAGGATTGATTCTCGGCAGATTACAAACTATGTGAAATTGGCGAAAGAGACCCAATACACTGTCAAGATTACGGCGCTGTATGATGCGCTTGCGGCGAAGCCGGCGACTGCGAAAGTGAAGACCACGAAGATTCCGGCTGTAGGTGACTATCTTCATGATGACTATGATGAGGATTATGAATATAGTACCGGGAAGCTGATCAGTAAAGAGTACGGCGGTATGTCGATCGTTGTAGGCGAGTATGGTGATGAGGAGAAAGGTACAAAAACAAGAAAGTTACAAGAAAACTACGAGTATGACGATGATGACAATCTTGTGGGCGCTCCTTCTCTTAACATCCTCTCCGGCAACAGCTACACGCTGACGGCGGAGACATGGAGCAATCGCGGACGCATCAGTGATACGCTCGTGTGGACCGTGGATAATGCCAAGGTAGCGACAGTCAAAGCGGCGGCAGGCACCTACAGCATCACGATGAAAGGCGTGAAGCCGGGTAATACGACGCTGGAAGTGAAGTCCAAGATCCTGGGCAACAAAGTCATCGCCAGATACAGGATCTATGTGACGGCAGTAGGGGATGCTTATAAGAATGCAAACCGCTACTACGGCGATAACGAGCCGGAAGAGTTTACGGGCGCGTCCCTGAATAACGGGAATAATATAATCTATCTGCCGCTGAGCGTAGGCGATGCCAGAAAAGTGACGGCAGATCAGACCACATACTTTAGCTTCACAGCGCCTGAGAGCGGAAAATATGCAGTATCCGCTGGGGGGGGGGTCGGAGGAACCATCTATCTGGGCTCCACAAGCTACCGAGGCTATAGGGATCTCGGCTGGATGACAGAAGGACAGAGTGTTACTTTCTCTTCCTATGTCCGCGGTGCAGATTACAATACTTCCGGCAATATCTCCTACTATGTCGAGGTAGAGCAGACGCAGCGCATGGAATCGATGAGCGGCGTGGGCGAGCAGACAGTGACCGGAACGGGCGATTACGGCGTCTTTGAATTTAAGGCTCCCGCGACCGCGTACTACCAGTTCTCGCTGAAAGGCAGCGGAGATAGTTCGAGGTATCTGTATCTGTACGATGATTTGAGCGACGCGACTTCGGGGAACAGCTATTGGGCTAAGGATAGCGGAACTACGGTTTCGTGCCAGATCAACCAGGGCGACAGCGTATGGGTGCGGACCAGCAGTCAGTTGACTAATGGCAGCGAGTATACCTTAAAGGCGGAGAAGATCAGTGAGGACATTGTCCTCGCTGGTTCCCAGCCGGTAACTGTGGCGGCGAACGGTAAGAAGTATCTGACATTGGATATCATGGATAGCGGATGGTATTCATTCGCTGTTGCGTCGGAGCAATCTGTTGATGCAAAATTTACAGTCACGGAGAGGACTGGTAGTTCCAGTCAGTCCAATAACGGCACTGAGTTTGCATTCAATGAGCAGCTGACAGCAGGCAGCAGGGTATCTCTGGAGATCACGAACGGGCAGTCCGATGCGGTTACCGTGACGCTGACGTCCAAGAAACTGGAGTTTACCACCGTGACGGAAGGCGTGGAGACGACTGTGACGGAAGGAGCATACTATCAGTTTACGGCGTCGACCGCAGGAACCTATGCGTTCTCTGAGATAGACGGCGGGACGCTCTATGTGGACGACAATGAGGAATATGTAGTTGGTAAGAACTATCTCGGGTATTTTGTAACAGTATCTCAAGATACTACGAAAACAAAAGAACTGGAAGCAGACCAGACCGTATATATGAAAGTAGACACCAGTGAAGCGACAAATTGCAAATTTCTCATTGAGAAGGTCAGCAGTCAGGAGCTGAGTCTGGACGGAGACGGTGTTTCCGTAACCTTGGATGCCGGTAAGATCACGCATGTGACGTTTACCGCACAGCAGGATGGGTTTTATGAGTTCACGAAAGAGGATGCAGCGGCGGCGAGCGTCAGAGCTTTGACCGGTGATGACATCAGTGTCACTTATAAGCTTAACAGTGAACGCGAGAAGACAGCATCTTTCCCGTTTAAGCTCTACTTAGCGGAGGGCGATACGATCCGTTTGGAGATCACGAACGGCGGATCAGCTTCCGCCAGCTTTACGGTGAAAGCTGCTACGTCAGAGATTGGGGAAGTGCCGCAGAACGAAGAGTTCACATTGCCGGCAGATTCGGACACTTTCTATAAGTACACAGTAACTGAGGCAGGAACATATACATTCCGTATGTTATCAAATACCTTAGGTCCTCGGGCTA
This sequence comes from bacterium, assembly GCA_023666335.1. GTDB lineage: Bacteria > Bacillota > Clostridia > Lachnospirales > Lachnospiraceae > UBA3282. The sequence goes on from JAMPCE010000011.1 coordinate 38,507, forward strand.
TGTATATTTACGACAATGAGTCGGATTGTGTGAATAAGACGAGTTCGACGCTTGGCGAGAGTACGTCAGCTACTAACTTAGGGAATAATCAATATGGCTGTGAGATTGTGCTGGAGAACATGGCGGCTAATACGCCGGTATATGTGCGGCTGCACAATGGGGCGCTGTATGTCCCTGTAAGCGTAACTTTCACGGCTACAAAGAATGATTCCACAAGCAGCACGGACCCGGATGAAGGAGACGGCGGCGACAGCGGCAGCGAGACTCCGGGCGGCGACAATGGCAGTGAGGGTTCAGAAACCGAAACCGAGTAAGATCTGATCAAAAGAAAACATAAAAATTGAGGTCAAACACAAACGGCGTAAGTCCGAATGTGTTTGACCTCTTTTTTGCTGGTCGTAGCAGTTCTAAATATGAAAAATAAGAAATAGCCGTCCTGATTTTTGGCAAAACCGACGGCTATTACTTTAACATAACGCCGGGTCAGGTGAAGTGCAGTCACCTTCCGGCTCCCTTGTTAAGCATATTATATGTCATCTCCTCTGATTTTTCAACATCAATTTTGCAAAAACGAAATTTCGCACATAATTTTTCGCAAAACCTATTGACATACGCTATCATAAACGTTATACTTAATTCCATCGAGTGATCAAAAGAGCGTGCGTTCGCACATTCTGGCAGTTTCTGCCGTTTACTCAACTACTATTAACAAGCGGCAGAGATGCAGGGATCGGGACGCAGCTTCCATAATGATTTCCCGGACTTAGTTTTGCAGAGAGTCTGCCGTACAGACAAAGGAGGGTACATTATGGAACCAATCAGAAGAGAGGACACAGAAATGGATTTGATACGCGAAGACGGAATGATGCGTGATCTGACCCATGACGACCTAATACGAATGGGTCTGGACAGAAAGGGAAAATGGCAGTATATGGTGAAGGATCTCGAGAGGCTTCCGGAAGGCGTATATGCGGAGCTGATCGACGGAGAAATTTTTGTTCGGATGACTACCCCCGCCACGATCCATCAGGAATTGGTAGGTGAATTATTTTTTCAGATTAGTCTCTATATCAGGCGAAAGAAAGGAAAGTGCCGTGTCTTCCCTGCCCCGCTCGGTGTGGAGATTAAGAACGATATCCATAACTTTGTCATACCGGATATCGCGCTGATCTGTGACAAGGACATCCTGGATGAAAAGGGGTGTCATGGTGCACCCGATCTCGTGATCGAGATCGTCTCCTCCAACAGAAAACTGGATTATGTGCATAAACTTGCCCTTTATAAGGAAGCAGGTGTCCGGGAATACTGGATCGTCGATCCGAAGCATGAGCGGGTGACGGTCTATGATCTGGAACATGGGAAAGAGCCGATGCTTCACTCATTTTCGGAGCGGATTAAGGTGGGGGTATACGACGACCTATATCTGGATATCTCAGATCGAAGAAGTGCTTTGGAAGAAGCTTTAGAAACGGAGAGAAAGGCGTCCCGTGAGGAAGGTCATGCGGAGGGTCATGCACAAGGTTTGGCGGAGGGAGAAACGCGCCTTGCGCAGCTGACATCCTATTTGTTGCGGGAAGACCGCATGGATGACCTGAAAAAAGCGCTTGCGGACAGCCGGTATCGAGAAGAATTACTGCAGCGGGAGCATATACCGGATTCCATCGAGTGATCAAAATTTATTATTAATAGCTGATTTTGTTATCTTATACAGTTCCTCCGCAGCCAGCCTTGCTTTCGCCACGATATCCCCGCAACCCTGCGGGAAGCAGTAATACTGCGCCTGTTCATTGCCGATGCAGATCATATCGCCGATCTCATACCAGAAGAAATCCGAATAGAGGCTGTAGGAGGCGAGCGGTTCCTGACGGTAATCGAGTTTTCCCCCGCAGCCCGTCAGATGAAATCCCGCCGTAGAATGGGTCAGGGTTCCCTCGCCGACCTGGCAGATCTTTTTCGTGTTGACCAATAGGTAGATCGTGACGGGAATTTCCATGCGGTAGGTTCCCGACAAAATTTCCTGCCGGACGCACTCCCGCTCCCAGCGGTACCAGTCGGGGACGTGAGAGAATATACGTTCTGCAACAACCGTGGTTTGCGCTGTGTCTCTTTCGTATTCCGAATGATGATCCGATAGATTTTCTGTGCCGTCTATAAGCTGCAGATAGCCGTACTCCGTCAGCTCGTGAGTTTGTCCGCAATGCTTGCAGGTCAGCGTCGTGCCCTGTCCGAGCATTTCCCCCTCCCGCAGGCAATGGGGGCATTTATAGAGCATACGGTTCAAGCCGTCCGCGCGGAAAGGCTCCCTGATGCGCACCTTATTTTCCTGCTGCCAGCGGAAATAGTCGAAAGTGAATTTTTCTTTGAGGATATCGTTTAATTCCTGCGGCGTCTTTTCACGGATCTCTTCGGGCGAAAAAAGGTATTCCACCTCGGCGGAGACACGCACCTTGCGGAGTTGGAGATTGTTGTAGAGGGGATCGCGCGCGAAAGCGCCCTCAGTGCGGATCATCACGACGGGAACGTTTAGGATCTTCAAACATTTCCCGAGGCTGTCCGGCAGGGGCGTCTGTGTGCCGTCGAAACTGTAGCTGGCTTCCGGAAACATCAGAATGGAACTTTTCAGCGTCTTTGTGGCGTACACCATATCGCGCACGAGATTTACGTCGGTCATGAATTTCCGGGTGGGAATGCAGCCAAACAGACGCATCAGGCGGGGCTTGCCCACGAAGCCGTCCAGCGTGCATATGATGTGAAAAGGACGGGTGCACAGCAGGCGGAACGCCATCTTTAAGTCGATAAAGCTGGAATGGTTCATTAGGATCAGGCAGGGTTCGCGTTTGCCGAGCTGCTCCATGCCGATGAGGCGGTAGGTAAAATGTGTCCGCCAGAGGTCCCAAAGAGATGCGAGCAGGAGGATCACGCGGAACAGAAAATATTGTCTGTGCGGTTTTTGATGCGCGGCGCGGGGAAGCGCGAGGGCTTCCTCGTAAGCCATTTTCGCAGTTTTTATCTTCAAGGTAAGTCTCCTTTGCAGGGGTGTCGGGGGTAGTTTGTTGTTTATCTGATCAGGGAATAACAGCAATATCCGCAAATTGGCATCGTACGACCGTCGCCAGATCCTGCGGCGACAGTTCGATCTGACAGCCGACTTTTCCGGCGCTGACATAGATTTTTTCGTAGTTTTCCGCCGTTTCGTGAAGGAAAGTCGGAAACTGTTTTTTCATGCCGATCGGGGAGCAGCCGCCGTGGACATAGCCCGTCAGCGGCAGCAATTCCTTTTGCTTTATCATGCTTACGGCTTTTTCGCCTGCCGCTTTGGCGGCTTTTTTTAAGTCAAGCTCCGCCTGTACCGGCACTACAAATACATAATAGCCGCCGGATTTTCCCTGCGTGATCAACGTCTTAAAAACATGAGCGGGATCTTCACCGAGGATTTCGGCGATCTGTGCGCCGCTCATTGTCGCGTCAGGCTCGTAGGCATGGCTTTCATAGGGGATCTTTTTCCCGTCCAGTATACGCATGACGTTTGTTTTGTCCTGGTTTTTCATAATATGATCTTCTCCTGTGATAAATTGATTTTAACACAACGCGCTTCCTATTGCTACCGTTTCCTTACGCCAATGTCCGCGTTGGTGTCTGCGTAAGATCCGGCACAGCCGCCCTTGCCACCACCCCCATTTTGCGCTATGATAAAGAAAATGACTTGGGGAGGCGGACCAGATGAAAAATTATTCGGAAGATGCGTCGAGACAATACCACATTCAGGTGGCGCAGGGCGAGGTGGGGCGTTATGTGATCATGCCCGGCGACCCGAAGCGGTGTGTCAAGATCGCGCAGTATTTTGACGATCCCGTTTTGATAGCGGACAATCGGGAATACATCACTTACACGGGAACATTGGACGGGGTGAAAGTGAGCGTGACCTCCACGGGGATCGGCGGCCCTTCTGCGGCGATCGCAATGGAGGAACTGGTGCGCTGCGGCGCGGACACCTTTCTTCGCATCGGCACCTGCGGCGGCATGCAGACAGAGGTAAAAAGCGGCGATATCGTGATCGCGACGGGCGCGATCCGCATGGAGGGGACGAGCAGAGAATATGCGCCGATCGAATTTCCGGCGGTACCAGACCTTGGCGTGACGAATGCGCTCGTGGCGGCGGCGGGGGAGCTTGGCTGTACCTATCACACAGGGGTCGTGCAGGCGAAAGATTCCTTTTATGGGCAGCACGAACCGGAGACGAAGCCCGTAAGTTATGAATTGATGAACAAATGGGAAGCGTGGAAGCGGCTGGGCTGCCTTGCTTCCGAGATGGAATCGGCGGCGCTGTTTACAGTGGCAAGTTACTTACATGTGAGAGCGGGTTCCTGTTTTCTGGTGGTGGCGAATCAGGAGCGGGAAAAACTTGGACTGGAAAATCCCGTGGTGCGCGATACGGATATGGCTGTCCGTGTGGCGGTGGGAGCGGTGCGCGAGCTGATCGCGAAAGAGCGGTAAAGGAGGCGGCATATGAAATATGATGTGATCATTGTCGGCGCGGGGCCGGGCGGCATCTACTCGGCATACGAACTGACGCAGAAAAGAACGGACTTAAAAATCGCGGTATTCGAGGCGGGGCATGCGCTGGAAAGGCGGCATTGCCCGATCGACGGCGACAAAGTGAAATCCTGCGTGGGCTGTCCGAGTTGTTCCATCATGAGCGGCTTCGGCGGTGCGGGCGCTTTTTCCGACGGAAAGTATAATATCACGAACGACTTTGGCGGCACGCTCTACGAGCATGTGGGAAAAAAGCAGGCGCTGGAGCTGATGCGCTATGTGGATGAGATCAATATGCGTCACGGCGGCGAGGGGACGAAACTTTACTCCACGGCGGGGACGCATTTTAAGAAACTGTGTCTACAGAATAAGCTGAATTTACTGGACGCGTCGGTGCGCCATCTGGGGACGGATATCAATTATATCGTGCTGGAAAATCTCTACGCTCTTTTGCGGGATAAGGCGGACTTTTTCTTTGACACGCCGGTGAAGACGGTCGAGCAGACAGACGGCGGCTTCCGGGTGATCACCGAACAGGAAACCTACGAATGTGACAAGTGTGTCATGTCTGTGGGCCGCAGCGGCAGCAAATGGATGGAAAAAGTATGCGGCGATCTGGATATCAAGACAAAGTCGAACCGCGTCGATATCGGCGTGCGGGTAGAGATTCCGGCGGTGATCTTTTCCCATCTGACGGACGAACTTTACGAGAGCAAGATCGTTTACCGCACGGAGAAATTTGAGGACAATGTGCGGACGTTCTGTATGAATCCCCACGGGATCGTCGTCAATGAAAACACGAACGGGATCGTGACGGTGAACGGGCACAGTTATGAGGGCGCGGAAAAGCAGACGGAAAATACGAATTTTGCGCTGCTCGTGGCAAAGCATTTTTCGGAGCCTTTTAAGGACAGCAACGGCTACGGCGAGAGCATTGCCAGACTTTCCAATATGCTGGGCGGCGGCGTGATCGTGCAGCGGTTCGGCGATCTGGTGCGCGGCAGACGAAGCAATGCGAAGCGGATCTCGGAGGGCTTGATCGAGCCGACGCTCTCCGCGACGCCGGGCGATTTGAGCCTCGTGCTGCCGAAGCGTATTCTGGACGGCATCATCGAGATGATCTATGCGCTGGATAAGATCGCGCCGGGCACGGCAAATGACGATACGCTGCTCTACGGTGTGGAAGTGAAGTTTTATAATATGGAAGTGGAGATCGACGAGAATCTGGAAACAAAGCACAAGGGACTTTACATCATCGGGGACGGCAGCGGTGTGACGCATTCGCTTTCTCACGCGTCCGCGAGCGGGGTGTATGTGGCGCGGAAAATATTAGGGTAAGGAGAAGCAAATATGATATTAGGCGCACTGGAGGCGGGCGGCACGAAGATGGTGTGCGCGGTCGGAAATGAAAACGGAGAGATCACAGAGCAGGTTTCGATCCCGACGGAAACGCCGGAGATCACGATCCCGAAACTTTTGGCGTTTTTTGAGGGGAAACAGATCGAGGCGCTGGGCATCGGGTGTTTCGGACCAATCGACGTGAATAGAGAATCCGCGACATACGGGTATATCACCACCACGCCGAAACTTGCCTGGCAGAATTTTAATATCGTGGGTGCGTTCCGCGGTCATCTGGGTGTTCCGGTGGGTTTTGATACGGATGTGAACGGTTCCGCCCTCGGGGAGTATACCTGGGGGATCGCGAAAGGGCTGCATAGCTGTATCTATATCACGATCGGCACGGGCGTCGGCGTCGGCGTGATCGCGGACGGCAGACTCGTGCATGGTATGCTGCATCCGGAGGGCGGGCATATCCTTTTGCAGAAACTCCCGCAGGATACCTATGAGGGCTTCTGTCCTTTTCACAAAAACTGCATGGAGGGGCTGGCAGCCGGACCGGCAATCGAGGGCAGATGGGGCAGAAAAGCCGTGGAACTGGCGGACAGAGCCGAGGTCTGGGAGATGGAGGCGGAATATATCGCGCAGGCGCTGGTCAATTATGTGATGCTCGTATCGCCCCAGCGCATCATTCTGGGCGGCGGCGTCATGCACCAGACGCAGCTCCTTCCCCTGATCCGTGAGAAGTTTAGCAGACTCTTGAACGGTTATATTAAGACGAAGGAGCTGGAAGATCTGGACAGTTATATCGTGCTGCAGAGCCTTGACGACAAGCAGGGTATTATGGGAGCGCTGAAACTCGGACTGTTGGAACTGGAAAAATAAACAAAAAAGCATTTCGGCAATGTAGATGCGCCGAAATGCTTTTTTCTATCATTAGGAAATTGCGAAATAATCTCTCAGATATTCAATCAGTACTTTCGCTGCCCTGCGGTGGGAGAGTTCTCCCGGATGCTCGTGCGAGCCGACCGTCTCTTTGGTGGTGTTCGGAAGCTGCAAAAACTGGAGATTATGGTCTCCGGTCTCCTCCGTGTAGCGGTTCATGGCGTCCGTGATCGCGGCGGTGAGGTTGTAGCCGAGCATCCCATAGCACCAGACGATATGCGCCTGCGGGTTATTCTTTCGCAGCATTTTTAAGAAAGCTGTGACGGCGTCCTTGAAACGCTGCAAGTCGTCTTCATTGTATGTGCCGTCCTCGTTCTTGCGCTGCTTGAAAGTCTCTTCCGTGACGGGATCGACGAAAGGCGGCTGCTCGAAAGCGGAGGCGTCGTTGGTGCCGAGATTGACGATCACGGCGTCCGTTTTTCTCAAAGAAAAGTCGTAGGGTTCAAAGGCGCCGAGCGCCTTATTTTTTTCGCCGTCGCAGAGGCCGCAGAGTTTTTCGTAGCGGGAGGGAATGTTGCAGTCCGGATTGTTGTCCCAGGAACTGAGCACGCCCCAGCCGCCCTGCGAGATGAGAAAAGCGTCCGCGTCAAGCGCTTCGGCAGTCATCTTAGCGTAGTTGCGGCTGAAACTCATGTACATGGGGATCCAGTCGTAATCCGCCTTTGCGCCGTAAGTGCCCTCTCCGGAGGTGATGCTGTCGCCGATAAATTCCAGCGTTAATTTCTTTTTCGGGACGGGAGAGAACGTGCCGTCAGCCTGAAAACCGTGGACGATGAGGCAGCAGTCCACATCTTCCGACATCGCCTGCAACTCTCTGTAAATACGAACATTTTTAATCGGTTCTGCGCTCATTCCGCGAAAGAGGCACAGGGAGTATGTACCCGGCATGAGCATCTGGCGGCTCATCAGTTCGCCGTTGATCTCACATGCCATCCACATTTCATGGACGTTGTAGCTGACTTCCAGATCCACCCGGAGTTCCGTGCCGGTCACGTTAACCTCTACGCCGCTGCCGTTAAAAAAGAGCGGGAGCGGACAGGCGTTCGGGATCGTGCGCCCGTGCACTTTGTAGTGGGGGAGTTGGGTCAAAGGATATTTTTTCAGATTAGGGTTCATTGGAGTCCCTGCCTTTCTTTTCCGGCTTTTACGCTTGTCATGATTGCATTATATCATATCCACAGAAGCGAAAATAGTAAAACATTTAGGAAAGAATTGCGTAGCAATTCTTTGGTCGCAGGATGCTGATCCTGCGACGATTATATCATATTCACAGAAGCGAAAGAAGTAAAACATTTAAGAAAGAATTGCGTAGCAATTCTTTGGTCGCAGGATGCTGATCCTGCGACGCGTCACCACCACGAAAAGAAAAATCCGGCAAGCGGCGACAGTACCACCATGATGACGGAAAAAGTAAAGGATTCGATGGAGATCAGCGTAGCCCTCTGTTCCGAAGGAAACATATCCTGCAGGATGGCATTTGTCCTTACCTGTAGCGTATCATCTGCAAAAGCTGCGAGAAAGCCGCCGAATGTCATCACAAGGCAGATTCCCGAATGTTCCATCAGTATGCCCGCAAGCACCAGCGCCGCCGTTAGGGCAAATACTTTTCCGTATTTTGACTTTTTCCATTTTAAGATGACTCTCGCGCCGAGGATACCGCCCATTTCCATGAAAAACAGAGCCGCTCCCAGCGCCTGCCCCGGCATTCCGGCAGCAGGCAGTTTGGCCTGTAGGAAAAACAACAGCAGAATGTCCGCCGCGCCGACGAAAGAATTGCAAAACATCAATGCGACAGCTTTCCGTTCCTTTTTCAGGAAAGACAGGCTTGACAGAAAACAGCGGATCAATTCAGCTTTGACTGATTGAGTCAATTTATCAAACCCGTCTCCGCTTCTGTTGCTTACTCGCGCTTCATATAAAGAAAGAACGATCAGGATCTGTAGAACGCACATCACAACATCCGTGCCGTAGGCTGCTCTGTGTCCGATGAAAAGCGCAAAGCCCGCGCACAGGGTCGAAATACCGCTGCACAGACGATACAGGATCATCTGGTTAGACGCATACTTTTCATAGTCGCTTTCCCGTCCCGCCAGCTTTAAGGAATCGTATGCCAGCGCTTCGTCCGCGCTGGACGCAAAATTATAACTTGCGGCATAGAAGGCAAGGGCTGTACAGACCATGGGCAGATTGCAGGAAAAGATCATGACGACATTTCCCGCCATGCGCAGGATACTGCTCACAAGCAGCATTTTCTTCCGGCCGAACAGATCGGCAAAGACGCCAGATGGAATCTCGAGTAAAATACTCGTTATATGAAAGACTGTTTCCGCGAGGCCAATCTCGGAGAGGCTGTAACCTCTTGCCGCGAGAATGGCGACCCATGCCCCGGTCAATGACAGGTTTCCCGTCACAGATGACAGGTAGAGTTTTCTGATCTGATTTCTGATTTTTTGCATAAAAAAACCTCCTTAGCTTTTTGTCTCTCAAAAGTTAAGGAGATAATGTCCCTGAAAAAGGGGGTTGTTGTGACGTCAAGGGCGGGCTGCGTCAATACAGTCTCTGCTGAACAAACTCAGCGAACCGCGGCAGCGCAAAAGTGACTTCGCCGTAGATTCTTGTATCTAAAATGCCTTTATTTTTCAGACGTTCTCTGTATACGGAAAACAGCCCCGAAGTCATATTGACCTTTTCGCGGATGTTTTTCACTTTTGTTTCGCCGCTCAGGGCTATTTCGGCAATGAGTTCCTGATCCTTTGGGGATGTTTCCGTCCATATTTTGCTGTATACATATTCATCAAGGTACTGGTCGTATTCCGGCAAAATATCTTCCAGCGTTTTTTGATCCCTATTTTCCCAATAAAGATAGCCCAATACCTGAAACGCAAAGGGATAACCTTTGGTCAGACCTGCCATCGTGCCTGCTGCTTCTACCGTTAACTTGAAAATATCCATATATTGCTTTCTGACTGCGGTATAGTTGAGCGGCTCCAGCATCATTTTAGGCGCCCGGTATAAAAAAGTCAGAGATTTATCATTTTGAAGCCTGTCAATATTTTCATATAATCCGGTCATCAATAGAAAAAGCGGATATTCCCGTCGAATAAAAATCTGAAAAGAGCTGGCAAATATTTTCATCGTTTCACTGTTTGTCACTTCGTCGATTGAAATCAACAATCTTTTCTTTCTTTTTTGGAGTTCCGCCAGCATGAATTCGATCGCATTTTCGATATCTGTGATCGGAGTTGCATTTTCGATTGCCACGCCGATGCCTAAAACGGAAAAATCAATCTTAGCCTTCAAAAAATGTGCGTGCATTTCCGGCAGACTGTATAGTTTCGCAGCCAGACTCTGCAACAGATCCCTTGTCGGATTAAGCTCCACAACGATCCATTCATCCCGGCGGCGCAGCTCATTAGAGATTCCTGTCATCATGACGGTTTTGCCGGAACCTCTTACACCCATGATCATATAAACTTGATTGGATGGCTCTAAAGCGCTGAATTGTTCCAGAATTTGCTGCATTTGTGTGATGCGCGAAACATATTGCAACGGCTTTTTGCCGAAAGAAAGCGTAAAAGGATTGTTCATGCTTTGACCCCCCTGATTTATATAAGTTTATATAACTCCCTGTTTTTTATATAACTTTATATAACTTCTGATTTCTTATATAACTTTTGATTCATTATATAAGTTTATATAACTTTTTGTCAATAGATTTGTCGTCTCTTTCTTTTGCAATGGTTGCCGTTTCATGATATACTAAGAAATCAAAGGAGGTAAAAACTTATGGCACATCATGAAAATTTATCGGCAGCCGACGCGCTGGCAAAGTTAAAAGCGGGAAACGAGCGTTACCTGGACGCGGCGACCAATTCGGGCGATATTTCCAAACAGATCAGGTTAAAGACCTGCAATGAGGGTCAGACCCCTTATGCGATCGTGATCACCTGCTCGGATTCGAGAGTCATTCCGGAAAGCATTTTCTCCGCGGGGATCGGCGAACTGTTCACCATCCGCGTAGCCGGAAACGTTATGGATCATCACCAGCTTGGCAGCGTAGAGTACGCCGCGGATCATCTCGGCAGCAATCTGGTAGTCGTTTTAGGGCACACGCACTGTGGTGCGGTAGGCGCGGCGGTAGCGGGCGGCGCCGACGGATTTGTAAAATACATAACGGACGAGATCAAAAAGGCGATCGGTGATGAAAAAGACGAGATCAAGGCTTCCCGCCTGAATGTGGAGAGAAGCGTTTCCATCATCAAAGAACAGTTGAAGCTGACGGAGGATTCCGCCTTGAAGGTATGCGGCGCAGTCTATCAGATCGACAGCGGAAAAGTGGAGTTTTTGTAAACATATTTGCCGTTTGCCTGCATAGATTGGTATAAAACCATTTGATGGACGCACTATGGCATCGGTTTTATCAAACATCTCCAACATTATCATCCCGGTCCTTATTTTTTACATCGTGGCTTACGGGCTTTCCAACCGCTGCAATGTATACGAGGACTTTATCAGGGGCGCAAAGAATGGATTTTACACGGTCATCCGGATCATGCCGACGCTGATCGGATTGATGGTGGCGGTCGGCATTCTGCGCGCGTCGGGTTTTTTGGAATTTTTCGGCGGGCTCTTTGCAAGTGCAGCCGGACGGCTGGGATTTTCCGAAGAGCTGGTGCCGCTCATGCTGGTAAAGATGTTTTCGTCGTCGGCGGCTACGGGGCTGGTGCTTGATATTTTTAAGAACCACGGACCGGATTCGCTGATCGGGCTGACCACCTCTATTATGATGAGCTGCACGGAGACGATCTTCTATACGATGAGCGTTTATTTTCTCGCGGCAAAGGTCACGAAGACGCGGTATACCTTAAAGGGCGCGCTGCTTGCGACGCTTGCGGGGATCGCGGCGAGCATCGTGCTGGCAGGGCGGATGCTTTAGAACAAAGAGACGGAATGCAAAAAGACGGAAACCATAGGCTTCCGTCTTTTTGTGTGTGAGAAGGATAGAAATGCTGGGTCGAATCTATGTCAACAGTCTCAAATGAGAACTGTTATGCTTAGTCGAAGCCGGTCGATGCCGAACAGCATCGGCGGCTCCATTCAATCGTTAAGGAGAATGCAGCGCATCCTCTAAATCGAGTGTATGTACGCCTGATCCTCAACTACAATTTCATCTTACAGGCAAATTGTGAATGCCGTGTGTCAAAATTGGAAAGAAAATCGAAAGAAATGATAAACAAAAATTTTATAATTAGTACTTTCGGGCAAAAGGCACAGGGCAAACAAGTTTGACTTTCAAAGTATTTTCTGTTACACTGTGCCTGTGTGAAAACAGTCCCAAAGATAGAAAACCAGAGGATGCGATATGGATATCAACAATACTTTAAACGAAGTGCTCGTCAAGTTGTTTCGCGATATCAATACGCTGGAGGAACGGGCTATCCGCACGGACGAATATAAGGATGTGACGGCAAATGATATGCATGTCATGGAGGCGATCGGTCCGGAGGGCGCCAAAAATATGTCCAGCGTAGCCAGAGAGCTGGAAGTGACCACAGGAACATTGACTATATCAGTCAACGCACTTGTCAGGAAAGGCTATGTGAACAGGAGCCGCAGCGAAGAGGACAGGCGGGTCGTGCTGGTATCCCTCTCCGAAAAAGGCAAAAAGGCGTATCTCCACCATCAGAAATTTCATCAGGAGATGATCGAGGCGGTCCTAAAGGATCTTTCCGAAGAGGAACAGCGCGTACTGGAGCAGGCGCTTCACAAGCTCACCCGCTTTTTCCGCGCACGGACCTGATCAGTATACAGCCAGTCTTCGCGCCAGCGTGCGGTAGTCGGCGGGACCGTTTTGCAGCAAAAACGAATGAAAGCGGTAAAGAAAATCTGTATTGTCATAAGTGGCGCTTAAACGGTCGGTGTCGGACCAGAGGACTGCCGCCTGTCTCTTCAATTCTATGATTTCCAGATATCCCAGATAGTATTTCAGATAATTACAAGGCTCCTCGGCGATGTAGGTGTAGAGGGCGGTCAGCGCGTCGCCGTCGCTTAAGCCAAGCCCCTGACAGAGTGCGCCGACTTCCTCGCGGGAAAGACCGTCGTAGTGGATCGCTACATCGAGAAGGGAGTAAAGCCCCAGCCGGAATTGTCTGTCAAGGCGGCAGACCTGATAGTAGAGAGCGGCTTCCGGATGTTCCTGCACGGCAAGCGCCGTTGCCCTGTCATAGGAGGCAAGTTCCACATACATTGCCCACCCCTCTACATAGCCGCCGTAGTAGAGGACGCTGCTCAGAGGAAGATTTCCCTCCTGTTCCTGAAAACGTTTGCTGTAGACGGTCTGATAGAGATGCCCGGGATAGCCCTCGTGCGCCAGCGTGGTGTAGAGGGAGAGGTCGTCGCCGGTATCCTTCGGATTCAGGCAGATCAGGTTTTCGCAGATATTGTCGATCGGCGGCGTCATATAAAAGGCAGGTGCGCTGTAGGCGGCAAGGCTTTCGTCCACATACTTGATGGTAGAGTGGATGGGAGCGCTGTCGTTTTCCTCCGGAATGGCGGGATAATTTGTGCCGATCTCTTCCCGCAGATCGTTTAAGACTTCCTCCGGCGTCATTTCCGGCAGAAAATCAGGCGTTTGCAGGATCATTGTCTGTAAGGCGGGGTTGCGGCTTAAGATAGACACCAGCGTCTCGTAGTTGAGTTTCAGATCTTCCGCCAGCAGGCGCTTGATCTCCGCAATGTCGCGGTAGGAACCGGTGCGCAGACGCAGCAAAGCCAGATAGTATTCCCGCCCGTTTTCCCTCTCCGCCAAGCCGCCGAGTTCCTCGCCCTGCCCTTTCAGGAGGGTGAGCGCATCCGCGAGGCGGCCGTAAGCAGGAATGACCGAAGTAGTCAATATGCGCTGATGCCGCGCTTCGTAGGCGGAGATCTCCGTTTCGCTCAAAAGATTCTGATCCGCCAGACGTTTCAGGCGGTCCGTAAAAGTGGTCTCCAGAAAATGCGTGCCGTCTTCGATCGTTTCGGCGTCCAGGAGGGCGCCGCACTGCGCGATCATGCGGTCGGCGGTCGTATCGGACATAAAGAGCCCGGCGGCGGCTTTTTCCTGCTCGTAGAGGATAAGCCCGTCAAAATAGGCAGGGACTTGTTCGAGGATGCGCAGATAATTTTCCACATCCGCGACGTCGTCCATCCGATACTCCGCGAGGAGGATGGGGATTTCCGAGGGGACGCCCGAAGACGGGGAGAGCGGCTCCGAAAAATACGGGTGTGCGGCAACGTCCGCCGCGGCGGTCAGATAGCTGTCAAGGAGTTCGTACAGGCGGCGGTTCTTTTCCTGCAAAGCGTTCGGATCGATGCGGGAAAGCTCCTCTCTTGCGCGCGAAATGGCATAGATCTCCGACGCAGCGCTGCCCGCCTGATAGACCGGAAGCGAGAGAGCGGACTCGTCGATGCCGTAGGCGGCAGGGTCGTCTATCGTGTAATGCAGGTGGATGGGATTTGCCTGCACCTCCTCCAGAAAGAAATTCTGCGCAAAGGCATAAAACCGCGCATCCTGATGCGTTTTTCCGTACAGATACAGGGTGAGGAGGGTTGCGAGGGTAAGAAGAGCCGCAAAAAGGCTCCATTGTTTGAGGGAAAGGGAACGTTTCAAGGGAACACCCGCAAGAATGGTTTTGTAGTACTATATGCCGGAAAAGGAGAAAGAATGACCGGATCAGAAAACGATCCGGTCGCGGCCGCTCTCTTTGCCGAGGTAGAGTTTTTCGTCGGCTTCCTTTAAGAGCGTCGTGATATCGCTGCAATAATCATATTCCACCAGTCCGTAGGTGAGGGAGACAGAAAAACTTTCCGTTCCGCCGTCAAAGACGATCTCACGGATCCTTTGCCGGAGCGTTTCCAGCGCAATGATTGCTTCATCCCCGTTTAAGCGCGGGAAGATCAGCAGAAATTCCTCGCCGCCCCAGCGGGAGATAAAAGTGTCGGAAGGCAGATTTTTCTGAAAAGCCTCCGAGATCTTTTTCAGGACTTCATCGCCGACGTCATGTCCGTAGGTATCGTTGACCCGCTTGAAAAAGTCGATATCGCAGAGACAGATGCTGATCTGGGTATTTGTGGTTTTGAGAAGTTTTTCCAGATATTCCATCGTGCGGCGGCGGTTGTACAGCCCCGTGAGCGTATCGGTGTTTGCCTGCTTCATCAGCTTTTCGTTGTATTCGATCAGTTTTCCCTCGATCTCCTGCGTGCTGGAACTGAACAGATGGGCGATCAGTCCGAACGACAGGAAGATAAAAAAGGAATTTACGATCTGCATGATGCCTGTCAGATCCGCGTCCAGCGTGATGAGCGGGGCGTTGCTGCGGCAGTAATAGAACAGAAACAGCCGCAGGACAAACAGAAAACCTGCAAAAGCGAGTTTGGCTTTTTCGTGCTTATATTTGGAAAAAAAGACAAAGACCAGAAGGACTGCCAAAAAGTGCTGGATGCCGATATTCCAGCCCAGAAAAAAGACGTTTACCGTCGCAAAGATCAGAATGCAAACGTTCAGAACGCAGTAGGCGGCAAAGGTACTGCACTGGTAAGACAGCACAAAGACCGCCAGAAACAGCACCAGCGACAGCGAGGCAAGGATGAGACTCGCCATATGCCCCGTAAAGGAGACCAGGATGCAGAACACAAGCGAGTGGATCATCATGGTGATCGTAAAAAGCCTGACGACGGCGATCAGCGTAGGGGATTCGTTCTGATTTCCGGTGTCGCGGCAGATATTTTCATAAATGGTGGAAAAAATGGAATTTTCTTTCATCAACGGCTCTTTCTGAGACGGTTTTCGTCCAATGGTTTCTACATTAACTTAATATTACACCTTTACGGAAGTAAATGCAAACCGGTTGTATTTTTTCGCAAAGTAGGATAAAATAAACTAAACTATACAAGGGGAAGTGTGTCGTTTTGGAAACGCCGTATGAGATCAGGAGCGCATACAGGGACGAATGGGAGGACGCTATGGCGCTTGCGTGGCGCACCTTTTTGCGGTTTGAGGCAAAGGACTATACGCCGGAGGGCGTGGCGAATTTTGAACGTTTTGTCACGGACGAGACGCTCCATCGGATGTTCATCATCGGTTCCTATCACCTGTTTGTGGCGAGGGAAGACGGAAAACTCATCGGGATGATCACGCTGCGGAGCGATTCGCACATCTCTTTGTTGTTCGTGGACGAAAAATACCACAGACGGGGAATCGGACGCGCGCTCGTACAATGTGTGAAAAGCGATTCGGTATCCGCTGCGCACGCTTCCCGCATAACGGTGAATGCTTCTCCTTACGGCGTGGAGTTTTACCATAAACTGGGCTTTCGGGATATCCGCCCGCAGGAGCAGAGGGACGGGATCATCTACACGCCGATGGAACTGATACTATGATAGGATATAATTTGGAAGACAGGAGAAAGGTATGGAGTATATTAGGAGCAAGGATATCTATTTACTGATGCGGGACGTGATGAAGCTGATCAATCCCAACCTGATGGAGCACGGCTCGCGGGTGGCTTACATAGTCTATAAGATGCTGGCGGAAGAAAATAAATATGAAGAATTTGAGCTGGCGGACATTGTCATGGTGGCGACCATGCACGATATCGGCGCTTATAAGACGGAGAAAGAGCGCATCAACGATATGCTGCAATATGAGACCAGGGACAGCATGGCGCACTCGATCTACGGGTATCTTTTCTTTAAGTATCTTTCTCCCGTGCCGGAACTGTCAAAGATCATCATGTACCATTGCAGGGATTACGAGAAACTAAAGACCGTGGACTATGAATATAAGGAAGTGGCTGCCTATGTGAATATCGCGGAGAAGATGGATATCTACGCAAATACGATGGGCGCGCAGTTTGATCCGCGGATGTTCCAGAAACAGGCGGATACGAAGCTCTCCGCTGCGGGTCTGGAGCGCTTTTACCAGTGCGACGCAAAGTACGGGCTGATCGACAAGATCCGCTCCGGCGACTATAAACAGGAACTCGACGAGATCGCGGAGTACATGATCTTTAATAATGAACAAAAAAAGCAGTTTCTGGATATGCTGATCTACTGTCTCGGCTTTGTCAGGGAGGAGACGGTGCTTGATACCGTGACGACCATCTGCATCTGCGAGGAGATCTCGAGCAGGCTCTTTCTGCCGGACAATGAGCGGGAGATGATCTACTATGCGGCGCTTTTGCACGATCTGGGCATGATCGCCATTTCAAAGGATGTGCTCATGGCGCCCCGGAAGTTAAAACCCGAGGAGATCAAGCATGTCCGCACCCATGTGGCGGTCACGGAGGAAAAGATCAGCAAAAAGATGGACGCCGAGATCGTGGGCATTGCTCTTGCGCATCATGAGAGGGGCGACGGCAGCGGCTACCCCAAACGCCTGACGGATCAGCAGATCACGCTGCAGCAGAGCGTCCTGCAGGTGGCGGACGTAGTCAGCGCCCTTGTGAGTAAGCGGAGTTACCGCGAGGCTTATCCCAAGGCGCAGATCCTGCGGTATCTGACCGACGAGGTTTCCAAAAAGCGTTTCAAACGTCAGCCGGTACAGATCATCACGGAATCTTATGACGAGATCATGGCGCATGTAAAGACGGAGACCGCGAGCATCCTGAAAATGTACCAGACGCTCAACGCACAGTATAGTCAGGTCGTCGCAAAATATAAAATATAGACTTTGATAACGTTTTATGATATCATAATATTTGAAGTATCGGGAGGAACCGATTTTGGGCAGATTTTTGGATATGGACAGTCCCGTCATGCGTTTTCTGGGCCGCGTGGGGGATTTGATGATTCTGAATTTTTTAATGATTTTTTGCTGTCTCCCCGTGATTACGGTGGGCGCTGCGAATACGGCGATGCACTATGTGATCCTGAGGATGGTGCGTGACCGGGAAGGGTATCTCGTCCGCGGTTTCTTTAAGTCATTCGCACAGAATTTCAAACAGGCAACATTGATCTGGCTTTTGATGCTTTTGGTGATAGCGGTCTATGTGGGAGATGTCCTGATCTTTAACTACTCGGGGATGGTGTTCCCGAAAGCGGTCGTGGTCGTTATACTGGCAGTGGCGCTCTTCCTGCTGATGGTGGCGGTCTATGTATTTCCCCTGCTGGCGCGCTTTGAAAATTCGATTAAAAATACACTGAAAAACGCGATGATCCTGGCAGTGGTCAATCTGCCGAAAACGATACTGATGATAGCGTGCTATGTTCTGCCTCTGGTGCTCTGCTATTTTTCCAGTTACGCGCTCCTGTTCGTGTTCCTGTTCGGCATTTCGGCGCCGGCATACGCAGCGGCATGGATTTACAGCGGTATTTTTAAGAAACTGGAGCCGGAGACGGAGGAGCTGGCGGATGATATGAGCTTTTCTGTACAGATGGATGAGGAGAACGAAGAAGCGGATGGATAATCAGAACAAATCAAGCCTCATACAGTGGGTCGGACCGACGATCGTGATGATGATCGCCGTTATTGCCATGCTGGTCAATTTTACCCATAAGGCGAATCAGGAGGCGGAGAGTACCGTCACGAAAAACCTGATCGCCGACGTGGAATCTTACGGCAACAGCCTGCTGCATGAACTGGAAAAGGTGGAAAGAGCCGGAACGCCCATCGCCGCGCTGCTTGCGGTGGAGGGTGCAAAGGACGCAGTGCGCGTGTCGCAGCTTTTGCGGATCGCCGCGGACAGCGCAGGCGTAGATGAAGTGCTCTACTGTGATCCGAACGGTCAGGCGCTCGATCTGTCCGGTCAGGCGCTCGATCTGTCCGGGACGGATTATTTTGCGGGACTTTCCGAAGCGGATTCTTCCTATGTTTATATGGAAGAGGGGGACGCGGTCGTCGTGATGGAGCGGATCAGTTCCGATGCGGCGCAGGGATATCTGCTGTTGTTTTATCCGATGGAGCGGTTTTCTGGTATGCTGTTAAAATCGGGCTACGATCCCGGCAGCTTCCTTGTGCTGGTAAATTCGGACGGAAAAGTCTTGGGCTTAAGCGGCAGCGAGACCAATTCCTATGTGAAAGACGGCAATCTGGTAACTGCCGTGGAACAGGTGGATAAGACGGCGGCAAGGTCGCTTCGCGGGCGTATGAACAACGGCTCCCGCGGCAGCGTTTATATCAATCAGGGCAAAAAGGATCAGGAGATGTTCATCTTTGCGCCGCTGGGGACGAACCGCTGGGATCTCGTGCTCTATGTCGGCGGCGATTATGTGGACAGACAGGTGCGTTATCTGCGTAAGAGCACCAGCAATATGGTAGTATCCCTGCTTGTTGTGATCGCGGTCTTCTTCTGTGTGGTCATGACCATTAACATCATCAATAAGTTCCGCACCAATGCAAAGAAGAAAGAGCTGGAGGATAAGGCGGACACGGATCTTTTGACCGGACTCAATAATAAACTGGCGACCGAGCGCAAGATCAAGGACTATATGGCGAATCATCCGGATACCCAGTCCATGCTCTTCATCTTCGACGTGGATAATTTCAAAAAGGTCAATGATACGATGGGGCACGCTTTCGGTGACGAGGTTCTGCGTTCTCTGGGCAAACAGATCGGCGGCATCTTCCGCGCCAGCGATATCGTGGGCCGTGTGGGCGGCGATGAATTCATGGTATTCTTAAAGGACATCGCGACGGAGGACGCCATCCTGAAAGAAGCGGCGAAAGTCGAGACGTTCTTCAAGGGCTTCCAGGCGGGCGAATATGTGAAGTATAAGGCGACCGCCAGCATCGGCGTAGCCATCTACCCGCAGGAGGGCGCGGATTTCGAGACCCTCTACAAGGCGGCGGATCAGGGTCTGTATAAGGCGAAGAAGCGCGGTAAGAACCAGCTTGCTTTCTACCGTGAGCGCACGGAAGAAGGGCGGGCGATGGCGGAGCTGGACGCGACGCTGCCGGAGCCGAAGAGCGAGGGTCGATAGACGGGCAGTCCGATGCGGTCAAAACGCAGAATTGGAAAATATGACGAAATTATTGTCTAAACCGCAAGAAATCTTATCACAAAATATGTGAAAGATTGCTAAGATATAAAATTTGCATAAAGATATTTGATTTTCCTATTGCAAAAATACCAAAATTGAGATATGATAGTAAGCGAAAACGATTAAGTAGGGCAAGCTGTCGTTTCAAAAATCGGCATTTACGGAAGATAACTTCCGAATCTATAAATGCAAAAAAATATTTAAAGGGAGGAATTAAAAGAATGAAAAAGAAACTTGTAAGCATTCTACTGGCATCCGCTATGGTTGTTACTATGGCGGGCTGCGGCGGCAACGATGCTGCACCGGCTGCTGAGGCACCTGTGGCGGAAGAGCCCGCAGCAGAGGAGGAGGCTCCCGCTGAGGAAGAGCCCGCAGCAGAGGAGGAGGCTCCCGCTGAGGAGGCAGAGGCTCCTGCGGCAAGCGGCGATCTCGCTTACAGCGGCAACATCTCCATCATGCACTTCTCTACTTCTGAGGAGTCTGAGGGTAACGGCGGTTCCGATGGTTTCCGTACCTGCCTTGCACAGTGGCAGACCGACCACGGCAACATCACCCTTGATGAGGAAGTTCTTGCAAACGACGACTACAAGACGCAGATCGCTACCCGCGCAGCGGCGGACGATCTTCCGGATGTATTCCTGCTCCAGGGTATGAATACCATCAGCTGGGCAAACCAGGGTCTTGTATATGACATGACAGATTCCATCAACAACTCTCCTTATGCGAGCCAGTACAACATGGATTATCTGGTACCTTTCACCAGCGGCGGCAGCTACTATGCTTACCCTGTTCTGACAGGTGGTACCTGTACTGTAGTGATCTACGATTCCGCTATGTGGGCTGACGCTGGTTTTGACAGCTTCCCGACCACTTGGGCAGAGGTAGAGAGCGCAGTTGAGTACTTCAGCGGTCAGGGTATCGACACCATCGCATTCGGTAACGGCGGTCAGTGGCAGATGAACTCCGATTTCGTATCCTGCCTCGGCTATCAGTACACCGGCACACAGTGGTTCTCCGACATCATCGCAGGCACGGGTAACTTCGAGGATCCCGCTTTCATCGATGCACTGGCAGAGACCCAGAGACTGTTCCATGACACAGACATCTTCAACGATGACTTCAACGCTGTAACGAACGAGGATGCGCGTGAGTACTACATCTCCGGCGACGCTGCTGCATTCATCGGCGGTAACTGGGATGAGTCCTATATCTGCGCTACGCTGGAGTCCACCGATCCTGACAAGCTTGCGAACACCAAGTTTGCGGTTCTGCCTAAGGCAGAAAATGCGACCAAGTACGAGAACTTCCAGAACATCGGTCTTGGTTACGGTATGGCGATCAGCTCTAAGGTTGCTGACGATCCTGACAAGCTCGCTGCATGTATCGATCTTTGCCAGTATCTGACAGGTCCTGCATTCTCCGAGTATGTTGGCGCGAACTACGCACTGGCTGGTTTCTGCAGCTCCGATGTTGACCTTTCCGCATTCCCGCAGTATGTACAGGACTTCTACAACTTCTCTTATGTAGATAACAAGGGTTGTGAGATCTATGACTCTTATGTAGACGGTTCCGTATGGTCCGTACTGAACACCGAGATGCAGGAGATGGTAAACGGCGACAAAGATCCCGCTACCGTTGCTGCTGATACGCAGGCTGCATATCAGGCTTACTTGGGACAATAATTGATCGAGCAAAGCTCGATCTCGAGCGCCGCTTCGCGGGCTCGGCTTGAATTGAAGTAAATTGCTTCGCAATTAACTTCGCGAGCACTGCTACGCAGGCTCGGTCTGAAATAAGGTATTAAATGGTGGCGCCGCCCGGGGGTTCCCGGGCGGTTCCTTACCAAAAGGGTTATTGAGTGAAGCGTCTTCGTTTCACTTTGGGGTATCTCAAAAAATGAGAAAAATAAAGGAAATGGGGGCGATTCTATGTTACAGGCAATAAAACCGAAAAAATGGGTTGTCGCTGCATATCTGGTCATACCTGTACTGCTGTATGTGTTCACGGTATTCGCACCACTTGTTGCAGCTCTTTTTTACAGCTTTTTTGAGTGGAAGGGCGGTCCGGTCAAGACTTTTAACGGCTTGGCGAACTATTCGCAGCTCTTTGCGGACGGCGTGTTCTGGAACTCTTTCGGGCATAATATCTTTCTGGTGATCGTCTGTATCATCGGACAGATCGGCATTGCGTTCATCATGGTGCTGCTGATTAACTCCAAGGTGACGAAACTCCAGGGCATCCACAGAACTTTCGGTTTCTTCCCGAGTACCATCTCGGCAGTCTGCATCGGCTTTATCTGGCAGATGATCTATGACTCCAAGAGAGGTTTGCTGAACTACTTCTTAGAGGCGGTCGGCAGGGGCGATCTGAAAAAAGTATGGCTGAACGAGCCGAAGCTGGTCATGCTGCTGGTATCGATTCCGCTGATCTGGCAGTACATAGGTTACTACATGGTCATCCTCTTATCTGCGGTATCTTCCATCAGTACGGAAGTGCTGGAGTCTGCGGAGATCGACGGCGCAACGGGCATCCAGCGCGCGCGCTACATCGTATTACCTCTGATCAAGAATACTCTGCTTGTCTGTATTACCCTCTGCGTAGCGGGTAACATGAAAGCATTCGATAATATTTACGTCATGACATCGGGCGGCCCCGGCTACTCGTCTATGGTTATGGCGATGTACGGTTACAAAGTTTCCTTCGAACAGTCTAACCTGGGCTACGGTTCCTGTATCTCTGTCGGCATCTTTGTGCTGGCGCTGGCAGTCATCGGCGGTTCGCAGCTGCTCATGAACTACTTCATGACAGATAAGTACGACCGCGAAGAGGCGAAGCGCCTGAAACAGATCGAGAAAGAAAGACAGCAGGCGATCAAGGCCCGCAAAAATGCTCAGGCATAGGAAAGGAGGGGATTTGTAATGGCTCAAGAAATGGTAATGTCGAAAGTCGAGGATAACTCGACGGGCACCCGTGTAAAGAGAGGTGTGCTCGGTGTCGTGATAAACGTAGTGCTTTGGATTTTTTCGCTGACCTGTATTTTTCCGCTGGTCTGGATGCTCTACTCTTCCTTAAAGGAAAAGAGAGAGTTTAACGCGGATATCATGAGTCTGCCGTCGAATCCGACGCTGGCGAACTACACAAAGATTCTGTCCAATAAGGACTACCGCCTGATGCAGTCGGTGTTTAACAGTGCGAGAACGACGATCCTTTCCGTCATCCTGATCGTATTGATCGCGTTCATCGTGGGATACATTCTTTCGAGAATCAATTTTGCGCTGAATAAGCCCCTATATGTGATGTTCCTGATGGGTATGCTGATTCCGATCCACTCCCTGATGGTTCCCATCTACATCATCTTTTCCAAGATGGGGCTGTCGAACCACTGGTACACGCTGCTGATGCCGTATGTATCGTTTGCGCTGCCAATGTCGATCTTCCTTGTGCAGGGCTATGTCAAAGGCGTTCCTGTAGAACTCGAGGAAGCGGCGGCGATCGACGGTTCTTCTTTCTCGAAGACGCTGTTCGGGATCATCCTGCCGGTGTGCAAACCGATCCTCGTGACGGTTGCGATCATCAACGTATTCAGCTGCTGGAATGAGTTCTCTTTCGCTTTGATCCTCATCAAAGACAGAGCGCTCTACACCGTGCCGCTGGGCTTAAAGCAGT
Organism: bacterium; assembly: GCA_023666335.1. Taxonomy (GTDB): domain Bacteria; phylum Bacillota; class Clostridia; order Lachnospirales; family Lachnospiraceae; genus UBA3282. The sequence goes on from JAMPCE010000011.1 coordinate 62,006, forward strand.
TTACGGGGCAGTTTACTTCGGACTATCCGAAGATCATGTCGGCAATGCTGCTGACGATGGCGCCCATCGTGATCTTCTACTTTGCGTTCAGCAAGCAGATCATCAAGGGTATGGTTGCCGGTGCGGTGAAAGGTTGATTTAAGAATTTCTGCCGGGGGCGAGAGATCGTCCCCGGTTTTGTTTTGGCTACAGATTGTTTAAGTTTCTTTTGTTGTAAACGATGCTCACGACGAAGATAACATGCATTATTTCGTCAATTTCATAGTAAATATTGTAATTTTTATAAGGCATACGACGAACAATTGTGCTATGTATGACTTCATCTTGTATAACTGGGAACATATAAGGAAAAACAGATAATCGTGAAATGGATTTTTTTAGACCCTGTACAAGATTATGTGAAATGTCCGGTTCTAAAACCTCGCTTCCAGTTCGTCAAAGACTTCATCAAAATCATAATAGCGTCCTTGCCGTATGTCTTCCAGCCCTTCATTGATGGAGTCGCATAACGCAATAAACTCCTCCTCGGTATAGTCTGCAAACTCTTCTCTCAAATTGACCACATCGTTACAAACATAATTCATAGCCGCTTCCATAGAAATCCTCCTTTCTTTTTAGTATGCACAGTCTATCATATTTCAGAGTATTTTGCAACGAAAAATTTTTCATTGACAGATACCCTATAGGGGTATATGATATACATGATGGCAATCCGCAGGATTTTCGAGCGTGCATTGCGGGTATGATGAATCAATAAACGGAGAGAATATATGGATAATCAAAATGTATGTGCACAGTGCAGGCACAAGCATACGCCGCGGGAAGCGGGAGATCGGAAAAAACTGCAAAGCCGTATCAATCGGATCATAGGGCAGTTGGGCGGGATACAGGGCATGATCGACGATGACCGCTACTGCGGAGATATTTTGATCCAAATCGGCGCGGTGGAGAGCGCCCTCAGGAGCCTCGGCTATGTGATCCTGGAGGAACACATGATGTCCTGCGTGGCGGAGGGCGTCCGGGAGGGAGATACCGCGATCCTTGCGGAAGCGGTGGAATTGATGAAAAAACTAAGTTGAATAGAATTGTAACATAGCATAACCAACGCAGACTCGCTTTCGCTCCATTCCGGGCGTAGCGGTACTAAATTCGTGAAAAACCTCATTAAGTACCGACGCCCTGCAAGGGTCTGCTTATGGTTATCCTATGTTACGATTTATTCGGAGGAGATATATGGAAGCGAAAAAGTTTAACGTCACCGGCATGACTTGCGCGGCATGTCAGGCGCATGTGGAGAAAGCGGTGCGCGGCGTCGCGGGCGTTTCGTCGGTTAGCGTAAACTTACTCATGAACAATATGCTGGTCGAATACGGGGAGCCGGCAAACGAATCCATGATCTGTCAGGCGGTGGAAAAAGCGGGGTACGGCGCGGCTCCTGCTTCTGCGGCGGGCAAAAGCGATGCGGTGGGAGCTGCATCGGGCGGCGCGCAGGATGCTTTCGTGGATCGCGAGACGCCGAAACTGAAAAAACGGCTGATCGTTTCGCTTTGTCTGCTCCTTCCGCTGATGTATGTCTCGATGGGGCATCTGATGTGGGGATGGCATGTTCCCGCCGCTTTTGCGGAGAATCCCTGGGCGATCGCGCTCTATCAGATGATTTTGACAGGGCTGGTGATGGTGATCAATCAGAAATTTTTTATTAGCGGCTGCACGAGCCTTTTACACCGCGCGCCGAATATGGATGCTCTGGTGGCGCTCGGCAGCGGCGCGGCTTTTGTCTACAGTGCGGCGGTGATGTTCCGTATGGGAAACGCTTACGGGACGGCAGGCACGGAAGCGGCGTTTCACTGTCTGCATGATATGTATTTCGAGTCTGCGGCGACGATCCTGACGCTGATCACGGTAGGTAAGATGCTGGAAGCCTACAGCAAAGGCAAGACCACAAACGCCGTGCGCAGTCTGATGGCGCTTGCGCCGAAGACCGCCCACGTCATACGGGACGGGGTGGAGAGCACGATCTCAGCGGACGAAGTCGTGACGGGCGATCTCTTTCTGGTAAAGCCGGGGGAGAGCATCCCCGTGGACGGCGAGGTGGTGGAAGGTGAGAGCGCGGTGAACGAAGCGGCGCTGACCGGAGAGAGCCTTCCTGTTGACAAGAGCGCAGGCGACAGAGTCAGCGCTGCGACCCTGAACCAGAACGGCGCGCTGACCTGTAGGGCGACGCGTGTAGGAAATGATACGACCTTACAGCAGATCATTGCGATGGTGGAAGATGCGGTCGCTACCAAAGCGCCCATTGCACAGATCGCGGACCGCGTTTCCGGCGTTTTTGTGCCGGTGGTGATCGGCATTGCGCTGCTTACGGGCGTGGTCTGGCTGCTTGCGGGAGCGGATATCGGCAAGGCGCTTTCCCACGCTATCAGTGTGCTGGTGATCAGCTGTCCCTGCTCGCTGGGGCTTGCCACGCCCGTGGCGATCATGGTAGGAAACGGCGTCGGCGCAGGGCAGGGCATCCTGTTTAAGAACGCCACGGCTTTGGAACAGACGGGCAGGACAGACTTTGTCGTGCTGGATAAGACAGGGACAGTGACGGAGGGAAAGCCGCAGGTGACGGATATCTGTCCGGCGGCGGGGGTGTCCGCGGAGGAGCTTCTGCGCGCGGCGGCGGCTCTGGAACAGAAAAGCGAGCATCCCCTGGCGCGGGCGGTCTGCGAGCGGGCGGACGAGGAAGGGCTTCACATAGAGGCTGCGGCTGATTTTCAGGCGCTTCCGGGATGGGGCGTTTCGGGAGAACTGCCGCATATTTCCGGCGCAGGCGCGGAAGATGCAAAGAAGCCTGTCCCTGCACTTGGCGGAAAGGCGGCGCTGTTTGCGGAGCGCGGCTTGATGACGGAGGAAATGCAAAAGCAGGGCGAGCGGTTTTCGGCGGAAGGCAAGACGCCGCTTTACTTTGCGGCGGGAGATAAACTTCTGGGCGTGATCGCGGTCGCGGATGTGGTGAAACCGGACAGCGCGCAGGCGGTGGCGGAGTTAAAAGGCATGGGGCTTCATGTCGTCATGCTGACGGGGGATAATCGGCGCACGGCGGAGGCGATCGGCGCGCAGGCAGGGGTGAATACCGTGATCGCGGATGTCCTGCCGGATGAGAAAGAGGCGGTGGTCAGACGGCTTTCGGAGAGCGGCAGGACGCTTATGGTGGGAGACGGCATCAACGATGCGCCGGCGCTCACCAGGGCGGACGTCGGCATCGCCATCGGCGCGGGGGCGGATGTGGCGCTTGACGCGGCGGACGTTGTGCTGGTAAGATCAAAACTGACAGATGTGTCGGCGGCGGTGCGCCTTTCCAGACAGGTCTTAAAGAATATCCATGAAAATCTCTTCTGGGCATTCTTTTACAACTGCATCGGCATTCCCATCGCGGCGGGCGTGCTGGTTCCCCTTGCGGGAATCTCGTTGAATCCCATGTTTGCGGCGGCAGCCATGAGCCTGTCGAGTTTCTGCGTGGTCACAAACGCTTTGCGGCTGAATCTGTTTTCTGTCCGTTCCGCGACAAAGGACCGACGGCGCAGGACGGCGCCGATGCCGGAAGAAATTGTACAAAGAGGTCAGAAACTGCGAAATGCAGAAAATGATAAAATCATGAAGGAGGAAGAAGTTATGGAAAAAACATTAAAGGTAGAGGGAATGATGTGCAAGAACTGTCAGGCGCATGTGGAGAAAGCGCTTGCGGGCGTGGCGGGCGTGACTGCCGTTGCGGTGGATCTGGAGGCGAAAAAAGCCACGGTGACTTGCGGGGACGGCGTTTCGGACGAGACGCTCTGTGCCGCGGTCAAAGAGGCGGGCTACGAGGCGACGGTGGCGTAATCGGCGCGATCATCGAAGCGGAGCGCACTTCATGCCGTGACGGCGTGGTGCGCTCCATTGTTCCGAAAAAGCGGCAATTTGTGGATTGTGCACAGGAAATGGCCATGTTATTGGTCAATTTGTCAGACGGATTCAAAAAAATAGTACAAAGTAAGCAATATTTACAATCGGAAAGCAAATCTTTGTGGAATAGTGGTATAGCAAAGGCGGAAAAACTTCGTTATACTAATTTACAGAGTGAGTCACCCGACGTTTTTTCGGGTGCAAGAAAAAAATCAAAAACAGGAGGCAATCATGGCAAGTTTATCTTTGAAGAATGTTTGCAAGGTTTATCCGAACGGATTCGAAGCGGTAAAAGATTTCAATCTCGAGATCGCGGATCAGGAGTTCATCATCTTCGTAGGTCCTTCGGGCTGCGGTAAGTCTACCACCCTTCGTATGATCGCAGGTCTGGAAGACATCTCTTCCGGCGAGCTGAAGATCGGTGACAGAGTCGTAAACGACGTGGAGCCTAAGGACAGAGATATCGCGATGGTATTCCAGAACTACGCTCTGTACCCTCATATGTCCGTATACGATAACATGGCTTTCGGTCTTAAGTTGAGAAAGGTGCCGAAAGATGAGATCGACAAGATGGTAAAAGAGGCAGCTAAGATTCTGGATCTGACAGCTCTTCTGGATCGTAAGCCGAAAGCTCTTTCCGGTGGTCAGAGACAGCGTGTGGCTATGGGTCGTGCGATCGTGCGTAATCCTAAGGTGTTCCTGATGGATGAGCCGCTTTCCAATCTGGATGCAAAGCTCCGTGTGCAGATGCGTGTTGAGATCTCCAAGCTGCATCAGAGACTGGGCACCACTATCATCTATGTAACACATGACCAGACAGAGGCTATGACCCTTGGTACCAGAATCGTCGTTATGAAAGACGGCGTGGTACAGCAGGTTGATACCCCTCAGAACTTATATCAGAAGCCTCAGAACCTGTTCGTTGCAGGATTCATGGGATCCCCGCAGATGAACTTCCTGGATGCGGTTGTTGAGCAGGCGGGCGAGATCGCAAACCTGAAAGTAGCAGGTCAGACCATTCCGCTGCCTCCCGCAAAGTCCAAGAAGCTGATTGACGGCGGCTATGTCGGCAAGACCGTGACTTTCGGTATCCGTCCTGAGGATGTGTATGATTCCGAAATGTTCATCGAGACCGCGAAGTGTGTGTTCGAGTCCACCATCAAGGTTTACGAGCTGCTCGGTGCAGAAGTTTATCTGTACTTCGATCTGGCTGAGTTCCCGATCACCGCAAGGGTTGACTCCCGTACCACGGCGAGACCGGGTGACACCGTTAAGTTTGCTTTCGACGTTGAGAAGATTCATGTCTTCGACAAAGAGACAGAGCAGACCATCACCAACTAAGAGAAATGATTTCAGGGGGAGGGTTGCATCAGCATCCCTCCCTTTTCTTGTCATATAGGAAATGGAGATTAATATGATTTCAAGTCAGATAATCAAGACCAGCATTGAGGAACTTGCCGCGATCTCCAAGATCGATCTTGCCGTGTGGGATCTGGAGGGCAAGGAAGTGACGGCGACCTTTGAGACAGGGGAGATCGCCCCGTCCCTGATCGCGGGCTTTGTCAATTCACCTGCGGACAGTCAGGTCATCGGGATGCACCATCTCCTTAAGGTTTTGGATGAGGAGGCGCCGCTCTTTGTTTTGGACGCAAAAGGAAGCGGCGAGGACACTTACATGATCGGCAGGATCGCGGTCAGCCAGCTGCAGCACCTGATCGTCGCCTATAAGGAGCGGTATGACCGCAATAACTTCTTCCAGAATCTCCTGCTGGATAATATGCTGCTGGTGGATATCTATAACCGCGCGAAAAAGCTGCATATCGAGGCGGCGCTGCCCCGGGCGGTCTTTCTGATCGAGACGGATAAGGACAAAGACACCACGGCGATGGAACTTTTGAACGGGATGTTCAGCACCCAGTCCGGCGATTACATCACGGCGGTGGATGAGAGCAATGTCATTTTGATCAAGGCGCTTGCTCCGGAGGACGGAAACGGCAGGCTGGAGCAGATCGCGCAGACCATTACCGATATGATGAATATGGAAGCGATGCTCAATGTGCGCGTGGCTTACGGCACCATCGTGAAAGAGCTCAAGGAAGTCTCGAAGTCCTATAAAGAGGCAAAAATGGCGCTCGATGTGGGTAAGATCTTCTACGCGGAGAAAAGCGTGACGGCTTACAGCGCCTTGGGGATCGGCAGGCTGATCTACCAGCTTCCGATCAATCTGTGCAGGATTTTTATAGACGAGATCTTCGGTTCCAATGTTCCGGCGGAACTGGATGATGAGACGCTGATCACGATCAATAAATTTTTTGAAAATAATTTAAACGTTTCCGAAACCTCCCGACAGCTCTTTGTACACCGCAATACTTTAGTGTACCGTATTGAGAAACTGCAAAAGAGCACGGGACTTGACATTCGTGTTTTCGATGATGCGCTGACTTTCAAGATCGCTCTGATGGTGGTCAGCTACATGCGCTATCTGGATTCTTTGAACTACTGATGCGAATAAGCATATTTCCACCTCCGCCGTCATATATTATGATAGCGGAGGTATTTGTGTAAAAAATCACACTGATGTGCTGATTTTTTACACGGCAATTTGTGCAGGAGCATCACAAATATGCCTTGATGGCAGACGCAAATTTGAGATTTGCGTCGCCCCGTCGCATGAATGCTCCGGAATGGGGTGTGCTATGTATCAGAGAGAAATCATTTATATGGGCTTACATAAGGATGGGAGCCGCGTCGGAAGCGCGGGCTTTCTCAAAGCGGAAAAAGGGGACAAGACCAGTAAATTGACTATGACAGTCAAAAACATCCCCCATTCGATCGAGGGCAGATTTCCCGTGCGCTATCGTCTCGACACGGATGTGACGGAAGAGGCGGATCGCGCAGACTGGAGGGAAGAAGACGGAATCACGCTGCAAAACGGCGGCGGCGTTTGGGAAAAAGAGGAGCCGCAGGCGGCGGAACGGATCCGCGTGCAGATTTTTCTGCCGAACGGCTATCTGGTGGAAGGCGGGAGTAAGGAACCGGTGAAGCCGACGCCCCCAAAGCCCGAGCAGACACAGGAGACGGAGCCGGCGCAAGTCCGGCGGGACATTTCTGTTGCGGAAACGGCTGCGCCTGTCGTTACGCCGCGCGAAACAGCGCCGATGCAACAGGAGATTTCTGCTGCGCCTGCCGTCACGCCGCGCGAAACAGCGCCGATCCGGCGGGACATTCCGCCCGCAGAACCGTCTGTCGCCATCGCGCCCGAACGCCCTCCCCTGATGGCGGATGCCCTTGCCATAGAAGGCTTAAAAGAGGATAAATGGGAGCAGCTCCTCGACACCTATGACCGCATCCATCCCTATGGCGATATCAGAGTCTATGTCAAACTTGCGCCAAAGGATTTCATTATTCTTTCGAGCGGGTATCAGCATTTGGTGAACAACAGCTTTTTACTGCACGGTTTTTACAATTACCGCTATGTGATTCTTGGAAAAGAGGGAGAAGATTACTGCCTGGGCGTACCGGGCGTGTTTTACGAGAGAGAAAAGATGGTTGCGTTGATGTTCGGTTTTGAGGCGTTTGAATGTGAGGGAGGGGATCCGAAACCGGGTGACTTCGGCTATTATCTGCGAAAAGTAGAATTATAGCAAACAAGAAATCGTCGCTCGGCAGCGACGATTCAGAGAATGCTCCGCATTCTCCCTGAAATGGTTTACACTGTCGCAATTTTCTGAACCATAAAAGACGAAAAACCGTGCGCTTTATGTCGAACCGTAACCCGGGCACGTTACCTTTGCAGTTAACTCCGCCAGGCACCCTCACGGCACATGAAAGGTTCCACTTAGTGCTGCTGTGTTCCCACCCTGACACGGTTCATGGATTCTCATTGCGTAAGACCCAAACTTCAACGCCACTTACAAAGGGCAGCTGCACAGACGCGGGCCCTCGATAAAGCATCACCCCCACTGGAGCGGATTGTGGGTACAGGGCACCGCTAACGCCCCGGCTGCACGGTAGCGGAGACGGAGGGATTCGAACCCTCGTGCCCCGGAGGGCTAACGCATTTCGAGTGCGCCCCGTTATGACCACTTCGATAC
>JAMPCE010000012.1 GCA_023666335.1 bacterium
AATTGGAATAAATGAATTTCAGTTTCTTCGGCTAACCACAATCACAACTGAATAAGTAACACAGCGTCAGAGCGTATAGAAACCAATCTATGCGCTCTATTTTTATGTAAAGGAGCAGATATATGAGCAAAAACAGCAACACAGGACAGAGAACCCGCCGACAGCTGACACCCACGAAAATTATCGTGGAAAGGCATTACACAGGCACAGAAAAAATGAAAACGGTATTCAAGCGGATAGTCGAGGAACAGATAATAAAAAAGGTTAAGGAAATGGCGGGAAACAACGCCGATTAGGACTGGAAACGGAAAAGGGAATATAGTATAATAAGAGCTGAGGAAGTCCCTTTTCATAAAAGGAGGACGAAATGAAAAGGGCACAACTGAATAACGACAAAATCACTGCTTTATATTGCATCAGCGACTATGCAGGGATAACGGAACTCAATTTTAAGATAATCAACCAACTGATAGACAAAATTCTTGTTTCTGAACCCGTAGAAGTAGACGGGCAGAAAACTCAATGACTTACTATCCATTACAAGTTCATAGGGGCATTGGGAACCCTTGAATAATGGATATTTTCTAAGTCACTATTCCAACTAACCAACAAAAGGCGGAACGGAAAGTGACAGCGGAAAGGACAGTGCAGATGACGGTACAAACAGCGGCTGACAGGACAATCGAAGCGCGGGGCATCCGCAAGGCGTACGGAAAAAAACAGGTGCTTGCGGATGTCACTTTTTTTGCAAAGAGCGGACAGTGCGTGGGAATCCTCGGCGGAAACGGCAGCGGAAAATCCACGCTGTTTTCGATTCTGGCTGGTGTGCGCAAGGCGGATGGCGGTTCCTTTCTTTTGGGGGAGACAGACTTTCTGCGCCATTCCGGGAGAATCCCCGATGTGATCGGCTATGTGCCGCAGGCGGATCCGCTGATGGAGGAACTTTCCGCTTGGGACAATCTGCGGATGTGGCATGATAAAAAGACCATACAGCGGGAACTTGCGGAGGGGGCGCTTGCGCTTCTCGGGATCGGGGACTTTTTGAAAACACCTGTGCGCAAGCTGTCCGGCGGCATGAGAAAACGGCTTTCCATCGCCTGTGCGGTGGCATCCCGCCCGGAAATCCTGGTGCTCGATGAACCGTCTGCCGCCCTCGATCTGGTCTGCAAGGACAGTATCAGCCGTTTTCTGACAACATATAAGAAAGGCGGCGGCATCGTTCTGCTCACGACGCATGACGTGCAGGATCTGCCGTTGTGCGATGTGTGTTATATCCTGAAAGAGGGCAGTCTGCGCCCCTATGCGTATGACGGCGATCCGCACAGGCTGGCGGAGGCTTTGTAGATGAGAAAGTTTACGGATTATTTTTTTGCACAACTGAAACGTGTATGCCGTCTCCTGCCTTTGCAGATGGGGACAAGTCTCGTGATCTGCGCCTGCGTGGGTATGCTGGCTTTTTTGCTTGTAGCGCAGAGAGCGGAGGAAGGGCAGGAACGGTATCGCATCGGTCTGGTGGGAGATGTTTCCGGCTCCTATCTGGGTTTCGGGATCGCCGCTTTGCAGACTGTGGACGATTCGCGGCTGATGATCGAGCTGGTTGAATTGTCGGAGACAGAGGCGGAGGACGCGCTTTCCCGTGGCGAACTGACAGCCGTGGTGCGGGTGCCGGACGATTTTCTGGATTCCGTTGTGTACGGAAGAAATGACACACATGTCACATATTTGGCGCCGCCGGACCAGACACAGCTTGGTTACGCGGTGATGGGGGAAGTCGCGGATGTGGCTTCCACGCTGGTGACGGCGTCCCAGAGCGCCATTTACGCGATGCAGCGCATCCTCTATGAACAGGAGGGTTCTGAGCGGATCGGCGAAGAGACGGACCGCCTGAACCTGATGCTGATCAATCTGGTGCTTTCCCGCAGCGGCTTTGAAGAGGTCGAGGTACTGGGGTATGCCGAGGGGTTGAGTCTGGAGGCTTATTATTTCTGCAGGCTTCTTCTGCTCGTTCTGCTTCTTGCGGGTCTGTCCGGAAGCATCTTCTTTCTTTACAGAAAGGCGGCGTTGTCCGCGATGCTGAAAGCCGGGGGCGTCGGGGCGCTTTCACAGATTGCGGGGGAGTATCTTGCCTATCTGGGTCTGCTGTGCGCGGGCTTCATTCTTCCCTCCTGTGTTCTGGTATTTGCGCTTGCGCACAGGATGCTTTCGCTGCCGGAATGGAAAGGCGCAGGAGCAGAACCGTTTTTTGTGCTGCTTCCCGCTTTTTTTGCGGCGGCTGCCATGTTTGCGGCTCTCCAGCTTTTTCTTTATGAATTGGCGGACGGGATCGTGAACGGGCTCATGCTGCAGCTGCTTTGCGGCGTGGGGATGGCATACTTTTCCGGCTATTTCTATCCGGCGGCTTTTCTTCCGGAGCAGATGGGAACAGTCGGCAGCCTCTTTCCCACAGGCGCGGCGGCGCGCCTTGTGGAGGATACTTTCCTTGGAAAGAGCGTGAGTGCGTCCGGCGCGGCGGTTCTTCTGTGGCTTATGGCATTCCTGCTGCTTGCCGCATTCGTCCGACGCTGCCGAATCCGTCGCACTTAACCGAAACCATTTATCACAAGGAGACAGAAATGCGCGTACAGATCCGCAGATTTTTGATCAGAGCATGGCTCACGCAAAAAAGGCTGCTCACCCACGGCAGCTTTCTTTTGCTGCTCGTTCTCCCCCTGCTGTTCTCCGTCGGGCTGAACAGACTTTCCCAAGAGGAGAGCGGGCTTGCGACCATCGCCCTGTATCTGCCGGAAGAAGATCTGCTTGCGGAACAAGTCGGGGAGCGGCTGTTTGGCAGAGAGAGCGCTTTCCGTTTTCTTTCCTGCGCGGATGAAGAGGAGGCGGTCATGCTTGTGGAGGCGGGGGAGGCGGACGCAGCATGGATCTTTTCCGGCGGGACGGAAGAGAGACTTCGGGAACTTGCGGGGAAGCGCCGTGTACGGCCGCTCGTAAAGGTGGTGGAAAGACGTGACAGCGTGCCGCTGATCCTTGCAAGGGAAGTGTTGTCGGCGGCTGTCTATCCCGCTTTTTCCTATGCAGTCTATGAAAGCTATGTCACGCGGGAACTCGGGCTTACCGAATTGGAGGAAGAGACGCTGCGCCGCACCTATGAGGACGTGGCGGTGGCGGGCAGTCTGTTTCAGAGAGTCTATCCCGACGGAACAACAGAAAAAACAGCGGGCGATACCGACTATGTGCTGGCGCCGCTTCGGGGGATCCTTGCGATCTGGCTCACCTTTCTGGGAATCGCCGCGGCTCTGCTGTTTATACAGGATGAGGAGCGGGGCGTTTACGGACGACTGCCCGCCGGCAGGCGTTCTTTGGCGTTCTACGGCACAGGCGCTGTGTTCCTTTTGGACGGGACGGTTGTTTTGTTTTTGTGTAGTCAGTTTGGCGGCGCGTTTACGGATTGGAAACGGGAAGCGGTGTGCGCGGCGGTCTTTGCCTGCTGTGTGTTGGCATTTTCCAACTTTTTGCGGCTTTTGTGCAGGAAGCCGCACCGGCTCGGCGTCATTCTCCTGCCATTGGGGGCGGCGATGTTTGCGCTCTGCCCCGTTTTCGTGAATCTGCAAAATTTCAGGGCGGTAAAGCTGCTGCTCCCGCCCCGATATTATCTGCTCTCTATTCATAACACATGTTATTTATATGAAATGGCTGTATATACGGTGATTTTGATTTTTGTCGGCGCTGTTTTGCAGCGGTTGACTCAATCGACCTCGATCTGATCCGTCTGGGCAGCCTTGTCTTTCTGCACTTCTTCGTGGTGCGTCTTTTCCGTATTGACATTCCAGATGTTATCCTTGGAAGAGATGCCGCCTAAAATGTTTTTCACGGTCTCAAAGGAGGTCATCATGGAATGGTCGATGTTGTTGTAGCGGTGCTGGCCGTTCCGTCCCACGCAGTAGAGGTTGTCGATGGTTTTCAGGTACTCGACCAGCTTGTCGATATCTTTGTAGGTGTCAAAGTAGGCGGGATAGGCTTTCTTCACCCGCTCTACATGGGAATCCATCACGTCGGAAGGCTTGTCGATCAGCCCCATGCTCACGATCTCATTGACTGCAAAACGCGCAAACGCCTCGTCCGTCATCGTCCAGTAGCGGTCCCCCTCGTTTACAAAGTATTCCAGACCGATCCATACCGTGTGCTCAAGGTCCCGCACCATGTAAGGAGACCAGTTGTTGTAGATCTGAAAACGTCCCAGCCGGACGCTCCTGTCGTGGACGTAGATCCAGCAGTCAGGGACGATGTTGCCGATGGTCTTTAAGTTGGTCTTATTCTGTAAGTTCAGCTTCGGCAGCAGCAGTCCGACCGTCATATAATCGCGGTAGGGAAGTCCCGCAGCGATGTCCGCCATCTCTTTTGGCACATCGTTCATGCCTGCGACCAGATCCCTGACCGGCATGGAAGAGATGAAGATATCGCCTTTTTCTGTCACTTCGCCCTCAGGCGTCTCGTAAGTGATGGCGGTGATGCAGCCTGTTTCGTCCCTGTGGAGTTTGACTGCTTTGCTGTGGCAGAGGATCTTTCCGCCCATCTCTTTGATCTTGTCCGCAGTCACTTCCCAGAGCTGGCCGGGACCGAGTTTGGGATAGCTGAATTCTTCGATCAGGGAAGTCTCCACCTCCCGGTTCTTTTTGCCGGGCAGCATTTTCGAGAAAATGTCCTTGATGATCGCGGAGACAGACAGACCCTTTACCCGCTGTGCGCCCCAGTCGGGAGCAATTTCGGACGGGTGCCGTCCCCAGAGATTCTCCGTATAGTTTTCAAAGAACATGGAGTAGAGCTTTTTGCCAAATCGGTTTACATAAAAATCCTCCAGGGAATTTTCCTGCCGCTTGTGGATCATGGCGGCAAGGTAACTGAACCCCGCCTGCATGGTGGCAAGAAAGCCCATATTGATGAAAGTCTCCGGCTTTAAGGAGATCGGATAGTCGAAGAATTTCCGGTTGAAATAGATGCGCGATACGCGGTGTCTGCGGAGCATGACCCGGTCTTCTTTCTCGGGATCCGGACCGCCGGGAGAGAGCGTCATCTCGCGGTGCAGGACGATATCGTCGTAGGTGGGAGATCCCTGCGTGGGCAGCATATGTTCCCACCAGGCGTTGACCTCCGGCACTTTGGAGAAGAAGCGGTGTCCGCCCATGTCCATGCGGTTGCCCTTGTAGTTGACGGTCTTGGAGATACCGCCCATCGCGTCGGATTCCTCCAAAACGGTGACGTCGTATTCTTTCTTCTGATCCTGCCGGAGCAGTTCATAAGCGGCGGTGAGACCTGCGGGGCCCGCGCCGATCACATATACTTTTTTCATGCTTACCTCCATATTTGTATAAATATAGTTTACCATGTTTTTGGAGGAATGTATACAAAAAAGGGTGCAGCCGTCGGCTGCACCCTTGCGTTCATACCGCTGTCTCGGAAAGCATGACCGATTTCCCGTTCAGTTCCTGATAGGTTCTACAGATCAGGAACAGGGAGATCACAAAGGTCAGGAGGTCCGATACCGGCATGGAATACAAAACGCCGTCCAGCCCGAACGCGACAGGCAGCAGCAGGGCGAATCCGACGCCGAACACAATTTCCCTGATCATGGAGAGGAGCGTAGATGCGGCTGCCTTTCCCATAGCCTGAAGAAAAATGAAGCATGCCTTATTCACACAAGCCAAAACGATCATGCAAAGGTAAACGCGGAATGCCTTGACTGCGAAATCTGTATAATAACGGCTTTCATTCGCCGCACCAAATAGAGTGATGAGCTGTTTGGGGAAAACAGTGACGATCACGAAAGCGATCGCGCCGACTCCCGCTTCGGAGAGCAGTAATTTTGTGAACAGCTCTTTGACCCGTTTATGGAAACCTGCGCCCATGTTATACCCGACGATGGGGATGCAGCCTGCCGCCATACCTACGACGATCGATATGACGATCTGAAAGAATTTCATCACAATGCCGACGACTGCCATAGGAATCTGGGCGAATTGTTCCTGTCCGAAAATGATATCCCGTGCGCCGTATTTTCGGATCATATTATTGATCGCTGCCATAGCGGCAACCAAGGAGATCTGCGAAAGAAAGCTGCAAAGCCCGAGCACAAGTGTTTTTTCAGAAACATGGAGATCGATGCGAAGATCGCCTCTTGCGGGTTTGATCGTTTTCATGTTCAGCAGATAGAAAAGCGATAAGACCGCCGTGACGACCTGCCCGATGACGGTGGCGACCGCGGCGCCCATCATGCCCCACTGAAAGATAAAAATGAAAATCGGATCAAAAATAATATTCAGGACTGCGCCGAGCAAAGTGGCGATCATGGCGAATTTCGGATTGCCGTCAGCCCGAATGATCGGGTTCATGGCTTGCCCGAACATATAAAACGGGATTCCCAGAGAAATATAGAAAAAGTATTCTTTGGAATGCCGATAGGTTTCCGCGTTGATCGTACCGCCGAACATGGCAATGATCTGATTGCTGAAAAGCAGATAGACCCCGCACAAGATCAGACTGCTGACGATAACGAGTATCACGGCGTTTCCGACACTTTTCCTGGCATTCTGCATCTCCTTTTTGCCGAGGCTCAAGCTGACGAAAGCGCAGCATCCGTCGCCGACCATCACGGCGATCGCGAGCGCGATCACGGTCAGCGGGAAGACGACCGTATTTGCCGCATTGCCGTAAGAACCGAGATAAGAGGCGTTTGCAATAAAAATCTGATCCACGATGTTATAGAGTGCGCCGACCAGAAGGGAGATAATGCAGGGGATCGCATACCTGCGCATCAGCTTCCCGACGGGTTCCGTTCCCAAAAATTGATTTGTTTCCATATCAGTACCTTCCTTTCATAAAAAATAAACGTGCGGCAAATAACTGGATTTACGCAGTTTTGCCACACGTTCATAAAATATTTTAGGGCGCGCCCGCAAAAAAAGTCAAAGGTACTTTTCAACAAAAAAGTTCCTTTCGAAAAAGGCATTTTGACAATAGGGAAAAACAGCGGGCGGGAGGGAAGAAAAGGCAGTGGTGGCAAATTCCGGCGGGTTGTGCTATAGTGATATTGTTTGAAACCGCAAGCTGCGGAGAAAAATTTATGGAGGAGTGTCATGACCGCGATCGTAAGCCTGCTGTTCTGGCTTGTGGCTGTACCGTTTGCTATCGGCTTGATTCCTGCAAATTTCATACCGCCTGTAAGGCGCAATCCCGGATTCGTGCTGCTTGCGGGATATTTTGTCATGTGGGCGCTTTTTGCGCTGGCGGCGATTCCTGCGGTCTTATGGGTGGAGTATGACAATTTTAAGGTCGCTTCCGCTGTTTTTGCGGGTTTGGCGCTGTCAGGCGCCGCCGTGGGGATCTGTCTGCTGTATCGGAACGGAAAGGCGGGGGAGCCGGGGCTGGTTTTCGGGCGTCGGAAAGAGGAACGCCTGTGGCAAAAAAATGACACGCATGTCATAAAGGGGGCGGGGATCCGGGGACTGCTGAAAAGTTTCCTGCGGGCGGAATATATCGAATGGCTTGCTTTCTTTTTCCTGCTGGGATTCCAGCTTTACAAGGCGGCGGCTTTCGCTTCCTTTGACGGGGACGACGCCTATTATGTGGTGGAGTCTCTGCTTGCGCAGGAAGCGGATGTGATGTACCGTATCCTTCCGCTCACGGGCGGTTCCACGGGGCTTGACGTGCGCCACGCGCTGGCGGTCTTTCCCATGTGGGTGGCTTTCGTGGCGGTGCGGTCAGGGATTCATGCCACCATCGTTTCCCATGTGGTGATGCCGTTTGTGCTGATTCCGCTGACCTATCTGTTATATTATGAGATCGGCTGTCGGCTGTTCGGCCGCGTTTCGGCGGGCGGCGAAAGATCCGGCGGTGCGGAGGATGCGCGCGAGACCAGCGGGAGTGTGCTGTGTCGGGAGAATCTGCCCGTCTTCATGATTTTGCTGGCGCTGTTCCAGATTTTCGGCAACGTCTCCATCTACACGACGGAGACCTTTTTCCTGACCCGTACCTGGCAGGGCAAGGCGGCAGCGGGGGCGCTCGTGATCCCTGCCGTGCTATGGCTGTTTCTTCTGCTTGACGGCGGGGAAACAGAAAGAGGACAGAAGAAAGGGCTCTGGCTTCTCTTTGTCTGTGTGCAGATGACGGCGGGCATCTGTAGTTCCATCGCGGTGTTTCTGGTCTCGATCCTGACGGCGGTTACGGCGTTTGTGCTGGCCTGTATGCGGCGGGATCTGCGGCTCTTATTGAAATTCGGCGCCGCCTGCATCCCCAACGTGATCTACATGGCGATTTATGTGGTGATTGGGTATAGTTATTTATTATAAATAATTGCGAAACGCAACATAATGTATCAATCATTGTGCAATTAGGATGCAAAGGAGAGCCAATTTATGTGGGGCATTTTTTTAGAGAGCGTGGTCATCTTCAAAAATTACATGGGCTGGCACGAGAATCATTTTCTCGCGGGGCTTTATGCGTTTGCCCTTCTTTACCTGTGGCTTACGGAGAAAGACAAGGCGAAACGCGCCGTTTTTGTCTACGCGCCGACGCTGCTTTTGCTTCTGTTTTTCTGCCCCCTGTTCCGCAAGGTGTTTGTGCGGATCATGGAGGATTCCGAGACGTACTACAGATTGTTGTGGCTTTTGCAGATGAGCATCGTCAGCGCCTACGGCTTGCTCAAGCTGGCGGGAAGACACAGACGGATCGGGCTGATCGTGGCAGCCGCCGCGATCGTGGCGTGCGGGGATTACGTCTATGACAGCGAGCATATTTCCCGAGCGGAAAACGCTTATCATCTGCCGCAGGAGGCGGTGGATATCGTGGATCTGATCGAACCGGAGGAGGGGCGGATCACGGTGCTTTTTCCGGCGGATCTGATCTATTATGTCAGGCAGTACAGCACGGATATCGAGCTGCCTTACGGCAGGGAGATGCTGATCGAGCGATGGGATTACTACCATCCCATGTACGAGGCGATGGAGAAAGCGGAGGTGATCGACACGCCCGCTTTCGTCGAACTGACCAGAACTTACCCCTGCGCCTATGTGGTGTTGAAAGAAGACCGCGAGATCGCGGAACCGCTGACGGACTATGGCTTCTCGGTCTACGGACAGGTAGGGGAGTTCGTGGTTTACAAGGATGAGACGCTGTAGGGACGATGGGAGAATAACAAATGTTATTTAATTCTTATATTTTCATATTTGTCTTTTTACCCATATGCCTGCTCGGCTTTTACGGTCTTCTGCACAGCGGAAAGCCGGGGGCAGCCAGAGTGTTTCTGACGGCGATGTCCTTGTGGTTCTATGGCTATTTTAACCGGAACTATCTGCTGATCATGGTGTGCAGCATCGCCGTAAATTTTTTGTTCCACAGACTGTTGTCCCGGGAGGATCTGTGGCGCAGGGCGGTTCTGATTCTGGCAGTCGGTTTTAATCTGGGGCTGCTGTTCTATTTCAAGTATTTTGATTTCTTTCTCACGATCGCAAACGGGCTATTCGGGACGGAATTTGTCCTGCGGGGCATTCTGCTGCCGCTGGGGATCAGTTTCTTTACGTTTCAGCAGATTTCCTTTCTCGTGGATACTTACCGGGGCGAGGTGAAAGACTGTCCGTTTACGGAGTATGCGCTGTTCGTCTCCTTTTTTCCGCAGCTCATCGCAGGCCCCATCGTAAACCACAGCGAGATGCTGCCGCAGTTTCGCGCGTTTGGCGAAAAAAAGGCGGATTGGGAACAGATCGCGGGCGGCGTCCTGCTGTTTGTGCTGGGACTTGCGAAGAAAGTGCTTTTGGCGGACACGTTCGGCGCGGGGGCGGATTTCGGCTATGCGGATCCGGCGGCGCTCGGGCGGGCGGACGCGGCGCTGGTCATCCTCTTTTATGCGCTGCAGCTCTACTTTGATTTCAGCGGCTACTGCGATATGGCGCGGGGGCTGGGAAAGATGTTCGGCATCGAGATTCCCGTCAATTTCGATTCCCCGTACAAGGCGGTGAACATCGTAGATTTCTGGAAACGGTGGCATATCACTCTGAACCGTTTTTTTACAAAATACGTCTACATTCCTCTGGGCGGGAACCGCAGGGGGCGGGCGCGGATGTACTGTAATCTCCTGCTCGTCTTTTTCTTAAGCGGTCTCTGGCACGGAGCGGGCTGGAATTTTATCGTCTGGGGGATGCTGCACGGCGTATTGTATGTGGCGACTCGCTTCCTGCAAAGTCGGGGAAGACAAAAAAGTGACACAGATGTCAAAAATGACAAAGGTGTCGGAAAAGACAGCGCAAAAGCCCCGGACGCATCGGGTGACGTGACAGGATTCGGCAGTAGGATCGGCAAGGCAGTCTCGCAGATCCTGACTTTCCTCTATGTCAGCGTGGCATGGGTCTACTTCCGCGCGGCGGATATCGCGCAGGCAAACGCCATCCTCCGCACAGCCCTTGCGGGGAAAGTGCAGAAAATCTCCGACGGACTGGCGGAGTGTTTCCGTGTGGACGAGTTCTGGTATGCCCTGAAAGTATTGCATTTGGACAATTTTTCGTTCAGCCGTTCCATTTTGATGTGGGCGATCCTGATAGCCGGACTCTATTTGGCGATGGTCGGGCGAAACGCCGCCGAGCGCGCATCACGGGTCAGATTCGGTCCGGTGTCGGCGGCGGCGTGCGTGATTCTCGCGGTATGGTGCATCCTCAGTCTTTCCGGGGTCAGCACCTTCCTGTACTTCAATTTCTGACCGATAACTTTGTTTTTGAATGGAGAAAAGTATGAACAAATTTCAAAAGTGGCTCACCGCTGTAGCAGCATCCATTCTCGCAATCCTTGTCCTGACAGCCGCGCTGGTCATCTGGATCGATCCCTTTTTCCACTATCACGCGCCGCTTTCGGGCTTTCCCTATCTGGTGGACAATCAGCTTTCCCAGAATCCGGGCATGGCGAAGCATATGGAGTACGACAGCGTGATGCTCGGCTCCTCCATGACGGTGAATTTCAACATGGACTGGTTTCGGGAGCTGCTGTACCGCAATACGATCAAACTCAGCTACAGCGGCGCTTACCCGAAAGATCAGGCGAACATCATGGACGTCATCTTTGCAAGCGGTCACGAGGTGAAAGAGGTCTTCCTGGGCGTTGATGTGACGACTTACACGGGAGGCGTCGATGAGACGAAATACCCGATCCCCGCCTATCTCTACGACGACAGTTATCTCAATGACGTGCAGTATCTTTTGAATAAGGATGTATTGTTAAACTATATCCTGCGACCTATCGCCGACCCGGACAAGACGGATCTTGCCACGGTGTATCAGAGCTGGTGGACGGACGAATACTATAATATCCAGTGGGTGATGCACAATTATGTGCCGTCCGAAAAGGTGGAGGCGGAGATGCCCGCGGACGCCCTGATCGAGAGCACGGAGCGGAACCTGCGCGCGAATCTCTGCCCTTATATCGAAGAGAATCCGGACACGGTCTTTACGATCTTTTTCCCGCCCTACAGTATCCTCTACTGGAATGACGTCATGCAGGAAAATCGGCTGGAAGCGACGATGCGGGAGTATGCGCATATCGCAGAGACCCTGCTTTCTTACGATAATGTGCGGGTGTTCTACTTTCCGAATCGGGAGGAGATCGTGACGGATTTGAACAATTATGCGGATTATACGCATTACCACGCGCGTTTTAACCGCTTTATGACGGAGTGTTTCGCGGACGGGACGTGCGAGATCAGGAGCATGGAGGAGATGGAGCGGGCGCTCGATGAGACGCGGGAGATGATAGCGGAATTTGACTTTGAAACGCTGTTTTCCGTGGCGTATTAGCGCCTCGGCGGACAGGGTTGACGCGATGGAAGCCGCACTTTATAATAGACCCATGCCGTTTGCACAAAAAGGCTGGGAATCGGGCGCGGCGGACGCAGCCCGGCAAAAGAATCGAATGGAATAGAACAAATGTTCGAATAGAAAGGATCGGTAAGAGAAAATGGGCGTAGACGGGATCGGCGGTAAGGTCGTAAGAAGACTGAAAAAGGAGATAAAGACGGCGACAGGGCGCTATCTGCCGCGGGTCGAATGCCATATTACGGATCATTGCAATCTGAATTGCTGCGGCTGTTCTCATTTCAGCAATATCGCGCCGGAAACGTATAAAGACATCGGGGAATTTGAGAGAGAGCTGGCATGTCTGTCTGATAAGCTCATCATCGACGAGTTGAAACTGTTGGGAGGAGAACCGCTTCTGCATCCGGATCTTCCGTCTTTCTTTGCCGTTGCCAGGAAGTATCTGCCGAAAGCGGAGATCACGTTATGCACGAACTGCCTGCTGCTCGACCAAATGAGCGGCGCTTTTTGGGCGTCCATGAAAGAAAACAGGATCCGCTTTGTTCTCTCGATCTATCCGCCGTTAAAAGATAAGATCGGGCATTATAAGGAGCTGATCGCCGAAAAGGGTGTGGAGATTGCTTATACCCATGTGGCGGATGAATTTTGGGCGATGCGGAACCGAAAAGGCGATTCCGACCCGCAGGAGGCGTACCGGGAATGCGCTGATTCTTTCTGTAGAAATCTGCGGAAAGGCAGGCTTTATATCTGTCCGGACGCGTGCTATATGGATTACTTTAACGAGTATTTTGGGCAGAATATCCCGCTGGACGAGGGCATTGATATTTATCGGCACAGCGGGAGGGAGATCGTGAAATATCTGTCTGCCGCCAAGGAAACCTGCAAATATTGTACCAAATATTCGATTCATCCCTGGAAACAGACAGAGAAAAAGATCGGCGAATGGGATGCGGCTGGAGAGTGAGGCGTTACTCCGCCGCCCCTGACAGTTCCGGGAACATACACTCCGTAAACCGTCTTGCCAGCAGTTCCCGCCCCGCATCGTTGAAGTGGATATAGTCCGTCATATAATCCAGATAATTATCCTCATTCACAGAGCCGTAGAAGTTGTCGATAAAGGAGACGCCGACGTCCAGAGTGGCGTCCAGTTCCTTTTGCAGATAGTGGCTGATCGTGCCGTGGCCTAAGTCCGCGCGGTCGCCGTTCTGGAAATTGCCGTCCTCACCGATGCTGTGGCAGAAAGTGTGGGACATTACCACGATGCGGATATGGGGATAAGCCTCCTGGATCGCCGTCACGCCTGCGCGCAGCGCGCCGGTGTAGGTGACGATGTCGTAGGGGGCGTTGGGATCGTCACAGGGCCGCCTGTTGATGTAATCGCTCGCGTCATACATGACGCAGATCATATCCACGGTATTTAAGTCCAGTTCCGAGAGCATCTGTGTGTTTGCGGCAAAGCTCTCGTCGTAGCTGTAAGTGGCAGCCGTCTTCATCAGATCGAAATTTCCCTCGGCAAGGCTTTTTGCCACATAGGAAAAGGAGAAAGCGTCCAGGATGTAGCCGTCATTGTAGGAGGCAAACTGCGCCGCCATTGTGGTTCCCGTAAAGGAGCCGTTATAGACGACTGCGCCCGTCTTTTCTGCGATCTGCTCCGACAGGCCGCCCTCGCCCCGGTCTAAGGAAAAAGGATCGTCGCCCAGACAGAGAATGGTGGTGACTCCGTCGTCCACCCAGCCCTCCCGCTTGTCCGGCGCCAGGGGGATGAGGTTGTCCAGAACTTCGACATCAAAGTCTGCCGTCTGTTCATCCGGATCGGGAACGATGGGCGTTCCCTTGTTCCATCTGTAGAGGCGGAAAGCGGAAAAGCCCACGACCAGCACGATGGCGGCGAGCAGGATGAGATGGACGCTCACATGGATGCGGCGCTTCTCCCGCTTCGCGGGAATATCTGACACTTCTGTCATATTTTCTGTTTCCGGTTGCTTCTTTTCCTGAAATTCTTTCATAGTTCCTATGCCCGTTGTCCTTTCCGGCGTGAGCCGTCCTGCTGTTTTTATCTATTCTACTATGGTTTTTCCCAAAAATCCACTGAAAAAAAGAAAAAGAGCGCCGTTCAGAAACCGAAGCTTCTAAACCGCGTTCTCTTTCCCGGGTTTCGTATCAAATCATTGATACGGCGTTTCCCATCTGGGCTCGCTCGACGGGCGTGCAAGGATGGATCTTCGTCGGCACCAACTGCCGCTGCAACTCTTTGTACCATTTGCTGTACTTGTACATTCGGTAGGTAGTCCCCAGCTTTTTGAGCTGTTCCTCGTCAGCACAGCGGTCCTGAAACGTCTCTCTGGCAGGCTTGTCCATTGAGACATACTCCATGTAACTGAGTTTCAATTCCGTGATCATACCTTGACAACTGGGACAAAACTGTTTGTGCCCGTTCAGCATCTGAACCCGATGGCAACGCTTACAGTAGTGCATGTACATCATGAAAATTCCCCTTTTCCACAATTTATTATGTAAACGATTGCCGGTTGCTCTTCTATTTTGTCAGTTGAGCCGTGCAAAGTCAAGCGTATCTTGGCGAAAAATGGCGCAGAGCGGGCTGTAAGATATCGCGCAGACGTCGCGTGTCTGACACGATTTTTCAATTTACATAAATAATATGCGGCTTCTGACATAAAAATCTTGCTATCGGGCATATTTTGTGCTACAATGTTACAAAATTGTTACAAATACCGAGGTTTACATAAAAGAAAAAGGACATCGGCGGCTCTACGGGAAGACCGGAAGATCCACGGACAGGGAGAAAACGAAATGCAGAATAAGAATAATGCAAAAAACCATACAAAAGAACGCGGCGGATCGGCGGATTTTGAGGAGCTGCTCGCAGACGATCGTTTTGATGATGAAGATGACGACAGTGTGACCGAAGACACGCTGGAATTTTTGAGTCTGGACGACGAGGCGATCGAGACCTGGCAGAAGACGCATGCTCCGGAAAAGAAAGCGGTTTCGACGGGAAAAGCGCCTGGCCGTGTCGTGGAAGTGTTTGAGGATGAGGACGACGAGGACTATGAGGACGAAGATTACGAAGATGAGGATTACGAAGACGAAGAAGATGATGACGAAGATTATGAAGATGAGGATTACGAAGACGAAGAAGATGATGACGGGGATTATGAGGAATATGACGATGACGACGGATTTGCAGCCCGCCTGAGATACTTTATCAGTGAGATGAACGGTCTGGATGTGGCGGTGGCTGTTCTGGGGATCATCGTGCTCGTAGGCGTGTTTGCGACAGGCGGGATCTATCTGCACGCCAGATCCACGCAGAAGCAGGTGGAGGCGTTCGCGAACGTCGGTGAGGAACTTGCGGGCGTTTCCGTGATCGGGGAGAGCGGTCTGATCGCCGTGACGGAATCCGCAAGGCTCGGCAATATGATCGATGTGGAAGAACCGGAGGAGGAGACGCCGGAGGCTTCCTATGTGGAGGCGGACGGCGAGGTGGAAGTGGAGCTGCATCTGACCTCTATTCTTTCCGATATGAAGATCAAGCTGGTGAACAGCGGGACGGGGAAACTGATCGGCGGCGTGCCCTTTGAGGTGGAAGTCTCCGGGACAAAGAGTTTTCAGTTAAAGGACGAAGACAAGGACGGCGTGATCTACCAGACAGGCATTGATGCGGGGACTTACGAGGTAAAGCTGCTTCCTTTTCCGGCGGATGTGGCGGATAAATATAAACTTCCCGCAAAGAGCAGCAGCGTGAAAGTCACGGATCAGATCGCCTATCAGAAAGTGGATGTGGCGGATGAAGTAAAATCCGAATCGGAAGTCAACGTCGCAAAAGAGGAAGCCACACAGCAGAACACGGTAGAGGAGTCGGCTCTGGCGGATACCGTAGAGTGGGTGGAGTCTACCAAGACCCCCATCGGCGACGGGGAAATCTCCTATGAGGAAGTGTCGAAAGATCAGATACCGGATCCGTGGAAGACCGGCGCGGGCGCGTTCCGAAAGATGGTCGAGGACGGGGAGGAGGACGATCCTTACGAGAGGGCGACGTCATCTTTGAACCAGAGCAGCCTGACACTGGACAAGGGCGGCAGCGGGACCTTGAAGATATCTGTGAGCGAAGACGTCAGCTATTCGGTGGAGTGGAGCGTTTCTGACACGAGTGTCATTACGGTGAGCGACGGCACGGTGACGGCGGTTGCGCCCGGTACGGCAACAGTCACGGCACGCGTGGTGATCGGCAGCAAGGTGCAGGAGCATACCTGTACGGTGACAGTCAAGGGGGATGACGGCGCAGGCGGCGGCGACAAAGATAAGGAAGATCAGGACAAAGATAAAGATAAGGATCAGGACAAAGACAAAGATAAGGATCAGGACAAAGACAAAGATAAAGAACAGGACAAAGACAAGGATAACGGTCAGAGCGAGACTGTCTATCAGAAGATCACGATAAGCGGCGAGAGCGAGGTGTCGGTGGGAAAGACCGTGACCCTGACTGCACGGACGGAGCCGGAGGGCGGCAAGATCACCTGGGAGAGCGAGAATGCAAAGATTGCAAAAGTGGACGAAAACGGCGTTGTGACAGGCGTGTCGGAAGGCAGCGTAAAGATTCTTGCCCGCTGTAAGGGAAAAGAGGAGATCACGGAGCCCTTTGAGATCAAAGTCGTGAAAGCGGCAGTCACCGTGGACGGCAAGGCGAAACTGAAAGATAAGGACGGCAACCAGTTATACTACAAAGATGGAGATGGAACATACAAAGAGGCGACTTATCAGGATTATAAAGAGCGGGACAAATTCTTCAAACAGGTGAAGACCGCTTCCGCATACCGCTATACCGGATGGCAGACCATAGACGGGCACCTCTATTACTATGATAAGAACGGCAATTATGTGACCGGAGATCAGGTCATCCAGGGCGCGCGGTACACTTTCGGCAGCGACGGAAAACTGCAGAAGAGTTCCGGCACGATGGGGATCGACGTGTCCAAGCACAACGGAAATATCGACTGGAACGCGGTGAAAAATTCCGGCGTCTCCTACGTCATCATCCGCTGCGGTTACCGCGGTTACTCCACGGGCGTGCTGGTGGAGGATCCGAAGTTTCACAGCAACATCAAAGGCGCGAAAGCGGCGGGTCTCAAGGTGGGCGCTTACTTTTTCAGTCAG
Source organism: bacterium (assembly GCA_023666335.1). Classification (GTDB taxonomy): domain Bacteria; phylum Bacillota; class Clostridia; order Lachnospirales; family Lachnospiraceae; genus UBA3282. The sequence continues at coordinate 17,016 of JAMPCE010000012.1, forward strand.
GCGGTCAACGAGGTGGAGGCTGTGGAGGAAGCTTCTATGGCGATCGACCTAGTCAAGGGCTACGGTCTGAACTATCCGCTCTTTCTGGATGTGGAGGGCAGCGGCGGCAGGGCGGACGGCATCAGCCGCGATATGCGGACTGCAGTTTGCAATACCTTCTGTCAGACGGTGCAGAATTCGGGCATTTCGGCGGGGGTTTATGCGAATAAGACATGGTTTACCGAGAAGATCAACACGGCGAGCCTCACAAACTATAAATTGTGGCTGGCGCAGTATGCCAGCGAGCCGACCTACACGGCTACCCGCTATGACCTGTGGCAGTATTCCTCCAAGGGCAGGGTCAGCGGCATCGGTACCAATGTGGACATGAATATAAGTTATGTAAACTACTAAGCGCTTGAGCTGGTTGATAGATAGTGCTTGCATTTTAGTGGCGCTTCTAGGATAATAGTAGTAAATTGCTTCGCAATTAACTACTAGAGGATCTGCGATCCTCTGCATCCTAAATCGCTTTAATGGAGGAAGACATGAGAACATATCTGGTGACGGGCGGAGCCGGTTTCATCGGTTCCAATTACATTCATTATATGTTTCGCAAATACGGCGATGCGGTCCGCATCATCAATGTGGACGCGCTGACCTATGCGGGCAATCCGGAAAACTTGAAAGAGGTGGAGGACAGGGAGAATTATACCTTTGTCAAGGCGGATATCTGCGACAAGGACGCGATCGCGAAGATCTTTGCGGAGAACGAGATCGACAGGGTCGTCCATTTTGCGGCGGAGAGCCATGTAGACAGGAGCATCGTGCACCCCGAGGTGTTTGTGCAGACCAACGTGCTGGGAACGGCGGTCATGTTAAACTGCGCGAAAGCGGCGTGGGAACTTCCGGACGGCAGTTACAAAGCGGACAAAAAATTTCTGCATGTGTCCACCGACGAGGTGTACGGTTCCCTGCCGGAGGATGGCGGTTATTTTTATGAGACGACGCCCTATGCGCCCCACAGCCCTTATTCCGCCAGCAAGGCAAGTTCGGATATGCTGGTGAAAGCCTATATGGACACCTATCATTTTCCTGCCAATATCACGAACTGCTCCAACAATTACGGTCCCTATCAGTTCCCCGAGAAGCTGATTCCGCTCATGATCAACAATGCGTTACAGGGAAAGAAACTTCCCGTCTACGGTGACGGCAAGAATGTGCGCGACTGGCTCTATGTGGAGGATCATGCAAAGGCGATCGATATGGTACAGGAGAAGGGCAGACTTTTTGAGACCTACAACGTGGGCGGGCACAATGAGAAACAGAATGTTGAGATCGTTCAGATCATCATAGAGACCCTCAGGGAGGTGCTTCCCGATTCGGATCCCAGAAAGGCGGGGGTCACGGAGGATCTGATCACCTATGTGGAGGACCGCAAGGGACATGACAGGCGTTATGCGATCGCGCCGGACAAGATTAGGGCGGAGATTGGCTGGGAGCCGGAGACCATGTTCAAGGAGGGCATCCGCCGTACGATCGAGTGGTATCTTGCGCATGAGGACTGGATGCAGCATGTGACAAGCGGCGATTATCAAAAATATTATGAGGAGATGTACGCGAATAAATAAGTGCGCGCAGGAGAGGATCGTTTATGAAAGGGATCATACTCGCGGGAGGGTCGGGCACACGGCTTTACCCGCTGACAAAGGCAGTTTCCAAGCAGATTATGCCGATATACGATAAACCGATGATTTATTATCCGTTATCTATCCTGATGCTGGCGGGGATACGGGATATCCTGATTATTTCCACGCCGCGGGATCTTCCCACGTTTCGGGAACTCTTCGGCACAGGAGAACAGCTCGGACTCCGTATGGAGTATGCGGTGCAGGAATATCCGAGAGGGCTTGCGGACGCGTTTATCATCGGCGCGGATTTTATCGGGAAAGACAGCGTTGCGCTTATCCTTGGCGATAATGTCTTTTACGGGCAGAGTTTTTCCAAAGTGCTGAAAGAGGTGGCGGCAAGAGAGAGCGGCGCAACGATCTTCGGTTACTATGTGAGGGATCCGCGGGAGTACGGTGTGGTGGAGTTTGATGAGAACGGCAGGGCGCTCTCCATTGAGGAAAAGCCCGAGAACCCGAAGAGCAACTACGCGGTGCCGGGTCTGTATTTCTATGACAATGACGTGGTGGAGATCGCGCGGAACGTGCAGCCCTCCGCCAGAGGAGAGATCGAGATCACGAGTATCAACAATGAGTACCTGCGGCGGGGAACGCTGCGGGTAGAGACGTTGGGACGCGGCTTTGCGTGGCTTGACACGGGCAATCACGATGACCTTTTGGATGCGGCGGATTTCGTGGCGGCGTTTCAGAAGAGACAGGGGCTTTATATCTCCTGCATTGAGGAGATCGCTTACAGGAGAGGCTTTATCACAAGGGAGCAGCTTCTGGAATTGGCGAAGCCGCTTATGAAGACCGCTTACGGGCAGTATATGGTAGAGGTAGCGAATGGACTCTAAACGGATGAAACGCGTGCTCATCGCTATGATCGCCGTGTTTCTGGCGGTGATCGCGGTGCTCGCGCTCGCAAATCTTGACGCGGTGAAACGAAAGCTCGGACTTGCGCAGGCAGCGCCGATACAGGAAGAGCCTGAGGAGAATCCCGGGATGGAAGAGGAGGAGAGTGGACAGATCGGCAGCAATCTGTCTGCTTTTCTGAGCGATGAGACCTTTTTTGATCCGGAAGTAAAGTTTAAGAGCCTCGAATCCTATTCCGGCAGGAACGTGTCGCTCGTCATGAGTTCCGTAGCGAAAGATCTGCGCATCATGGTGGTGGACAGCGTCGGCAGGCTGGTGACGGGCACGGAATTTACGGTCACGATCCAGAATGTGGGCGAGTACACCGACCGCGACAAGGACGGCGTGATCTATGTGGACGATCTGCGCTCCGGAGAGTACAGCGTGTCCCTCAATGAGCAGGACGGATTTCGCGTGCCGAACACCATCACGACCATCCAGGTGCGGCAGGATATCGAGTATCGCGTGCTGGAGAATATCGAATACCTCATGCTGACAGAGGACGACATCGATCCCGAGAAAGAGGATAAGGCGGTAAACGGCGCGGCTGAGGATGCGGACGGCACGGAAAACATGGAATTGCAGTTTGACAACGGCAGCGCGAAACTCGGCATTGACGTGTCCAAATGGAATCAGGAGATTGACTGGGCAGCCGTGAAAGAAGCGGGCGTCGAGTTTGCCATCATCCGCTGCGGGTATCGCGGCGCATCGACAGGGGCGCTCGTCATTGACCCCCGGTACAAAGAGAATATCGAGGGCGCGATCGAGGCGGGCATCCCCGTCGGCGTTTACTTCTTCACGCAGGCGCGCGACGAGGTGGAGGCTGTGGAGGAGGCGTCTATGGTGATTCGGCTGATCGAGGATTACGATGTGGATTATCCGGTGTTTCTGGACAGCGAGAGCGCAGGCGGCAAGGGCAGGGCGGACGGATTGGACAGCGACGAGCGGACGCGGGCGCACAGGGCTTTCTTGCAGACCATTCAGGCGGCGGGTTACGAGACGGGCGTTTATGCTTCCCGCAACTGGCTGAAAGACAGAATAGATATGACACGCCTGTCAGATTATCGGATCTGGCTGGCGGAGTATGCGGATGTACCGACCTATGACGAATATTATTATCACATGTGGCAGTATACCTCCAAGGGTACGGTGGACGGCATTTCCACGAACGTGGACTTAAACCTCTGCTATATGAATATCGATACCTCGATCAACCATTCCAAACACGCGGCGGGGTATTCCGGCGTGGTGAATGGGGATACGGGGAATGTACCGACTACTGAGTAAAAAGAAAAGGAGCGGATATGGGTAAGATAACAGTGGAAACATGTGCGATCGAGGGTTTGAAAGTAATCACCCCGACTGTATATGGAGATAACAGGGGTTATTTTATGGAGACGTATCACTATGAGGACTATAAGGCGGCGGGGATCGATCAGGTCTTTGTGCAGGATAACCAGTCCGCTTCCGTGGGCGGCGTCCTGCGGGGGCTGCATTTTCAGATACAGTATCCGCAGGATAAGCTGGTGCGGGTGATCGCGGGCGAAGTGTTTGACGTGGCGGTCGATCTGCGGAAAGGTTCCGCGACCTATGGCAAGTGGTATGGCGTGACGCTTTCTGCGGAAAATAAGAAACAGTTCTTTATTCCGAAGAACTTTGCACACGGATTTCTGGTGCTCTCGGATCATGCGGAATTTACTTACAAATGTACGGATTTTTATCATCCGAACGACGAGGGGGGCATTCTTTACAGCGACCCCGAGATCGGTATCGAATGGCCGATTCCCGAGGGGATGGAGCTTGTGATGTCCGATAAGGACAAAAAATGGGAGGGACTCTCCGCGTTCACGAAAAAGTACCGTTAGGGCGCGAAGGGCAGCGGCATGGCAGAAACGAAACAGAAACCAAAAAAGCCTGCAAAGGTAAAAAATATTCCGAAGTCCGCAGCGATCGCGATATTCTGGGGGCTTGGTATTCTTTTGGCTGCGGTGCTCATCCTGCACCACAATCCGCTGGCAGATCAGGTGACGGAACAGATGAAAAAGGTCAGCGGCTGTGTGCTGATCGCATTTACCTGTATCATGTTCACGATCTATTATGACAGGATCGTGACGATCCCCGTGGAACTTTTTCAGAGCAGAGGCCTGATCTGGAAACTGGCGAGAAATGATTTTAAGAAGCGCTACGCAGGCTCCTATCTGGGGATCGTGTGGGCGCTCGCGCAGCCGGTGGTCACGGTGCTGATGTACTGGATCGTCTTTGACAAGGTGTTCGACGCCAGAGTGGAATTTGTGGCGGCAGGGGGCGAGACGCCGCCCTATGTCCTGTATCTGACGGCGGGTCTGGTGCCGTGGTTCTATTTTTCGGAGGCGATCTCGCAGGGAACGATGGCGCTGGTGGAGTACAGCTATCTGGTCAAGAAGGTCGTGTTCAACATCAGCATCCTGCCGATCATCAAGGTGATCGCCGCAACGTTTATTCATCTGTTCTTTATGGGAATCCTCTTGCTTTTGGCGGTCGCATACGGCTATACCCCCACGATCTACACGGTGCAGCTGCTCTATTACAGTCTGTGCCTGTTCTTCTTTGTGCTGGCTCTGAGCTATCTGACGAGTGCGCTGGTGGTCTTTATCCGGGACTTGCAGCAGATGATCGGCATCGCTCTCCAGATCGGGATGTGGGTGACGCCCATTATGTGGAACATCAATATGCTGCCGGACAATATGAAGACGCTGTTTAAGCTGAATCCTCTGGTCTATGTGGTGAACGGCTACCGCAGCGCAATCTTCGAGGAAGTGTGGTTTTGGGAGCATTTTTATTCTTCTACCTATTTTTGGATCGTGACGATCAGTATGTTTTGTATCGGGACGCTGGTGTTTCGGAGGTTACGGAGTCACTTCGCGGATGTGCTATGATAAACGCAGGTTTTGTGAGAATCCTTTGTTCCTTCGCAAAACTCGCTTCGCTCAGACAGTTGCTCAGTCACGCCAGGATTGCTCACAGAAACCTGCGCAATTTACAGTATGGAATAGCGTGTCGAAGAATGTGTCATATAAATTAAAATAACAGATTACACAAAATGTTCTCGTAGTGGTCTTGTGGAGGAATATGAGATTTTCTTAATATTCCTGCAATATACAGAAATTTCGGGACATGGATGTCACGAAAAGCCCGATATGAGCCTGGATGGCGAATAGAGGGCGGTTTCGTCCGCTATCATAGCTTTAATGGAATATGCTAGAAAATCCATATGACGGAACCAGACACGAGAGAACATTTTGCGTAATCTGTAAATGGAAGAATGAAACATGGACAATATCGCGATCGAAGTCAAAAATCTGGAAAAAGTGTATAAGTTATACGACAAGCCCTCGGATCGTCTGAAAGAGGCGCTGCACCTCGGTAAGGGCAGGCGCCATGCGGAGCACCGCGCCTTAAAAGGGGTCGATCTGACCATCCGACAGGGGGAGTGCGTGGGCATCATCGGCACGAACGGTTCGGGGAAATCCACCATTCTTAAAATAATAACAGGTGTTCTTTCACCGACGTCGGGCGAAGTGAGCGTAAACGGTCGCATTTCCGCACTCTTAGAGCTGGGCGCGGGCTTTAACATGGAATATAACGGGATCGAGAATATCTACTTAAACGGAACGATGATCGGATTTTCCAAGAAAGAGATCGATGAAAAGCTGGAGGAGATTCTGGCGTTTGCGGATATCGGGGACTATGTGTACCAGCCGGCAAAGACCTATTCCAGCGGAATGTTCGTGCGTCTGGCGTTCGCGGTAGCCATCAACATCGATCCGGAGATCCTGATCGTGGACGAGGCGCTCTCCGTGGGCGACGTCTTTTTTCAGGCGAAATGTTACCACAAATTTGAAGAGTTTAAGGCGATGGGTAAGACGATCGTTTTTGTCAGCCATGACTTAAGCAGCATCAGCAAATACTGCGACCGCGTGGTGCTCTTGAATCAGGGCGTTAAGCTGGGGGAGGGTGCGCCGAAGCAGATGATCGATACCTACAAGCAGGTGCTGGTCGGGCAGTATGTGCCGCCTGAGTCCGAGGGCGAACGCCTTTTGGATGACGAGGCGCTGCGGGAAATGGCGGCGAAAGGCGTGGATGGCAGCAAACTTGGCGCGCAGGGCGGCGGTGTGGCGGAAAATCCCGAACTGCTGGAATACGGTTCTAAAAAGGCGCAGATCACGGAATACTATATTACGGACGAGAAAGGGACGAAGACCTCCGCCATTTTGAAAGGAAGTACATTCACGATTTACATGAAAGTGGAGATGGCGGAGCGGATCGCCGCGCCTATCTTTGCTTTTACGATTAAAAATGTGCGCGGAACGGAGATTACGGGCACGAATACGATGTTTGAAAAGGCGTTTCTCGAAGCGGTGGAGGCTGGGGAGACGAAAGAGATCGCTTTTACGCAGGAGATGAATCTGCAGGGGGGAGATTATCTGCTGTCGCTCGGCGTTACCGGATATGAGGAGGACGAGTTTACCGTGTATCACAGGCTGTACGATGTGCTGAACGTGACGGTGATCTCCGATAAAGATACGGTGGGGTTTTATGATATGAACTCGAGGATTACAGTAAAATAGCGGGTGTTATGGATGGCGGACGCTTAGGTGGGGTGATATTCCAGTGGAGTCGCGCTCTCGCTCCGCAAAAAGCGTAGCAGGTGCTAGACTCGTGAAATACCTCGTCAAGCACTGACGCTTTTTGAGGGACTCCGTCGGAATATCACCCCGCCCAAGCTGTGCTGCGGTATCATATAGCAGGATTGATTCAGAGAGATTCCTACAGATTATCTGTCCGTCTCAGCTGTGCTATGATATCATGCGGCAGGATCGACTTTGAAGGACTCTTTCGGAATATCTGTTCGTCCAAGCTGTGCTGTGATATCATATAACAGGGCAGATCGCGTAACATATTCTCGAAGTCGTCATTGTGCAGGAATATGAGATTTTCTTACATATTCCGGTAACGCGCAGAAATTTCGGGACACGGATGTCCCGAAAAGCCCGACACGAGTCCGGATGACGAGTAGAGGGCGGTTTCGTCCGTTTTCATAATCGATGCGGAATATGTTAGAAAATCCATAGGACGGAGCATGACACGAGAGAATATTTTGCGCAATCTGCCAATAGAAGTATCGGACATATATTTTGACATTTTAAACCTTAGAGGAAAACCAAATGACAGAAAATCAAATAGAAACAATCGGCAAAATCAAACTGGATCTCACCCACTATCCGGGCGAGGATCTGTACTGCGACGGCGAGATCGAAGACGAACTTCTGGCGATCGCGAGAGACTGCGCGGCGGTGGAGTATCAGCGCATCATCGAGGAGCGAAAAAGCTGGGAGATTCTGTACCATCTCTCCCCCTTGCGGGAAAATATCGTGGAGTGGCTCCCGATCAACCGCGCGATGAAAGTGCTGGAGGTCGGCTCGGGCTGCGGGGCGATCACGGGGGCGCTCTCGAAAAAGGCGGGTGAGGTGACTTGCGTGGAACTTTCCAAAAAGCGCAGTCAGATCAATGCCTACCGTCATATGGATGCGGACAACGTGACGATCCATGTGGGAAACTTTCAGGACGTGGAACCGGATCTTCCCTGCGATTATGACTACATCTGCCTGATCGGCGTCTTTGAGTACGCGAGAGGCTATATTGGTTCAGAGAAGCCTTACGAGGACTTTCTGACCATCATCAAAAAGCATCTGAAACCGGGCGGGCATATCGCCATTGCCATTGAAAATAAATTTGGATTAAAATATTGGGCGGGGTGCAGAGAGGATCATCTGGGCGTCTATTTTGCGGGGATCGAGGACTATCCCGAGGGCGGCGTGGTCAGGACATTCACGCGGGACACGCTCCTTGCCATCGCGAAGCGCTGCGGCTTTTCGGAGATGCAGATGTATTACCCGTACCCGGATTACAAGTTTATGACGACCCTCTATTCCGACAGACGGCTTCCGAAGAGGGGGGAACTATCCGATAACATGCGTAATTTTGATCGGGACAGGCTGCAGCTCTTTGATGAAAAACGGGTGTTTGACAGCGTGATCGGAGAAGGGCAGTTCCCTCTTTTCTCCAATTCCTATCTGCTTCTTCTGGGGGCGCCTTTGTCGGAAGAATATGTGAAGTATTCCAACGACAGGAAAGAAGCGTTTCAGATCAAGACCGTACAGCGAAGCACAGGATTTGGACCCGTTATTGAGAAACACCCGTTATCCAAAGAAGCCGAAAAGCACATCGAAGACACGGTTAAGGCTTATGAAAAGCTGGCTGGACGCTATCGGGGAAGTCTCCTGGCAGTCAATGAGGCGAAGCTGGAAAAAACTGCGGACGGATCAAATTATATTAAGATTAAATTTTTGAAAGGAAAAACGCTGGAGGAGATCCTCGACGAGCGATTGGAAAAACAGGATGTGGAGGGGTTCCAAAACCTCTTTGACGAGTATGTCAAACGGATCTCTGCGGGCGAGGAGCAGGAGATCGCAGATTACGACATGATCTTCGCAAATATCATGATCGAGCAGGATGATAACGGGTGTTATAAATTAGATAACACATGGAATTTAATAGACTGTGAATGGACGTTTGAGCGGGTGGTCGAAACGAAAGAGATCGCGTTCCGCGCAATTTACTGCTATCTGCTGGAAGACGAAAAAAGGAATAGATTAAATCTTGATTTAATAATGAACAAGCTGGGAATCGGGCAGGCGGAGGCGGAACAGTACCGCAGGCAGGAGATGAAATTCCAAAAATATGTGACGGGGAAACGGCTTTCCACGGCGGAGTTGAGAGAAGCGATCGGGAAAAAAATCTATCCGCTCTCGGACATCTGCGAGGGATTAAGAGATCGTTCCGGCAGTGACAGGATCCAGATCTATGAGGACACGGGAAGCGGATTTCGGGAAGAGCAGTCTTTCTTTCCGGAGGAGGACGGCGAGCAGCTTGTGAGAAATGCCGAGGGTCTGGTGGAGCTTTCCGTAAAGATCGGGAGAGGACGGAGCGCTCTGCGGATCGATCCGGGGGGAAACCCCTGCCTGGTCTGGCTGAAACGGATCGCATGGAACGGGGAAGCGGTCGCCCTGAAAGGAAAGCATTTGCAGGTGAACGGCTTTCGGATCGGGGAGGATGTCTACGCGTTTCCGACGGAGGACCCGAATATCACACTGTCGCTCTGGGGACTTTCGGGTGAGGAAGAAAATCGGCTGGAGATGGTCATGGAAGTGACGAAAATGCCAATGGAAACGATCAAACATTTGCAGAAAAGGGGATTGTTTGGCTGATGAAGATGAATAAACAGAAAAACAATTATGACTGGACGGCATGGTATCAGGCGGCTTACGAGGAGGAGCGGAAGCGGAATACGGAGCTGGCGGGACGCATTGCAGATGCGGAGCGGCGTCAGGCGGATGCGCAGGATAATCTGAACCGTATCTGCAACAGCCCGCTTTACAGGATGGCGCGCAAAGCGGCGTCTCCCGCCCGGCGTTTTGCGGGCAGTTTCCGGGGAAAGTCAGGTCCGGATGAGAGACTTGCGCAGATCGAGGCGAAGAAAGAACAGGTTCTGCGCTATGAGGATGAACTGTGGCGGCAGTCAAATCCTTATCAGGAGTGGATCGTTGCCTGCGAACATAAAAATACAGGCGTTATTGAAAACGGCGATGCGATCACGGTACAGGGATTTCGGGAGATCGCGGTGCCGGAGACGGATGTGGTGATCCTGACCTACGGCGAGGGGCTGATCTCCTTTTCCGCGTTTGCGGCGGTGAAAGCTTATTTTGCGAGAAATACGACCTGTCTGTTGGCATACGCGGACGAGGATTATTACTGGGAAGACCTGACGAGACGGATGGAACCGTGGTTTAAGCCGGACTATTCTCCCGATACGCTGCTCGCTTTTCAGTATTTCGGTCATTTTCTGGCGGTTCGGACGCCTCTGCTCGATGTCATGAGTTACCGAATGGTGAATATGAAAGATCCCGAGGCGGGTTTTTACGAACTCTGCCTGCGCCTGGATGAAAAGATCGCGGAGCTTGCAAAAGGCGATATGCGGCGGAGACGCCTTGCCATCGGGCATTTGAAAGCGGTGCTCTATCACAACGTTTATAAGCCCTCCGGCGATACGGTGCGGAAGATCGCGCAGACGCCGTCCCGCAGAGAGGCTTTTCTTGCGGTGCAGGAAGCGCTGCGAAAGGACCTTGGAGAAGGAAAATATCTGACAGGCGCCTCCGCAGACTGTCTTCCGGTCAAGGAGGACGCCCTGATGCGCAGGGGGATTCGGGCGGAGCTTAGGCAGGGAGCGGATCCGGATGTCTATCATCTGCTCTATGACACATCCGTTTCCGGCAGGGAGCGCTGTACGAGGTCGGGAAGCGAAAATACGGCAATCGCGCCGCACCGCGTGGTCTCGGTGATCATTCCCTCAAAAGACCACCCGGAAGTGCTGGAAAAGTGTCTGCAATCTTTTCGGGAGCGGACGGCTTACCGCTTTTACGAGTGGATCGTGGTAGATAACGGCAGCACGGACGAGAATCGGGAAAAGATGCGCGCGCTGCAAAAAACCTACGGTTTTACTTATGTCTATGCGCGGATGCCCTTTCATTTTTCCAAAATGTGCAATCTGGGCGCAAAGTACGCGAAAGGCGATCTGCTCCTTTTGATGAACGACGATATGGAGATTCTGGAGAGCAGCTGGCTGGAACGCATGACGGGACAGGCATTGCAGCCCCATGTGGGCGCGGTGGGCGCAAAACTCTGGTATGCGGACACGGAAAAGATCCAGCACGCGGGTGTGACGAATCTGGAGATCGGACCGTCCCACAAGCTGATTACATTTCCCGATGAGGAGGACTATTATCACGGGAGAAACCGTGTTACCTATAACGTGGCGGCGGTGACGGGCGCCTGCCTGATGGTATCGCGGAAGAAATATGAAGAAGTGGGCGGTCTGGACGAGGGGCTGCCGGTGGCATACAACGATGTGGATCTCTGCTTCAAGCTTTTGGAGGCGGGGTACTTAAATGTCCAGAGAAACGACGTGATTCTCTATCACCATGAATCGTTGAGCAGGGGCTTGGACGAAGAGGACGAGGGCAAGTGGGAGCGGCTGCTTGCAGAGAAAGAGGCGCTTTATGACAGACATCCGAAACTGCCGGGAAAGGATCCGTTCTACCATAAAGAATTGATCGATAATGCGTCGCATTACGCGTGTAATTTTAAATTTCCGCATGAAGACAGGCTTTGCACACAGGAAGCGCGGTTCCTGCCGAAGTCGCCGTTTCGCAAGCAGTTGAAAAAGGCGGCGCGCGGGAGTCTTAGGCTGACGGTGGACAGGGCGGAGCCGCAGCACAAGATCCACAGGGAGGAACCGGATATCCTCTGGATCATGGGTTGGAGCTATCTGCCGGGAGCGGACAATGCGGCTTTTGGGCGGGAGATCGTGTTACAGCGGGCGGACGGCGCGGGATATCTTGCGCGTCCCGCCGACTGGCGCCGGACCGATGTGGAGGAGATTCTGCCTGCGGAGAAACATGTGGGTCTTGCGGGCTTTGTCCTGCGCCTGCGCAGGGAGGAAGTGCAGCCGGGCGTCTACAGGATCGGGATGCTTGCGACAAACGAGTCGCCGGGGGAGGAACAGATGCCCGGAACTTATATCGCGTGGTCGGAGAGCCGGATCACTGTCTGAACAAGGAATGGAGATTACTATGGAACGAAAAGATATGACGGAGACAGAGGCGCTGCGCTATTACAAGAACGCCTACAGACGGGAGCAGGAGCGGGGAAGAACGCTCTCGGAGAAACTTGCGGCGGCGGAAAAAAACGAGGCGGAGGCGGTCTCGAAACTTAGCAGGATCAAAGGGAGCTTTCTCTGGAAGCTTTCAAAGCCCCTGCGCATGCTCCTGCACAAGATGCAGCGCACGAAAGAGCGCCTGGGCTATTACGGAAGCCTGAAAGGCATCCTTAGAAAATTAAATGCCAAAGCCATTGAGAAAAAGGCAAAGGTACAGCACGGGACAGCCAGTTTTCCGAATCTGGAGGAAGCGGCGAGACAGCGGCTTACGAAGTTTGACAAAGAAGTAAAGTTCAGTATCCTCATGCCTCTCTACAATACGCCGGAGGATTTTCTGCGTCAGGCGATCGAGTCCGTGACGGATCAGACCTACGAAAACTGGGAGCTTTGTCTGGCGGACGGTTCCGATGAGGAGCACGCTTATGTGGAACAGGTCTGTAAGGAATACATGGAGCACGACAAGTTGTACCTGCGTCCCAGAAGCAGCCTTTACTGCCGCATCCTTTATAAGAAACTGCCGAAAAATGAGGGGATATCCGGCAATACCAACGCCTGTCTGGCGATGTCTTCGGGAAATTATATCGCGCTGTTTGATCACGACGACGTGCTTCATCCAAGCGTCTTATACGAGTATGCGAAAGTGATCTGCGAGCAGGGGGCGGACTACATTTACTGCGACGAGGCTACTTTCAAGGGAAACGGCACCATCGACGATATGATCACGCTGCATTTTAAGCCGGATTACGCGCCGGATAATCTGCGTGCAAACAATTACATCTGTCATTTCAGCGCTTTTGCGAGACGGCTTTTGGACGGGACCGAGCTGTTCCGTTCTCAGTTTGACGGCAGCCAGGACCATGATATGATCCTGCGCCTCACCGCGCGGGCAAAGTGCGTGGTGCATGTGCCGAAACTTCTCTATTACTGGAGATCCCACGCGGGCAGCGTGGCTTCCGATATTCAGGCGAAGAGTTATGCCATTGAGGCGGCGAAAGGAGCTGTGGCGGCGCATCTGACCGCGCAGGGCTTCAAAAACTTTTCCATTTCTTCCACGAAAGCTTTTGAGACTATTTTTCAGATCAAGTACGAGGTCCTGGGGAATCCCAAAGTGTCCATCGTGATCCCGAACCGTGACCATCTGGAGGACTTGAGCCGCTGCATCACTTCCATCCTGGAGCGCAGCACTTACGACAATATCGAGATCATCGTGGTGGAGAACAACAGCGCGACGGAGGAGGTTTTTGCCTATTACAAGAAAATACAGGAGAATCCGGCGGTCCGCGTCATCACCTACAAGGGCGAGTTCAATTATTCAAGGATCAACAATCTGGGCGTCCGGCAGGCTTCGGGGGAGTATGTGCTCCTCTTAAACAACGATACGCAGGTCATCACGCCGGACTGGATCGAGGAACTTTTGATGTATGCGCAGCGAAAGGATGTAGGCGCCGTGGGCGCGAAGCTTTACTATGAAGACAGGACGATCCAGCATGCGGGCGTCGTGCTGGGACTTGGCGCGCACAGGACGGCGGGACACAGCCACTACCGCGTGGCAAGCCAGAATCTGGGTTACATGGGAAAGCTCTGTTACGCGCAGAACGTGATGGCGGTGACGGGCGCCTGTCTGATGATGAAAAAGGCGTTGTATATGAAGCTGGGCGGTCTGGAGGAGAAGCTGGCGGTCTCCTTAAACGATGTGGATCTCTGCGTCCGCGCGTGGAAAGCAGGCTATGTGAATGTGTTCACGCCTTTTGCCGAACTTTACCACTACGAGTCGGTCTCAAGAGGATCGGACGGCAGCGGGGAGAATGCGGAACGTTACGAGAAAGAGTCTGCGTTTTTCCGGGAGCGGTGGAAAGAGCTGCTTGAGAAAGGGGATCCGTATTACAATCCGAACTTTTCACTCGATCGGAGTGATTTTGCGCTGAAAACAGGCAATGAATGATGAGGCAATGATGGTCAGGCGGAAGTATTATCTCATATGCACAGTGCTAAAGTCGGCTTTACACAGTTAAAGAAATCCGCTATAATGAATGCGTGGGAACATATGGCGATCCGGCGAAAAAAGGGGTGATGAAGATGGGAGGAATGGAAGAAATGAATAATGGTGAGATTATCCAGAAAGCAATTGAAGATTTTAAGAATATCCAGCGGCATATGTTTGTCGCAAGAGAAGAAAATGCAGTAAAAACATACGAAAGTTTGAAAGAAGACTATATTTCTCTGAAAGTGCTGCTCAGCAGTCTGGGCGTGAATTTGGTAGAGATAGATAAGATCAAAGAATAAATAGCATATGTTATTAAAATAAAGGAGGGTATACGCAATGGGCTACAAAGAGCAGTTTGAGTTTTGGCTGGAGGATTCCTACTTCGACGATGCGACAAAGCAGGAGCTTCTGGCGATCCGCAATGACGAAAAAGAGATCGAGGACCGTTTTTACAAGGAGCTGGCGTTCGGTACGGGCGGTCTGCGCGGCGTGATCGGCGCGGGCACGAACCGCATGAACATCTACACGGTGCGCAAAGCGACGCAGGGTCTGGCGAATTACATAAAGGAACAGGGCGGCGAGAAGAAAGGCGTGGCGATCGCCTACGATTCCAGAAGGATGTCCCCCGAGTTTGCGGATGAGGCGGCGTTATGCCTTGCGGCGAACGGCATCAAAGCCTATGTGTTCGATGCGCTCCGCCCTACGCCGGAACTGTCCTTTGCCCTCAGAGAATTGGGCTGCATCTCCGGCATCGTGATCACGGCAAGCCACAATCCGCCGGAGTATAACGGCTACAAGTGCTATTGGGAGGACGGCGCGCAGGTGACGGCTCCCAAGGATCAGGAGATCATCACAGAGGTCAACAATGTGACCGATTATCATACGGTAAAGACGATGGACAAGGAGGAGGCAAAGAAAGCGGGTCTCTATGAAGTCATCGGCAAAGAAATCGACGACAAGTACATGGCGGAGCTGAAAAAGCAGATCATCCATCCCGATGTGATCAGGGAGATGGCGGAGGAGATGAAGATCGTCTACTCGCCGTTCAACGGGACGGGCAATGTGCCGGTAAGACGCATCCTTTCGGAACTCGGCTTCAAGAACGTGTATGTCGTGCCTGAGCAGGAGATGCCGGATCCCGATTTTACGACACTGGAGTATCCGAATCCCGAGGATCCCAAGGCGTTCACGCTGGCTCTGAAACTGGCGAAAGAGAAAAACGCGGATATCGTGCTGGCGACAGACCCCGATGCGGACAGACTCGGTATCTATGCGCTGGATACAAAGTCCGGCGAGTATGTGCCTTTTACGGGCAATATGTCCGGTATGCTGATTGCGGAGTACATCCTGCGCGAGAGAACGGCAGAGGGTATGATGCCTGAGAATCCGGCGCTTGTCACCACGATCGTGACCACGAACATGGCGCGGGCGATCGCGGAGGACTACAAGGTAAGGTTTATCGAAGTGCTGACAGGCTTTAAATTCATCGGCGAGCAGATCAAGTTCTTTGAGCAGAGCGGCTCCAACAACTATGTGTTCGGTCTGGAGGAGAGTTACGGGTGTCTCGCGGGCACCCATGCGAGGGATAAGGACGCTGTCGTTGCCGTGATGTGTCTGTGCGAGATGGCGGCATGGTGCAAGAAGAACGGCAGGACCGTCTGGGATCAGATGATCAATCTCTATGAAAAGTACGGCTACTATAAAGAGAGCCAATATTCCATCACCATGAAAGGGATCGACGGTGCGAAAGAGATTGAGGAGCTGATGGCGAAACTGCGGAAGAACCCGCCGAAGAGCTTTGGCGAGCTTACCGTGAAAGAGTTCAGGGATTACGATACCGGAAAGACCCTGAATCTGGAGACCGGCGCGGAGGGCGAGACAGGTCTGCCGAAGTCGAACGTGCTCTACTTTGATCTGACGAACGACTCCTGGTGCTGCGCGAGACCTTCCGGCACGGAGCCGAAGATCAAGTTCTACATGGGCGTGAAAGGCACGAGCCTTGAGGATGCACAGGCGAAACTCGACCGATTGACCGAGGAAGTGAAGAAGAATATCTGATGCGGATACTGAGGATCGACAATCTTAGAAAAACAGCAAACTATCTGAAAAAGAACGGTTTGGCGGGCACTTTCTATGCGGCGGCGGAGCGCGCGCAGGAGGAGAAAAAGGCGGACTACCGCTATGTTTCCCCCGACGCGGAGACGCTTGCCGCACAGAGGCGCGAGACGGCGGAATACCCGTATCGGTTCAGCATCGTGACGCCTGCCTACGAGACGAAAGAGGCTTATCTGCGGGAGATGATCGCCTCCGTGCAGGCGCAGAGCTATGAGAACTGGGAGCTGGTCATTGCGGATGCGAGTGTGGGCGGCGCCGTGGAGCGCACGGTGCGGCAGATCATTCACGACACCGGAGATATGCGCATCCGTTACCACAGGCTTTCCGAAAACCGGGGGATCGCGGAGAATACCAACGCCGGGATCGAGGCGGCGTCGGGGGATTACATTGCGCTCCTGGATCATGATGATTTCATAACACCTGATGCGTTATATGAGATGGCGCTTTCGGTACACCAAGGCAGGCGGAAAGGATGTCCGCCTGCACTTCTGTATTCCGATGAAGATAAGTTCGACGAGGGGATGCAGACCTTTGTATTTCCCAACAAAAAGAAAGAATTTAATCTGGATTTAATTTTGTCAAATAACTATATCTGCCACTTTATGGCGGTGGAAGCGGAGCTGATGAAACGCCTGAAACTGCGGAAAGACTACGACGGCGCGCAGGACTACGATCTGGTGCTGCGGGTGGTGGACAGCCTTTGGCCGGAGGACGCCCTTCTTCCGGAGACGGCGCGCATCCGCCATATTCCGCACGTTCTCTATCACTGGCGCTCCCACAGGGAGTCCACTGCATTAAATACGGGGAGCAAGACCTACGCCTATGAGGCGGGGCGGCGTGCGCTTGAGGATTTCTGCGCCGGGAGGGGGTTCCGCGTACGGGTGGAGCACAGTCTCCATCTGGGTTTTTACCGCATTGCCTATGAATCGGATCTGCTGACGGAAAGGCGGGACGCCGGGATGGTCGGCGGACGGATTTTGAACGGAAAAAGCCGCATTGCGGCGGGCGGTTATGACGAGGCGGGACGCTGCCTGTACGAGGGACTGCCGGCACGCTTTACGGGCGGGAGCACGCATCTTGCATCACTGCGGCAGGACTGTGCGGCTGCGGATATCCGCTGTATGCGGCTGCGGGAAGAATTACGACCGTTATTTTATGAAATCACAGGACTTCCCTATCGGGAGAAATGCGTTCAGATCAAAGAAGGACGCGAAAAGCGGGAGATCGTTCTGGCGGATGTGGCGGGGCTGCACTGTGATGAGGCGGGCTATCGGAAATTGAGCATGGCTTTGGGAGAGGCGGTGCGTGGAGCGGGGTATCTGGTTGTGTGGGACCCCGGGATTACAGTTTCTATGCAGGATTGCGAAACGCAGTTTTAATTGTCGAAATTGTACAAATCGCATAACCAACGCAGACGCGCTTTCGCTCCATTCCGGACGTAGCAGTACTAAGCTCGAGAGTTGCGATGCAACTCTGAACCTCGCTAAGTGCTGACGTCCTGCAAGGGTCTGCTTATGGTTATCCTATTTGCACAATTATGATAGTGTTTTGAAGCGTTTCGCAAGCGACAGATTATAGAATGTTTAGAAATGAGGAAATGGAATGCCGCATGAAACAAAGAGAGACGGCAAAATCCGCTCGACAATTATCATACCAAATTACAACGGTATCAAATATATTGAAAACTGTCTGACCTCGCTGGCGGACGAGCCTGCGGAAGTGCTCGTGGTGGACAACGGTTCTGCGGACGGGAGCAGGGAACTTGTGCGGGAAAAATTTCCGGACGTCCGCGTGATTGCGCTTCCGAAGAACTACGGCTTCTGCGCGGCGGTAAACCGCGGGATCCGTGAGAGTGAAAAGGATAACACAACATATGTTATTTTATTAAACAACGACACGGTGGCGGAGCCGGGCTTCGTGCGCGCGCTGGAAGCGGCGCTCGACGGGGACGAAAAAGTCTTTTCCGGGGCGGCGAAGATGGTGAATCTGTACCGTCCGAAGCTGATCGACGACGCGGGGGATTATTACTGCGCGCTGGGCTGGGCTTTTGCCGCGGGAAAAGACAAACCGAGAGAACGGTATGATGCGGCGAGGGAGATCTTTTCCGCCTGCGGGGGAGCCTGCATTTACCGCAGGAGCGTCCTCCGCGAGATCGGGCTGCTGGATGAGGCGCACTTTGCGTATCTGGAGGACGTGGATCTCGGATACCGTGCAAAAATATACGGCTATCGGAATGTTTATGCGCCGGGGGCGGTGGTGCGCCACGCGGGGAGCGGCGTTTCGGGTTCCCGTCACAATGCGTTTAAGGTACGGCTTTCCGCCCAAAACAGCGTGTATCTTATCGTCAAAAATATGCCGCCTTTGCAGATTCTGCTGAATCTTCCCTTTCTGCTGGCGGGCTTTTTGATCAAGATGCTCTTTTTCCTGAAAAAAGGGCTTGGAAAGAGCTGGTTTCAGGGAACGGCGGAGGGGCTGCGTCTCAGCTTTTCCGCGAAAGGCAGAAGGAAGCGGGTGCGCTTTTCGTTCCGGCATCTTCCCGCCTATGGCAGGATCCAGTGGGAGCTGTGGCGCAATCTTTGGTACAGAGTCCGCCTGTAGGCCGGTTTTGCGGCGGAATGAGAGGAGCGTATGAATCAGGAACTGGAACAGATCGTCTTCGAGGTGAATAAGGTCGTGAAAGGGAAAGACGGCGTGATCCGCAAGGCGCTGGCTGCCATTCTTGCGGGCGGGCATGTGCTGCTTGAGGATATCCCGGGCGTCGGCAAGACGACTCTGGCGATGGCTCTGGGGAAAGCGATGGAACTTTCCTGTAAAAGGATGCAGTTTACGCCCGATGTGCTTCCGAGCGATATCGTGGGCTTTACCATGTATAACAGCCGGGAGGGCACGTTCGAATATAAGAAAGGCGCGGTATTCTGCAATCTTTTTCTGGCGGACGAATTGAACCGCACTTCCTCAAAAACGCAGTCCGCGCTGCTGGAAGTGATGGAGGAGGCAAAAGTCACCGTGGACGGCGTAACCTATCCGCTGCCATGTCCGTTTACGGTCATAGCGACGGAGAATCCTTTCGGCTCGTCCGGCACACAGCTTTTGCCCGAATCGCAGCTTGACCGCTTCATGGTATGTCTGAGCATGGGCTATCCCTCACACGCCGCCGCCATAGATATTCTCAAAGGCAGCGTGGGACAGGGGCTTAAGCAGGTCGGGAGCGTGATCACGAAAGAGCGTCTGATCGAGCTGCGCGCGCAGACGGAAGCGCTGCATGTGGACGAGAGGATTTACGAATATATCATTGACCTTGCGGAGGAGAGCAGAAGAGATCCGAACATTGCGCTTGGCGCCAGTCCGCGCGGCAGCATAGCGCTGCTTAAGATGGCGAGAGCGATGGCGATGATGCGGGGCGGAGATTATGTGATCCCGGAAGACATTCTCGGCGTGATCGATGATGTGTGGAAGCATCGGATCAGGCTGAATGCCCGCGCAAAGGCGGAGGGTCTGGACGTGTCGGAGGTGATCTTGCGGATCACGGAAAGGATACATGCGGTCTGATGGAGAAAAAGCTGCGGCTGAGTGCAAAGGGAAGCGTCAGATTGGTCGCGGTATTTGCCGTGATCTTGTGGCTGTGGAATTTTTTCAGGAGTTATCTGCTCTTTTTAATGATGCTTCTTTTAATAACAGGCGTTATAATATCTGCGGCAGTTATGATGTCGGCGCGGGACAGCATACAGGTAACGGTCGTGCTGCCTTATCATCGGGTAGGGAAGAAAACGGATATTCCATGCGATATCCGTTTTTTGAATCTCCGGCGTTTTGTCGGGTTTTCGATCGACGCGACCTATCGGTACGGAAATCTTTTTACGGGGGATATGGAAGAAAAAAAGGAGAAACTGTGGGCTGCGCCCCGCGAAGGCGGAACGCTTTCGTTTCTGCTAAACAGCCGCTATGCGGGGCGGCTTAAGGTCAGTGTGGAGACCTGTCAGATATATGATCCGCTGCACCTGTTCTGTCTGACCTGTCGGGAGGCGGGAAGTGCGGAAGTGTTGGCATGGCATGTCTTTTCGGACGGGGAGGACGCCGAAGAACTCTATGCGTGTATTGAAGGCTTTCCCGAAGAAGACATGAGCAGGAGGCGGGGGACGGAGTATGATCCCGACTATGAGATCCGGGAGTATGCCGCTGGGGACGAATTAAAGAGCATCCACTGGAAACTGTCGGCAAAACAGGGGAAGACGATGGTGCGGGAGCGCCTTGCGGCAGGAAAGGAAAGGATCAACGTGCTGCTGCCTCTGGGAAGCGAGAGGGACGAAAATGACGCGCTGATGGAGTCCGTGTACAGGCTGTGCAGGGCGCTGCTTTCCAAAGGATATCCGATCAGGTTGTTTCGGCAGGACGCGGAGGGCGGACTTTGCAGTTACTTGATCATGGAAACGGGGGAACTGGAGAACGCGCTGGGAGAGATTCTGAGCACGAGCGGGATCCGCGCTTTCTCTTTCATCGAGGAACAGATGGCAATCGAGCATCCCGCAGAGCGGTATGTGTTGGTAAAGACGGGGGCGTATCAGGGTGCATACGTTATTTCGTAGAAAAAAAGAAAATACAGCGGCTGTTTCCCTGGTCAAAGCGCCGGATGAGGGGAAGTATGACCTGATTACGGCGGCTGCCAAGGCGCTGATCCTGTTTGCCCTCGTTTACGGAGCGGTCGGCGGCTTTTTGGCGGCTTTCGAGATAGACTTTCATGCGGGATTCTGCATGCTTACGGTCTTTGCGCTTGCCTTTGTGCTGAGTGCGGTGTATGAGACGGGGAAGAAATGGCTCATCAACCTGACGGTGCTGCTCCTGTTCTTCCTGTATTTAGCGGTCGCCGTTACGAATTATTGGAGGATCAATAACGGATATTATTATATCCTCAATCGGATCTTCGATGTGGCAAGACAGTATTTTGCCGTGGAGAACGGTGTGGAATACTCGCTGATCATCGAGGACGGCTATCTGGCGGTAACGGTCTTTGCCATCTTCTTGGGGATGGTCGGGGTCATTTTGCTCAATATCCAATTGCATCATAAGAGTACGCCGCTTGGCGTTCTCGTTTTGACGCTGACGCCCTATGTCATTCCCATGTATTTTGACCGCACGCCGCCGCTTTTGTACCTGATCCTGCTGCTCATCGGCTATGCGTCGGTGATGCTTTTGTCTTACGGAAGGGGGCGGGTCTCGCGGCAGATGCGGTATCTGCTGCCCGTCACGGCGGCAGTCGTCATATTGCTGGTGAGAACGACGACCTTTCTCATACCGGAGCAGCGTTATCACAGCGCGGTGCCGAAGAGTCAGGCAAAGGAAGCGTCCGGGCAGGGGATGGCGCAGTTTGCGCAGTACGGCATGCAGGCTTTTCTGCCGCAGGGCACAGCGGGATCGGGCGTCAGCGGCGGGAAACTGAGCAAAGGCTCCGCCGTGACGCCAAGCTATGATACCGCCCTGACCGTCAGGTACACGCCATACAGCTTTGAGCCGGTCTACCTGAAAGCGTTTACGGGGCTTGACTACATCGGGACTTCGTGGACGGAAGCGATGGGGCAATGGCCGGAAGACGGCGATATGGAGCTGTCTCTCAACAGCAGAGAACGTCAGTTCGAAGAGCCGGGCGGCGAGGCGGCACAGGGCTTTGGGATCATGGAGGTGGAAAAGGCAGGAGCGGAGGACATGTTTGAGTACCGCCCTTATTATACGGATCATTACCATATAGAAGAAAAGGACGGCGCCATGATCTATCCTTATTATCCCGACAACGGGGCGTCTGCGCTGTTGTCTGAAAGCGCGCCGTACGAGCGGTATCTGGACGTGCCGGAAAGCTGCGCGGATGCAGTAGACAGAGTATGTAAGGAAGCAGGTTTTGGCGGCACGGAGGAGGAGATCGCCCAGCAGATCGTAACGTATTTTGACGAAAATTACAGGTATACCTTAAGACCGGGATATTATTTCGGCGATCCCGATTATATTACGCACTTTCTGCTGGAGAGCAAAAGAGGGTACTGCGCGCATTTCGCCTCGGCGGCGACGATGCTCTTTCGGCAGATGGGAATCCCCGCGCGCTATGTGGAGGGGTATGCGTTTTCCTATGCGGCGGTCGTCACGAGCGGCGAACTGGTGGAAGGAGCCGATTACCATGCGTATTATCAGGGCTTTTCTCCGCTTGGGGAGACAGCGCTGGTGCAGGTGGAGATCCCGGAGGCGAACGCCCACGCGTGGGTGGAGTTCTATGACAGGGAGAGAGGATGGATCGTGGCGGATCCCACGCCGTCTTCGACCGAGGAGGAGAGGACTTCTTTCTGGGAGGCGTTTATACAGGACGAAGACGGGGCGGCGGACTTCGCGCAGGGCGGAGATCTGCTCGGCGGTTATCTGGAGAATGCGCTGGGCGTCCTGAGTTATGTGGTCTTTGCTGTATTGACTATAGCGGTCATTGGCTTTGCGGTGGTCCGGATCGTCAGAAAGGAAAAGGAGAGGCGGCTGTCCGGCAGGGAGCGCGTGAAACTGGAATACGGGCGGCTGCAAAGAAAAGCGGCAAAGCGCGACAGGAATTTCTTAAAGCTGCGCACCCTGCAGGAGCAGATCGCATGGATGCGGGAGCATTGCCGCACAGAGATCGGCAGGGAGCAGGAGGAAGCGCTGTATCAGGTATATTTTGCCGGAGAGATCGATTATGACTGCGATAAACTCTGCAGGGAACTGCACAGTTGTATTTTTGCGCAGAATCGTGTAAAATATAATAGCCGTTAAGAAAAACAAGCGGCTGCGAAGAGCATAACTATGATCAAAGACAACCAGAAATATTTTAACAGACTGCACGTCGTGCTGGATGCCGTGATCGTGGCGGCTTCCTATATGCTGGCATGGTATCTGAAATTCGCCAGCCCCTTTTCGGACATCGACCCAAACGTCGGTGCTCTTTCCATGCAGACTTATTTCGGGATGCTCTACTTTATCGTCCCGGGCTATCTCATCTTATATTATGCCTTTAACCTCTATACGCCCAAGCGGGCGACCGTCCACCGCTACGAGATCCTGAATATCTTCCAGGCAAATGCCGTGGGTATGGTGCTGATGATGGCGGGCTGGTATCTGGTGGCGCAGATCCATTTCTCCCGTACCATGATGGCGATGTTTTTTGTCATCAATATTGTCCTGACCACGCTGGGCCGTTCCCTGATCCGCGTGATCTTGCAGTATTTTCGGGAAAAAGGCTACAATCTGAAATACATCCTGCTCGTGGGCTACTCCCGCGCGGCGGAGGAGTATATCAACCGCATCAACGCCAATCCCCAGTGGGGCTATGTGGTGCGCGGCATTCTGGACGACAGCGTACCGGCAGGCACGACCTACAAGGGCGTCAAAGTGGTGGGGACCATCCCGAATCTGGCATATATTCTCCCGGAAAATAAATTAGACGAAATAGCGATCACACTTTCCCTGAAAGATTACGATAATCTGGAACACATCGTGGATTACTGCGAAAAATCCGGCGTGCACACGAAGTTCATTCCGGATTACAACAGTCTGTTTCCGAGCCGCCCTTACACGGAGGATCTGATGGGGCTGCCGGTGATCAACATCCGCTATGTACCGCTGACCAACACCCTAAACTGGTGGCTGAAACGCCTGGTGGATATCGTGGTGTCGTTGGTGGGGCTGGTCGTTGCCTCTCCGGTCATGCTGCTTGCCGCCATCGCCGTAGGTTTTACTTCCAGAGGACCGGTCATCTTTAAGCAGGAGCGGATCGGGCTGCACAATAAGCCGTTCCGCATGTATAAATTCCGCACCATGAAAGTGCAGATGCCCGCCGCGGAACAGCAGGGCTGGACGACGAAAGACGATCCCCGCGTCACGAAAGTGGGAAAATTCTTAAGAAAGACAAGCATCGACGAGCTGCCCCAGCTCTTTAACATCTTAAAAGGCGATATGAGCGTGGTAGGACCGCGTCCGGAGCGCCCGCAGTTCGTGGAGCAGTTTAAGGAGGAGATCCCCCGCTACATGGTGAAACATCAGGTCAGGCCGGGACTGACGGGCTGGGCGCAGATCAACGGCTATCGCGGCGATACTTCCATCAAAAGGCGGATCGAGTATGATATCTTCTATATTGAGAATTGGACGATGTCGTTTGACGTGAAGATCATGTTTTTGACGATTTTCAAAGGTTTTATCAATAAAAACGCCTATTAAAAGAGATACTAAAATCTTAAGAAATCCAAAAGACTTACGGAAGAATCGGGAATTAAGGTTGCAAATATATCAAGATGTAGTATAATCTTATAAGAGCTGACACAAAAACTTGCTTTTTTGGACAGAATATGACAAAATGGGAAATGTACGTTGAGTGTAGATTGTATTTAAGGAGTACGGGATATGGCAAAGAGACCTAAAAATTCAGGAAAGAGAGCGCAGGCAAAAAAACAGCGCAGGAGAATTATCCTCTTTATTGTAGAAATCATCATTTTACTGCTGGCTGTGGTGGTGCTGTACGCCGTTCTTGCAGGGACGGGCAGCGGCAGGGTAGAGTTGAAAGAAAAGGATATCATCATCAACGAGACCGTGCAGGAAGCGCAGGAGACTACGATGAAAGGCTATCGGAACATCGCTCTCTTCGGCGTGGATTCCACTACGGGAGCCCTGACGAAAAACACCAGAAGCGATACGATCATGATCGCTTCCATCAATCAGGATACCGGAGAGTGTAAGCTGGTTTCCGTATACCGCGACACCTACCTGAACTTGAGCAACGATTCCTACAATAAATGTAACGCGGCGTATGCAAAGGGCGGTCCCGAACAGGCGATCAATATGCTGAACATGAATCTGGACATGAACATCACGGATTTCGTCACGGTAGGCTTTGCGGGCTTGACAGACGCCATCGATGCGGTGGGCGGCGTCTATATCGATGTGGACGATGCGGAGATCAGCCATCTGAACAACTATCAGCTCTGTATCGCCGAGAACCTGAAACGGAGTTACACGCCGGTGGCGAACACAGGATATCAGCTTTTGGACGGTTTACAGGCTACGGGCTACTGCCGGATCCGCTATACGGCAGGCGATGATTTCAAGCGTGCCGAGCGGCAGAGAGAAGTGCTCATGGCGGTAGCGGATCAGGCGAAGAAAGCCTCGATCCCGAAACTGACGGAGACGGCGAACTCGGTGTTTGACGAGGTGTACACATCCCTTGATCTGTCGGAGATCGTGGATATGTTGAGCGACGTCGGATCCTATTATATCAAGGAGACGGAGGGCTTCCCGCAGGAGCAGTACCGCAAGACCGGCACGATTGGCTCCAAGGGTTCCTGCGTGGTGCCTACGAGTCTGGAGGACAATGTCAGGTGGCTGCACAAGTTCCTGTTTGATACGGATAATTACGAACCCTCCTCGACCGTAAAGGAATGCAGCGAAAAGATTTATCAGGATACGAACGGTTATCTGAAATAAGCGGAAAGGGGCTTGTCTGACAGGCCCCTTCTGTTTTCATGGACGGAGGGCGGATACGTGGATAGTGTAGATGTGATCATTCCCGTCTACAAGCCGGACAGCGGTTTTTTGATGTTGATGGAGAGACTGCGGGCGCAGACGGTTCCCGTGAATCAGATCATTCTGATGAACACGGAGCAGAAATATCTGGACAGACTGCTCTACGGTACTACACTGGAGAGGCAGGCTCATAATATAACAGTAAAGCACCTTTCCAAGCGGGAGTTTGACCACGGGCGCACCAGAAATCAGGGCGTGAGGCTTTCGGAGGCAGCGGTTTTTTTGATGATGACGCAGGATGCGGTCCCGGCGGACGAGTATCTGGTGGAGCGTCTTCTCACCCGGCTGCGGCAGGAAGACGCCGCCGTATCTTATGCCAGACAGCTTCCGACGAAAGACAGCGGCGAGATCGAGCGGTATACCAGACAATTCAAC
Source organism: bacterium (assembly GCA_023666335.1). Classification (GTDB taxonomy): domain Bacteria; phylum Bacillota; class Clostridia; order Lachnospirales; family Lachnospiraceae; genus UBA3282. The sequence goes on from JAMPCE010000012.1 coordinate 43,438, forward strand.
TATCCGCCTGAGTCCTGTGTCAAGAGCAGTGAGGATCTTCCCAGGCTGGGGATCAAGACCTTTTTCTGCTCGAACGTCTGCGCGGCTTATGACAGGGAGACATTTGACAGGCTGGGCGGCTTTGTGAACCACACGATCTTTAACGAAGATATGCTCTATGCCGCGAAAGCGGTGGAGGCAGGGTGCCGGATCGCCTATGCGGCGGATGCCTGCGTGTATCATTCGCATAACTATACCCACAGGCAGCAGTTTCACCGCAATTTTGATCTGGGCGTCTCGCAGGCGGACCACCCGGAAGTGTTTGCAAAGTACCCTTCCGAGTCGGAGGGGATCCGCATGGTGAAAGGGCTGATCGCACACTTGCGGCAAAACGGGATGAAAAATAAAATACCACATGTTATTATACAGAGCGCGTTCAAATACGCAGGGTATCTTTGTGGAAAACATTACCGTTTACTGCCGAAGCGGCTGGCGGTGGCGATGTCATCGAATAAAGAATACTGGAATAATTAAAGCAGGAGGGATTATTAGTCTATGTGCGGAATCGTAGGATATATCGGAACGAAGCAGGCGGCGCCCATCATTCTGGACGGTCTGGCGAAATTGGAGTACCGCGGATACGACTCGGCGGGCATGGCGGTCTATGACGGCAAAGAAAAGATCAATATCACGAAATCGGTGGGCAGGCTGAAAGTTTTGGAGAATATGACGCACGGCGGCGAGAATATGCCGGGTTTCTGCGGCGTCGGCCACACGCGCTGGGCGACCCACGGCGCGCCAAGCGATACGAATGCGCACCCGCATTTTAACGAGGCGGAGACGATCGCGGTGGTACATAACGGTATCATCGAAAATTACTTACAGCTTCGCAAGATGCTGACTGAGCGCGGTTATCATTTTGTGTCGGAGACGGACACGGAGGTTCTGGCGCATCTTTTGGACTACTATTATAAAGGAAATCCGCTGGAGGCTGTGACCAAGGTGCTCCACCGGGTAGAAGGTTCCTACGCGCTGGGGATCCTCTTTGCGGACTGCCCCGATCAGATCTTTGCGGCCAGAAAGGATTCGCCCCTGATCGTGGGACAGAATGAGGAGGGATGCTTTATCGCCTCGGATGTGCCTGCGATTTTAAAATACACCCGAAAAGTCTACTATGTGGACAATCAGGAAGTCGTGCGCCTGCGCGCGGATCATATGCACTTTTATACGGTGGACGAGGAGGAGATACAAAAAGACCCCGTCACCATCGAGTGGGATGCGAGCGCGGCGGAGAAAGCGGGCTACGAGCATTTCATGTTAAAGGAGATGTACGAGCAGCCAAAGACTGTGACTGACACGCTTTTGCCCCGCATCAAGGACAATGATATCGTGATCGAAGAACTCGGTATGGACGACGAAGCGATGCGGGCGGTGAAAAAGATTCATATCGTGGCGTGCGGTTCGGCGTACCATGCGGGCGTCACGGGAAAGTATGTGATCGAGGGTCTTGCCCGGATCCCCGTGGAGGTGGATCTGGCTTCCGAGTTCCGCTATCGCGATCCCATTTTGGAGGAAGGCGCCATGGTGGTGGTGATCAGTCAGTCCGGTGAGACGGCGGATACGCTGGCGGCGCTGCGGGAATCGAAGGCGAGAGGGTTCAAGGTCCTCGGCATCGTCAACGTCGTGGGAAGTTCGATCGCCAGAGAGGCGGACAATGTGATGTACACATGGGCGGGACCGGAGATCGCGGTGGCGACGACCAAGGCATACACGGCGCAGTTGATCGCGCTCTATCTGCTTGCCATCAAGTTTGGCAGAGTGCGGGGCGAGATCGACGATATGACATTCGTGTCACTTTTGGGCGATCTGCGCTGCCTCCCCGATCAGATCGAGCTTCTCTTAAATAATAAGAACAAGATCCAGAGATTCGCCAACCGTTACATCGGCGCAAAGGATGTCTTCTTCATTGGCAGGGGCATCGACTACGCGATCTCGTTAGAGGGGTCCCTCAAATTAAAGGAGATCTCCTATATCCATTCCGAAGCCTATGCGGCGGGTGAACTCAAGCACGGCACCATCTCCCTGATCGAGGAGGGAACGCTTGTGGCGGCGGTGTCCACCCAGCCCGCGCTCTATGCGAAGACCATCAGCAATATGGTGGAAGTCAAGGCAAGAGGCGCCTTTGTGCTGGCGGTGACCTGTGAGGAGAATAAAGAGATCGAGAAGGCGGCGGATTATGTGATCTATATTCCGGAAACGAACCCTTATTTTGCCAATTCGCTTGCCATCATTCCCTTGCAGTTGTTCGGCTACTATGTTTCGGTCGGAAAAGGCTGCGATGTGGATAAGCCGAGAAATCTGGCAAAATCCGTGACGGTCGAATAAAAAACACAATTTCTATAAAAAATGAACACAAAATAGACACAATTCGCCGCTATACTGAGTGCATGATCAGGAAACAGAGATGGCGTAAAGATGTCTGCCTGTATAGCTTTGTATCATTGCACAGTATGAAAGGAGCGAATGAATCATGTACGACAACAATAACTATCCAAACGATTATACGAATCATACGGGTTCCGGAGCAAATGATCCGCAGATCGGCTCGGAGTCTGTTCAGGGCGGGAATGCTTACAGTCCCTATCAGAATACGCAGAGTACAGGACAGAGCTATACCAGCCGGGGTACGGAACAGAGCGCATACGGCGCACAGAGCAGTTATGGCAGCCGGAATGCCGAGCAGAACAGCTACGGCAGTCTGAGCGGTTATGACAGCCGCGGCGCCGAGCAGAGAAGCTACAGCAGTTATAACAGCCGGAGCGCGGCGCAGGGAAGCAGCGCGGGGACATACCACTACGGAAATGTGTATCCGAACAGCTACGCGCAGACCGTACAGAAGCCGGAGAAGAAGAAAAAAGCAAAAACAGGCGGCGGTTATTTTAAGAAAGCGCTCGCTGCGGTGTCGCTGGGACTGTTCTTCGGCGTTTTTGCGGGGCTGGGGCTTTATGCGGTAGATTACGCGACAGGGATACTCGGCGGTAAGGACGAAAAAGCGGCGGAAGCCGAAGCGCCCACGGAGAGCAAAGATTCCGCGGCGGCTGCATTATTGGACGAGGAGACGACAAAACAGCCGGTGATCGAGGGCGACCTCATCAAACAGTCGGACGCCGCAACGACGGTAGTGACAGATGTGACCGAAGTGGTCAAGAAAGTGATGCCTTCCATCGTGGCGGTGAACAATCACTATACGGAGACCATGTCCTGGTTCGGACAGTCTATGGACAGCGAGGCGGACGCCAGCGGTTCCGGCATTATCGTCGGATTGAACGATGCGGAACTTCTGATCGTATCAAACTACCATGTGGTGGCGGACACCGATAAACTGACGGTGCAGTTCAATGAGGGCAGCGAGGCGGAGGCCTTTATCAAAGGGCAGGATTCCAAGATGGATCTGGCGGTGATCGCGGTGCCGGTGACAGAACTGTCAGATGCGACTCTGGAGGCGATCGAAGTGGCTACGCTGGGCAATTCCGACGAGCTGGAAGTCGGCGAGCCGGCGATTGCCATCGGCAACTCTCTCGGCTACGGTCAGTCCGTTACCACGGGCGTGATCAGCGCACTCGACAGGAGCATCGACCTGTCTGCCAACGCTTACGGCGGTGACAGCGTGGAGGGCACCTTTATCCAGACAGATGCGGCTATCAATCCAGGCAACTCCGGCGGCGCGCTCTTAAATATCAAAGGCGAAGTGATCGGCATCAATTCCAACAAGATCGGCGGCAGCGCCGTGGAGGGCATGGGCTATGCGATCCCCATTTCGGCGGCAAGCCCCATCATCGCGGAACTGATGCTGCGGGAGACCAGAAGCAAGGTCGCGGAGGAGGAACGGGGGTATCTCGGTATTTCCGGCATCAGCGTCACGCAGGAGGTCTCGCAGGCATACGGTATGCCCGAGGGCGTCTATATCGCGCAGGTCTATGAGGGCACGGCGGCAGCGGCAGCAGGCTTGAAGCAGGGCGACATCATCACGGTGTTTGGCGGCGACAAGATCGCTTCTATGGAGGAGCTGCAAAAAGAACTGGAGTTCTATGCAAAGGGCGATACCGTGGAAGTCAAGGTCATGACGATGACCGTGGCAGGGTATGAGGAGGTCACACGGCAGTTGACCTTAGGCAATAAAGTGACGGAGTAAATAGCGGAAATGTGATAGAACAATATCCCCGGCAGTACGGTATCGTAAGGATACGGCTGCCGGGGATTGAGGTATTATAACAGGGGTATCAACTTCCGGGGAGGGGGGTGTAAAGTGACAATCAAATACACAAAGAAAGTATAGAATTATATATAATTATGAGTATGGTCAAAACGGAGAAATTAAGGTATTATATATTATGCATATAGATACAAGGGGAGATATCTATAAATAGAAAGGAAGTGCCTATATGAGTGGAACAGTAAAAGAAGCGGTAAATCTTATGGAAGTGTTGCCGGAAAGCGATCAGAACTTTGCACTCGAGTTTATAAAGAAACTGGTTCTTGCATGGGATCCGGATTATACGAAAGTTACATTGGCAGAGAAAGAGGCGATAGAGGAAGCGGAAAAAGATATTTCAGAAAATAAGATGATTTCCCATGATGCAATAAATTGGGATTAACCCTCTTTTGTTATATATGTAAGAATCCCCGATAGACCAATATCTGCGGGCGAGACGGAGGAATAATAGATAGTATGGACGATAGACATGACGACACCGAATTAGAGAAGCAGGAGAGCGCGGAGGCGGGTGAGACGGAGGAGAAAAAGGACGACTCTTCCGGCGATTATGAGGATGTCTGCTTTATCTGCCGCAGGCCGGAGAGCAAGGCGGGAAAGATGTTCCGTCTGCCGAACCATATCTGCGTCTGCGACGACTGTATGCACAAGACGATGGATACGGTCGCCCAGTTCGATTACCAGGGGCTTTTGAACAATCCGAATATGAGCGACTTAAATTCCGGCAAGGGATTTCCGAACATCAGTTTCGTGAATCTGGCGGACTTAAGAGGCGACGGCGGAATCCCCAACAAGCAGAAGCCGAAGAAAAAGAAGAAAGAGGCTTCCGCGGAGATTGACATTCGCGATATCATGCCGCCCCACAAGATCAAACAGAAGCTGGATGAGTATGTCGTGGGGCAGGAGCAGGCAAAAAAAGTGATGTCCGTTGCGGTCTACAACCACTATAAGAGAGTGGCGACCGGCACGATGGACGAGATCGAGATCGAAAAGTCCAATATGCTGATGATCGGTCCGACCGGCTGCGGCAAGACCTATCTGGTCAAGACATTGGCGAAACTTCTGGATGTGCCGCTTGCCATTGCGGACGCCACATCGCTGACAGAGGCAGGCTACATTGGGGACGATATCGAGAGCGTGGTTTCCAAACTGCTGGCAGCCGCGGACAATGATGTGGAGCGGGCGGAGCGCGGCATCATCTTTATTGACGAGATCGATAAGATCGCCAAGAAGCGGAACACCAATTCGCGGGATGTGAGCGGCGAGTCCGTGCAGCAGGGGATGCTAAAACTGTTGGAGGGCGCGGAGGTGGAGGTGCCCGTGGGCGCAAATTCCAAAAACGCTATGGTGCCCCTTGCGACGGTGAATACAAGAAACATCTTGTTTATCTGCGGCGGCGCTTTTCCGGATCTGGATGAGATCATCAAGCAGCGGCTCAAAAAGAAGACGTCCATCGGTTACAGCGCTGAACTCAAGGATAAGTATGATAAGGAAAAAAATATTTTGAGCAGGGTGACGGTGGAAGATATCAGAAAATTCGGGATGATTCCGGAGTTTATCGGTCGTCTGCCCGTCATTTTCACGCTGGAAGGCTTGAGTCGTGATATGATGGTGCAGATTTTAAGCGAACCGAGAAACGCCATTTTGAAGCAGTACCAGAAACTGCTGGAACTTGACGAGGTGGAACTGATCTTCGATCAGGGCGCGCTGGAGGCCATCGCCGATAAAGCGATGGAGAAAGAGACGGGGGCAAGAGCCCTGCGCGCCATCATCGAAGAATTTATGCTGGATATCATGTACGAAGTGCCGAAAGATGACAACATCGGTCGCGTGACCATCACCCGAGAGTATATTGAGGGAAACGGCGGACCGATCATCGACATCCGCAGCAGGAGCGCGGAACATCCGGAGCATTTGCGGGAGATACGGCAGTCATAGAAACATAAAGTATACTAAATAGAAAGCGATTGGTGGAGAAATGGATGCGCCGATCGCTTTCCGGTACAAAGAATAAATAAGAAATTGAGGAATGGCGGAAAACGAACTTTTTTCTGGACAAATCCCGTCACCTGTGCTATGGTTGTAATAACATATCTGGGGGTCTGAAATTCTGATATATCTGTATGACACATCATGGAACCGGAATCCCTTATATGAAAACAGAATAGGGGAGGAAGGCTGATGGGGACAAAGGATGCGTATCAGTTTGATTATCTGGATGATGACGGAAGGTTTGCAGACCAGATAAATGGTGCATTATTTAACGGCAGGCAGATTGTAAAGCCGGAGGAGTTGGAACCGGAGGATTCACAGGCGGTAATCTTTGGCAGAGAGGGCGGAGCGGGAAATATTAAGACAATCGTAGATAAAGCCCGCATCTGGAAAGGGACAAAGCTGCATATCCTTGCAGTGGAGAATCAGAACTATGTGGACTATCGGATGGTTCTGCGGACCATGCTCTCAGAGAGCATCGGCTATCAGAAACAGTGGAAACGTAAGAAGCGCAGGCATGAAGCAGACCGGGATTTGAAAGACAGGGACGAATTTCTCTCCGGTATGAAGAAGGACGAAAAGTATACACCGATTATAACGCTTGTCGTGTATTTTGGAATGGATGGTACATGGGATGGAGCCAGATGCCTCTATGATCTGCTGGACATTGATGATGAATGGAAAGAATATGTAACAAATTACAAACTGAATCTGTACGACTGCCACGAGCATGATACATTCGACGAATATAAGACAGGTCTGCGTCAGGTATTCGAGACAGTCAGGTATGCAAAGGATAAAGAGAAACTGCAAGAGATAATGGAGGAAAACAGGGAAGCATATAGCAGAATCGACAGTGATACCAAAAATATGCTGGAAGTTGTGGCGAACATAAAGATATCCGAACGATGTAAAGTGATGGAAGACGGGAAAGAGAGGTACGATATGTGTAATGTGTTTGAAGATATGAGGCAGGAAGGATACGAAGCGGGAATAGAAAAAGGAATAGAAAAAGGAATAGAAAAAGGAATAGAAAAAGGAATACGCGCTTTGATCCAGACATGCGCGGAATTAGGCATTTCCGATGATGTGATCATCGAAAAATGTGCGGAAAAGTACGAGATGACAAAGGAAGCCGCGGGCAGATATGTGAAAGAATGCTGTGCCTGACGGGCGTGGAAATAGCAGAGTACAAGAGTCACCATTGTAAAGATGGTATGATTACAGAAAAGCAGCAGACGATCGGCGTGAGATACACGTCGGTCGTTTTGTTTTGGTAAATATGTATAAAAAAGGAGCAGATATTTTCTGCGGTTAGTCGGATTGCCTATACCTCCCGATTGGTCTATAATGATTCTTAAGCAAAATATACTGGGGGGGGGGTATATTTTGCGCCGTATAAAGGGGAAAATGTGGGGATGCGTGGGCATTTCCCAAAACAGTTTACATAACACAAGAAGGAGGTAAAGAAATGAAACGAAAGAGATGTTTCAAAACGGTGTTGAGCGGCATGTTGGCGGCAATGATGCTGTTTACGTCCGCTCCGGTAGATGTGTTGGCGGCGTCTGTCGATCCGGCAGCGCTGGAGGAAGCGGCGCCGATCGCGCTGGCAGAAGAGGAAACGATTCCTGTCGATGAGGAAGAAATCGATGAGGAAGAAATCGATGAGGAAGTGCAGAGCCTTGAGGATGAGGAGAATGGCGCCGGCAGCGATGATGCGGCGGACGGCGGTGCCGGTGGTTTAGATGCGCAGGATGATCAGACTCCCGGTGAGGGCGAAGATGAGAATACCGGGGAGGATGATCCGGGTACGGAAGTGAATGCTGTCACAGGGCACAAGATTGATGGCAATAATGTAACCTTTACCTATGTTGGAGACGAGACTACTACCAAAGTACAAGTTGCCGGAAGTATGACAAATTGGGAAAAGAATCCCATTGACATGGATGCGGGCGATAATCATGTCTTTACCAAGACGATGGAGTTGACTCCGGGTGATTATCAGTACAAGTTTATTGTAAATGGCAGCACTTGGATAGGCGAAGAGAACGACAATGATAAAAATAGATCTTTTAGCATAGAGGATCCAGATGGCGTAACAAGCCCTGTCATAAATGGCAGAGAAGTTACTTTCCTATATAAAGATAATACAGGTACAGCGACGCAGGTAAGATTAGCAGGCACAATGACTGATTGGGGCAGTGGAGCTAAGGATCTTACAAAGAATCCAGAGACCGGTTTATGGGAGCTGAAGATCGAACTGGCTCCGGGTAATTATCAATATAAATTTATTGTTGGTGAAGATGGGTGGACAACGGATCCGGGCAATAAGAATGAAAAGGTAGATGGAAACAGCGCATTTACTATCACAGGCTTGGAAGATGCCAAGCAGGACGTAAAACGAGGCGGAAGCGCAGAACTTCCGAAGACTTTAAAATTGTGGTCGGACGATGGCAACTCATCTGACGCGTCGGTTACTTATACGCTTGCGGATTCAACATATGCGGATCAGATTACTTTGACGACCGAGACGGTGGAGGGTGCAACGGCTACGACGGTCACAGTTGCGGCTGATTTGCCGGATACCGTAACAGAATTTGCCTTGACGGCGTCGGACGGAACGAATACTTCTACGGTGACGATTTCCGTTAAGGACTTTACCTGTGTCTATACGATTTATTACTATGATCCCAATTCGGAGCATATGACGGTGGATGCGGCAGCGCTCTGGCTTTGGCAGACAAGCGGTGCGGGCGCTTCCAACCAGACGGATTTTGATGAGACAGAAGTGCTTGCAGATGGCAATACTTGGTTAAAGAAGACGATCGAGTTAGGTTATGCGGATGTGTCTCTGATCCCCAAAGCATATGGTTCATGGGAGTGGCAGGATGGTACCGGTAAACGGTTTGTCAACACGGAAGAAAAAGAAGCGATTACGTTATATACCGTATTTGGCGATGAGGAAATTTACACAGAGCTTCCGAAGATTGGTACTTATTCCCGATATCTCGTGGTAGACTACACGCGCACAAGCGATTCGGCTGCCGATTGGACTTTCTATACCTGGAACGGCGGGTATGGAAACATGTCCGTGCCGTTTACCGATGATGACGGTGATGGAACGGCAACCGTTCAAATTCCGGTAAAGGAAGGTCTTGACTCTATCAGTTTCGTGCTCGCACAGACTGCTTCCATGACAGCGTCTGATTGGATAAAAGACGGCGGCGACTTTGTCTGCCCGATGCCCGTCGATCAGAGCGTGGTCAAGATCAAGATGGAAGAGGGAAAGGGCATTACCTATACCTATCCCTACAACGTTGGCTATGAGATCGATCCTGTAAATGGCAAGATCAGTTTCTACTACAGGGATGACGAGGCTTTCCTTGCGGGCAGTGAAAGCGGCTGCGAGGCAGTGACGTTAGAGCTGATCGCGCCGGGCGCGGAAGCGGCAGTGAAGCAGCCGATGGTATTTGACGCGGATGAGCAGCGTTATGAGTATGTTTTGAATAAGCTGGAAGTAGGCAGTCATTATTATCGTTACGGCGTCAAGAAAGCAGGCGCGGAAACGTATGTACTGGATGCGTTTAATGAGACAAGCCAATTCGTAGGGGAAACAGAGTATTCCGTACTGGAATATGATATTCTGGATATTGCGCCGGAAGCGTCCATGTCTCAGGCGTCTATGGACTACAACGACAACAATGTATTGACTGTAAAAGTCAATGCGAAAGATAAGGACGGTCAGTCGGTAGACGAAAAAACAGCCCGCGCGCAGATCAAGCGTGCAACGGTGGACTTGAGTGCAGTCGGCGGCGGTCTGACGGAAATTGAGCCGGAACTGATGGCGATCTCCATTGCGGTAAAAGAGGGGACGGCAGCAGGCGTAAAGACGCTTCCGATCGTCGTGTACGATCAGTATGAAAATGCGTATAAGGCAGAGGCGAAAGTTGAGGTAGTGCCTCGTGGCGGCGGCGACTTTGACTGGGATGAGGCTGTGATCTACTTTGCCGTGACAGACCGTTTCTATGACGGCAATGCGGCAAACAATGAAGGCGGTGCGGCGGGCAGTTACGACAAGACGACTAATAACGGCTCGAACTCCAGCTATCACGGCGGCGACTTCGCGGGTCTGACCCAGAAACTGGATTATTTACAGGAACTTGGCGTGAATACGATCTGGATCACGCCGATCGTAGAGAACCAAAAGACTGCAAATGCGGTTACGGATAACGATACCGTGAAGCAGGCGTGGGGCTATCACGGGTATTGGGCGAAAGACTTTGAGAAACTGGACGCCCATCTCGGAACGGAGGCGGAGTTTGGCGCATTGCTGGATGCCGCGCATGCAAAGGGTATGAAAGTGATGGTGGACGTCGTTTTGAACCACAGCGGTTACGGAACAGATGTTACCGATTACTTCAATACGAACTTCAAGAATGAAGCCGGCGAGTCCATCAGGATGTTAAGAAATACGGATGAGATGGTAAACGGAAGCGATCAGCAGTTTTCGTTGTCCGGACTTCCCGATTTCCGCACCGAAGATCCGGAAGTCAGAGAGCTTCTGGTAGAGTGGCAGTCTAATTGGGTGAGCAAATACCCGATCGACTATTATCGTGTGGATACGGTGAAACATGTAGACGATACGACGTGGTCGGCATTTAAGAATGCGTTGACGCAGATCGATCCCGATTTCAAGATGATCGGTGAATGGTCGGGCGCAGGTTACACATCGGATACCGGTATGCTGCGCGCAGGCCGTATGGATTCCCTGCTTGACTTTGATTTCAACGATCAGGCGGCAACGTTCGTGACCGGGAATCTCTCCGGTGCAGAGAGTTTCTTATCTGCAAGAAACGCGGCGATCGATAACACGGCTTCCTTGGGTTCTTTCCTGAGCAGCCACGATGAAAACGGATTTATCTACAGTCTGACCGAGAAGGGCAAGACGTTGGAAGAAGCCCGCAATCTCGCGCTGGTGGCGGCTTCCCTGCAGATGACCGCGAAAGGGCAGGTAGTCATCTACTACGGCGAGGAGATCGGCGACAGCGACGGGCAGGAGAATTATCCTTATAATACGAACCGTGATGACTTTGACTGGACGAAAGTGACGGACGACAATGCGGCATTGGCGCATTATAAGAAGATGCTCTCGATCCGTAATGATTATACGGACATACTGGCAAAAGGCACGCGTACGACCATAGCGGCGGATAACGCCAAAGGCGTGGACGTCTTCAAGAGAAGCTACGGCGGCAAAGAACTGACGATCGCGCTGAATATCACGGGTGCGCCTGTCACTTATACGCTGGCATTGGGAAGCGGATATGCGGATGTATCGCTGAAAGACTGCTACAGTGGGAACTTCTACAATACGGATGCGGCAGGCAATGTTGAAATCACGATACCGGCAGCGGCGGCAGGCGGTACGGTCGTTCTGGTAGAAGCGGGCGCAGCAGCGGATGACAGTTACAGTGAAAAGGGATACCGGGTAACTTTCGATTATAACTGCGGCGCGGAAGTGAAAGCAAAAGTGATCGAGGTAGAGCCGGGCGCATTGATCACGGAAAATGACATGGCGAAAGTAAGGGCTGTGAAGCGGAAAGGGTACAGCCTGCAGGCGGAGTGGTACAGGGACGCGGAATATAAGAAAGTATGGAACTTTGACACCGACACGGTGCAGGAGGACATGACACTGTATGCGCTTTGGTTGAAAGAATCAGATGCGCAGGAGCAGGAGAAGACTTCGTTGGTCGTGCAGGAGATCCGTCCGCTGACCTATACGGGCAGCGCCCTGAAACCGTCCGTGATCGTATATGCCGATGTGACGGATGCAGACGGCAATACGGAACGCATACAGTTGAAGGCAAACAGAGATTACAAGGTAACCTATAAGAACAATGTAAACGCGTACGCGGGAGAACTGAAAGCGTCCGTGGCGCTTGACAAGGCATATGTAGACCAGACGACGAAGCCGAAGAACCAGTGGTTTGCCGGACCGTATGTGGAGATCAAAGGGAGCGGCAGCTACAGCGGCTATGTCTATCAGGCATTTGAGATCGTACAGGCGGACATCAAAGAAGCGACGCTGAACTATAATACGCAGCTTGTAGCGGATAAACAGGCGAAGGTCGTAACCTCCCTGAAATATAAGAAAGCGTTAAAAGAGGGAACGGATTACGATGTCGTAGTAAAAGATGCAGGCGGCAAGATAATCGCAGAAACCAAATATAAGGATGAAGCGAAAACCAAACTCAATAAAGCGGCAGTTATTGCAAAAGCGGATGCAAAGTCGGGAACCTATGCAATGACAATCACGGCAAAGGGCAATTATAAGGGCACAGTGACGGGCGATATCATGATTGCAGCCAATAACCAACTGATGCAGAAAGCAGTCGTTTCCGTAGGCGCTAATGCGAAGTCGCAGAAATGGACAGGAAAAGCGATTACCTTGACGTCCGCTTATGCACTGACAGGAAACAACGCGACAACGCTTGATGACAGCGTAGTGAACAAAAAAGAAGTTTACACGGTAAAGCTGGGCGGAAAACTGCTGAAAGAAAACAGAGACTTTGTTGTATCTTATCGAAATAACGTAAATGTTGGAACGGCGACAATGGTTCTGACAGGTCTCAAGAGCGAAGCGGAAGGTGCGGTGTTCTGCACCGGTACGAAGGAAGTGACCTTCAAGATCACGGGTTCGAAGTTTGCGGCAGCAGGCAAAGACAGCACCATCAAAGTCAAAGACGGAGATGCAGAAACGAACGGCAAGGACCTTACTGCGGCAGTTTACACGGGCAGACCCGTGACGAAGAGCGGTGTTGTGCTGACGAGCGAGCAGAAAGGGGAAGGCGATGCCGGAAAACTGGTACTTGGCAGGGATTATAACATCACCTACAAGAACAACCTAAAGAGCGGTAACGCGACAGTGACTTTCACGGCGACGGAGCGGTCAGGCTTCACGGGTAAATTTACGATGAAGTTCAAGATCGACAAAGCGGATCTGTCTGAATTGACCAGGATAGACGGCGTTACAGCCACAATTGATGGGGAAACGAAAACATGGACGGCGGCTGCGGCAGTGCCTTATACACCGGCAGGTGCGAAACTGACCGGCATCACGCCCCACAATGCAGTCAGCGGTACGGCGCTGAAAGAAAAGACGGACTACACGATCAGCGATGTCAAGGGCTGTAATTATAAGAAACCCGGTGAAGTAAAAGCGCTGCTGAAAGGAAAAGGAAACTATAAAGGGCAGTTGGAGGTAAACTACACGATTGGCAAGGCAACAATTGATGACCTGACAATCACCGGCAAGGCAGTACAATATAATCCGGCAGCGACGAAAGATTATGCGCCCGCCATCACGGTCAAGCATGGCAAGACGACGTTGAAGGCAAACGGAAATAATGCGGTTTATGAGGTTGCATATCAGAATTGTAAGCCGGACGAGGTGAAAGCATATATCGACTACAGAATCAACAATGGGGCTAAGAACCCTGAGCCGACGGCGACAGTCACGCTGAAAGACAGCGAGTATTACGACGGATTAAAGACGGCGACAGTGCCGCTGACGATCTTTGACAAGGACCATAAGCTGACAGCCAAAAAGGTGAAAGTGAACTTCAACGCCGAAACGCATTACTATGAAGGCGGTCGGCAGATCCGTCCGAGCTTTCAATCGATTCAGTTTGACCCGAAGGGCAAGTTCGCTGAAGGTACTGAGAATGCGTGGATTACTCTGTCCCCTCAGGACTATGACATCACATGGGGTGCAAACAACAAGACCGGCAACGGGACCATGAAGATCACGGGTAAGGGAATCTACAGCGGAACGGTGACAGTGAAATTTAAGATCGAAAAGAAGCCGATCAACAGGAAAACAAACTGAAAAGTAACGTAAAGCAGAAAGGGGCGGGAGTGATAAACTCCTGCCCCTTATGCCGTCACGATTCCTGCGTCCTGTCATACGATAATAACAAGTGAAGTCGGGGCGGAAGGTTCATATAATAACGCACGTTATTGTATGGAATAAAAATGTTATGACCTGTAAAGAGCGAATCTTATCGGAGGACTATGCGGATATCATTACGGATTTTGAATTGATGGAAGAAATTTTGGAGTTGTCGGGGATAGATGCCTGCTATCGCGAACTGGACGGTGGGTACGGCGTTTCCTATGTGAAACGGGACGAGATCCCGCCGCTCTCCATCGGACAATACGGGTATTCCAGCATCCCCAAGCTTTACGGCCTGATGCGGGCGGATGGACAGCTTTTCGATCTTTCCTGCCTTACGGCTATGGGAAATATCAGAGTACAGGAGCCGCCGCTCGCCCTACAGGGGAGCGGCGTTATCATAGGCTTTATTGACACAGGAATCCGCTATCAGGAGGATGTATTTCGGCGGGAGGACGGGAGTACCCGCATTGTCTCGATCTGGGACCAGACGATACAGACAGGGGAGCCGCCCGAGGGATTTCTCTACGGAACGGAGTATCGGCGGGATCAGATCGACAGGGCGCTTGTCTCGGATGCGCCGCTGTCCGTCGTGCCGACGACGGATACGGACGGTCACGGCACGAGTCTTGCTTCTGCGGCGGCGGGAAGCCTGCTCGGGCAGGGGCTTATCTTCCGGGGATCTGCGCCGAGAGCGGATATTGCGGTAGTGAAATTAAAAGGCGCAAAGACCTATCTGCGGGATTATTATCTCGTAGATGACGGGGCGGCGGCTTATCAGGAAAACGATATCATGGAGGCGGTAAAGTATCTACAGCAGATGGCGGTGGCTTACAGCGAACCGGTGGTGATCGTGCTGGGGCTTGGAACGAACATGGGCAGCCACGACGGCACCTCCTCTCTGGACTCTTACCTGAATATCGTGGCGGGCCGCAGGAGTCTGGCGGTGGTGGTCTGCGGCGGCAACGAGGGAGACAAGGAGCATCACTACGAGTCCGCTATGCCGGAAAGTGTGGAAGTCCGCGTGGAGGAGTCGATGAAAGGGTTCTGCATGGAACTGTGGGGGAGTCTGCCGGACGCTTACGCGGTGCAGATCCGCTCACCCGGAGGCGAGATGTCGCCGGTCATTGATTTTCGAAACGGTATCGACCGGGAGATTTCCTTTATTTTTGAAAGAACGAGGATTCGGATCGGCATCGTGCCGGTGGAGCGGGATGCGGGAGATCCTTTGGTATTCATGCGCTTTGCGGATCCGACGCCGGGCATCTGGACGGTGGAGGTGACGTCAGCGGGCAGGAGCATGAGCGGCAGAGGGATTTATCATATGTGGCTGCCGATCGAGGCTTTTTTGGAGCATTCCGTGACCTTTCTTGCACCCAGCCCGGAGGTGACGCTGACGGAACCGGCAAACGCTTCGCAGGTGATCACCGTTTCCGCCTACAACAGCTATGTGGACGGCTGGTATGCGGCCTCGGGACGCGGCTATGCCAGAAACGGTTCCATCAAGCCGGAGCTCGCCGCGCCGGGGGTGCGGGTGCCGACTATCTTAGGAGAACAGAGCGGTTCCAGTCTGGCAGCGGCTATGGCGGCGGGCTGTGTGGCGCAGTTTCTGGAGTGGGCGGTGGTGCAGGGCAACGCTTTTGCCGTGGACAGCCGGGGGACGAAAAGCTATCTGATCCAGGGCGCAAGCCGATCGAGCGGGATCGTCTATCCCGACAGACGCTGGGGGTATGGGCGCATCAACATCAGCGGAACATTCGAGACGCTGGCGAGGCTTTAATGTCTCCGATCCTGACAGAAAACTTGCTGATTTTTCCCACTTGTGGTATCTTGAAAAGAGCGGATGTTTTTTGACGGCATGGATGGGAGCATCACAATGAAAAAGTGTGGAAACGGCAGAGTGATAAAGATTTTTCTCCCGCTCTTCCTTTTTCTTACCGCTTTGACAGCCTGCGGTAATTCGGCGAGCGAGACGGCGGCGCCCGGCGAGGAGGCTGTGGGCGGCGCTATCGAGGAAGCGGGGAATCAGGAACAGGGCGAGGAGATGGACGACGACAAAGTGTCGTCGTGGCGCGAGTCGGTGGATCAGATGTTTGAAGACCCGTACGGGGATTACCGTGAGACGGGCGGTGAGATCGCCTTTCTGACGGACGGCAATGTGGAAGACGGCGGCTATAATGAAGCCATCTACAACGGTGTGCGGATGTATGCGCTGGGCGCGGGCGTGACTTTTTCGTATTATCATGCGGAGAGCGGTGATGCCCAAAGCTGCCGCGAGGCGGTCGAGCGGGCGGCGGCGGAAAACGCGAGACTTGTCGTTTGTGCCGGAGATATCTTTGCCGAGGCGGTCGGCGTTACGCAGGAAGTCTATCCGCAGATGTCTTTTCTGCTGATCGACAGTGTTCCCCGCGATGAGGAGGGCAATGCGCTTTCTCTTGCGGAAAATGTGCATTGTATCGCCTTTCACGAGGAGCAGGCGGGGTATCTTGCGGGCTACATGGCGGTCTGGGAAGGCTATCACAGACTTGGGTTTATAGGAGGCAGGCAGGAGCCGGCTGTACTTCGTTACGGTTACGGCTATCTACAGGGAATCAATGCGGCGGCAAAGGATCTGTCGCTGGAGGACGTGGTCGTCGATTACTGCTATGCGGATACTTTTTCGGCGGATATTGCGGTGCGCGAGAAAGCGGCTTCCTGGTATGAGAACGGCACGCAGGTCATCTTTTCCTGCGGCGGCAGTATTTATGAGTCCGTGCTGGAGGCGGCGGAGGAGCAGGACGGTCTGCTGATCGGTGTGGATGTGGATCAGTATCGTGACTCGGAACGATTTTTGACCAGCGCGGTCAAAAATATCGGATCTGCGGTGACGGATGCGCTGGATGCCTTTTACGCGGCGGGCGGCTGGTCTGACGCGGAGGCAGGGCAGATACGCCGCTACGGTGTGGAGGAAGGCTGCGCGGCGATTCCTGTGGTGGATACGGAATGGCGTTTCAGGGAGATTCCGGTCACGCACTTTTTTGAGATCTATAAGCAGATGAAGCGGGGCGACAGGACAGTGTCGGACGCGATCGACGCGCCGCCTGAGGTCAATGTGACGGTGAGTTTTGAATGAGTGCGGGAGGTTTGGGAATGAAAGATAAGCATAATAGAAGACGACGTCCCGCGTATCTTCCGCTTTTGGGGGTCTTTGTTCTTACAGTGTTTCTTGTTTCCTGTGGGCGCGGGGAACAGCCTGTAAAGTCTGCGAGCGGCGGGCAGGTGGAGAGTACAGGGCAGGGAATGACGCTCGACCAGCATGCGCAGGTCATGGACGATCTGGCTGAGGGGGAGACAAGCCTGTCGGCGGCGGAACTGGCTGACTATGCGATGGATGTTTCGCTCACCTATGACGCCGGGACGAAAAAACTCTGTTTCTCTCTCGATATGCCGCTGCTTCCGGCAAGCGACGACGCCTATGTGTACCTGTTTGCGGCACAGAGCTGGGAGGACGATACGGATGCGCTTCTGAAAGAACCTGTTACGAGAGCGAGAAAGGACAGAGTGTGGGAGACGGCCTTCCCCTATCGGGAGACACATCTGTTTTCCCGATTTGTTCCGGCGCTCAGGATAGACGGTAATTTCGTACCGATGGGAAAGAGCGTTTATCTCTCCAATCCGGAGGCGCTTGCAGAGAATCGGGACGCTTATCCGGATCCCGGGTCCAAAAAGGGGCTTCTCTTAGACCCGACCATGATCGGCGATCCGGAACTGACGGAACTTGGCGTCAAGCATACGATCTACAATATTCCGCTTTCCCATATTATGGGGGAGACGGCGGATCCGACCTTTCCCACGATCACTTATACTTATCGGGGAAAGAATTATCAGTTTAACGGTGCAGCCATCAACGGCTATGACGGTCTTTTTACCTATCTGTCAGACATGGGAATGAGCGCTACGGCGGTGGTCTTGAATGATTGGAATGAGGAGTATTTGGAGCTGATCCATCCGGAAGCCAGAAAGCAGGCGGACGGCGCTTACTATTATATGTTCAATACGGCGGAGGAGAACGGCGCAAGAACGCTTGAGGCGGTGGCGTCTTTCCTTGCGGAACGCTATTCGAGCGGAGAGCATGGAATGATACACAGCTGGGTGATCGCCAACGAGATCAATCAGAAGCGGGTCTGGAATTACATGGATACGCAGGATGTGGTCCACTATGCGGAGACATTTGAAAGGTCGCTGCGGATCTTCTATCAGGCGGTGAAGAGTCATTATGCGGCAGGGCGGGTCTATTTCAGCATCGACCATGCCTGGAACAGCAATGAGGGTGACAATCGGAACTTTTTCAACGGGAGGGATGTGCTGGAAGCCTTTAACACGGCTGCGCTCGCCCACGGCAATTATGATTGGGGCATCGCGATCCATCCCTATCCGGAACCGCTGACCCGCGTGAATTTCTGGTCGCAGGAATACGACAAGACAAGGGATACATCCCATCTGTCCGTGATGAATCTCAATGTATTGACGGACATGCTGTCGGAGGACGCGTTTTTGCAGCGGGACGGGGATGTGCGCAGCATTACGATCACGGAGCTGGGTTTTTCCTCCGGATCGGGTGAACGCTTACAGGCGGCAGCCTTTGCCTACTGCTACTATATCGTGGAAGCGAATCCTTATGTGGACGCCTTTTTGATGAGCCGCCAGACGGACGCGCCCGAGGAGGTCAGGGCAGGTTTGAGTTTCGGCATATACGAGTACGACCACACGGGAAAATATATGAAAGATGTTTTTCGCGATATCGACACCGACAGAGCCGGGGAGCACATGGATTTCATGTTAAAGATCTTAGGGGCGGACAGTCTGGAGGAAGCGCTCTCCTGGGCGGCGGCGGATGCCGGAAATCAGTAAGGGATCGGGAGTGCGGAATGAAAGTATCTTTGTTGGTGACGGTCTATAATGTTAAGAATACGCTGCCGATTACGCTGGGGAGCATCGAGGAACAGGATTACCCGAATCTCGAAGTGGTGATCGTGGACGGCGGATCGACGGACGGCACGGTGGAGCTGATCAGGGCGTTTGCCGCGCGGACAGAGGAGCGGCAGGGTTTTTCAGTCCGCTGGGTCTCGGAGCCTGACAACGGTCTTTACGACGCCATGAATAAGGCGTTTCACATGAGTACCGGAGAGGTGGTCGCGGTCTGCAACGATAAGTTATGTAAACCGGAAGCGGTCAGTCTCTTTGCTGCCGCGATCGAGCGGGGCGGCAGCCGCTGTGTGGGCGCACACGCCGATCTGGTGTATGTGGAGGGGGAGCGTGTGGTCAGAGAATGGCGCATGGGGCAGGGAACGCTTTCGGAGGGCTGGATGCCCGGTCATCCCACCCTGTTTTTGCGGCGCCGGATCTACGAGACGTACGGTCTCTACGACACATCCTACCGCTGCGCGGCGGACTACGAGTTTATGGTGCGCTTCTTAAAGGACGAGAACAATGAACTGGCTTATGTGCCAAAGATCCTGATCGCGATGTTCTACGGCGGGACGAGCAATGCAGGGCTTTCCAATTACCTGCTCTCTTTTCGGGAGGGATTCCGTGCGCTTAAGAAAAATAAAGTGCCGCATCCGCTCCTGATCACTCTGCGCAGAAGCCTGCGGGTGCTTAAGCAGTTTCGGTGAGAGGAGTCATATGGTGGCGATCGTTTGTGGAATTTTGGCGGCAGGAATTTTCCTGCTGGACTTTCTTTTGAAAAGTCAGATCGAAAAGAAACTGGCAGCGGGGGAGATTAAACCTTTCTGCAAGGGTAGACTTTTGATCCGAAAATATCATAACACGGGGGTGGCTTTTGATCTGGGCGCAAAAAAACAGGGAGCGGTAGCCTGCCTCTCCCTGCTCTTAACGCTCGTTCTGAGCGTGGTATTTCTTGCAACGTTCACATTTCGCGGAAACTCTACCCTTAAGGCAGGGTTAGCGTTTCTGCTCGGCGGTGCCTACAGCAACACCTATGACCGCCTTGTCAGGAAATATGTGGTGGATTATGTCAGCTTTCCCGTGAAAAATAAGCGGCTGCGCAGCATGGTCTTTAATCTTGCCGATTTCTGTATCCTGATTGGGGCGCTGCTCATGACGCTGGCAGCGATACAGGAGCCCTGAGAGCCTTGAAACGAGTCGAGCCCCTGGGTTCCTGTCTGTCGATCATGCCGTGATCACTGTGCCGCTCCTGCCCTTTAAGGCTTCTTTCACATCGGCGAGGGAGGTGATCAGCACGCTTCCCTGCGGATGCTGTTCCAGATAGGAGACGGCAGCCTCGATCTTCGGGAGCATGGTGCCCTCCTCAAATTCGCCCTGCGCGCAGAGCGCTTTTGCCTGCGATGCGGTGAGGGACGGGACAGCCTCCTGTTCGGGCTGTCCGAACTGTTTGTAGACGCAGGGCACGCCGGTCAGGATGATTAGTTCGTCGGCGGAAAGTTCTGCCGCCAGTTTTCCGGCGATGGAATCCTTTTCAATCACGGCGGATGCCCCCTTTAATACATGGTTCTGTTCGATAACGGGGATGCCGCCTCCTCCGCAGGCGATGACGACCTGATCGGCGTCCGCCAATGTGCGGATGGCGTCGATCTCCACGATGTCGATGGGGCGCGGCGCCGCTACGATACGGCGGAACCCCTTTCCCGGCTCTTCCTGCACATAATTTCCCTTTTTGGTCTCGATCTCCGCGTCCTCCGCGGACATATAGCGGCCGATCGCCTTGGTCGGCTCGTAGAAAGCCTCGTCATAAGGGTCTACAGTCACCTGCGTCAGGATCGTGCTGACCGTCTTGACGATACCGCGCCCGTAAAGTTCGGCGCGCAGGGCATTTTGGAGATCATACCCCACATAACCCTGACTCATGGCGGAGCAGACGCACATGGGAGCGGGCGTGTAGTCGATATAGACCCGCCGAAGCTCCGTCATGGCTTTATGGATCATGCTGACCTGAGGACCGTTAGAGTGGGTGATGGTGAGCTGGTAATCCGCTTCCACCAGATCCGCCAATGCTTTGGCGGTCACTTTGACGGCGTCCCATTGTTCCAATGTCGTATAGCCGAGCGCCTCATGTCCCAGCGAGACGACGGCTCTTTTTTTGTTTGCGTGATTCATCGCGTTTTCAAACCTCCATTTCCGGATATTTCAAGTATAGCAAAACGGGCGGGTTTTGTATAGCAGGATTCTTCTTTTGGACTTGCTTTTTAGGACGCCAGCCTTTATCATAGAAGTATGGGCGACCGTGCGCGGCACGGAAAAGGCAAAAAAACGAAAAAATGAAAACGGAGGGTAAAAATGCTGTATATCGGAGTGGATTTGGGAACCAGCGCCGTGAAACTTCTTCTGATGGAGGGAAACGGTAAGATCGTCAATATCGTGTCAAAGGAATATCCCCTTTATTTCCCGCATCCGGGCTGGTCGGAACAGAAGCCGGAGGACTGGTACGAGCAGAGTATCGCCGGCATTAAGGAACTGATCGCCGGTGTGGATAAGAGCCGGATCGCGGGCATCAGCTTCGGCGGACAGATGCACGGTCTGGTCATTCTGGATGAAAACGACGAGGTGATCCGCCCCGCGATCCTGTGGAACGACGGCAGGACGACGGAGGAGTGCGATTACCTAAACAACGAGATCGGAAAGGATAAACTGTCCGCATACACGGCAAACATTTCTTTCACGGGCTTTACCGCGCCGAAGGTGCTGTGGGTAAAAAATAAAGAGCCTGAGAATTTTGCGAGAATCAAGAAGATTATGCTTCCCAAGGACTATATCGCGTATAAACTGACGGGCGTGCATTGTACGGACGTTTCCGACGCTTCCGGCATGCTCCTGTTTGATGTGAAGAACCGCTGCTGGTCGAAGGAGATGTGCGAGATCTGCGGCGTAAAGGAAGAACAGCTGGCAAAGATCTACGAGAGTTACGAGACGGTCGGCACGGTATTGCCCGAGATTGCAAAAGAGCTGGGCATCCCCGAAAATGTCAAGGTGGCGGCGGGCGGCGGCGACAACGCGGCGGCGGCTGTGGGCACGGGCACCGTGGGAGACGGTATGTGTAATATCTCTCTGGGCACCAGCGGCACGATCTTTATCTCTTCCGACAAGTTTGGCGTCGATAAGTTTAACGCCCTGCACGCCTTTGCGCATGCGGACGGGCATTACCACCTGATGGGCTGTATGTTGAGCGCGGCTTCCTGCAATAAATGGTGGATGGACGACATCATCGGCACGGACAAATATGCTGACGAGCAGAAAGCGATCACGGACGATAAGCTGGGCGAGAACCATGTGTACTTCCTGCCCTATCTGATGGGAGAGCGTTCTCCGCACAACGATCCCGACGCGAGAGGAACGTTTATCGGCATGACGATGGATACCACCAGAGCCGATATGACGCAGGCGGTGCTGGAGGGTGTGGCGTTTGCCCTGCGGGATTCTCTGGAAGTGGCGAAGTCCCTCGGCATTCGGATCGAGCGCACGAAGATCTGCGGCGGCGGTGCGAAGAGCCCGCTGTGGAAGCGGATGATCGCCAACATCATGAATCTGAAAGTGGACGTGATCGAGAGCGAGGAGGGACCGGCGATGGGCGGCGCGATGCTGGCGGCGGTGGCAAACGGCGAGTATGCAAATGTCGAGGAAGCGGCGGCGAAGATCGTAAAGATCGTGGATACCGTGGAGCCGGAGCCTGCGCTGGTGGAGAAATACGAGAAGAGATATCAGCAGTTTAAGCAGATTTATCCGACCTGCAAGGTGTTGTTTGGAAAGCTGAAATAAGCATAGAAGCGGATACAGTAAACCATTAAGGAAAGAATTGCGAAGCAATTCTTTGGTCGCAGGATGCTGATCCTGCGACGGGGAAAGGAGGAGAAGGTATGGAGATCAAAAAAGTGACAGACCCGTCATTTCGTAAGTATGGCAGGGTCGTGGAGGGAATCGACTTTACCGAACTGGTGAAAGCGATCAACGAGAAGACGCCTCTGCCGGAGGGCGTGGCTTATGAGCCTTCCATCAGGGAACTGGAAGCGACGCAGACGGCGAAGGATCTGCAGAAGAAGACCTATGGCGAACTGCCGATCGAGGTGGGTTACTGCAACGGCCACAATTATAAGTTAAACGCCGTAGAGTATCACAGGAACTCGGAGATCAATGTGGCTGCTACGGATGCGATCCTGATTCTGGGGATGCAGCAGGATATCACCGACGATTTTCAGTATGACACGGCAAAGATGGAAGCCTTTCTCGTGGAGGCAGGCACAGCGGTGGAGATTTATGCGACGACCCTGCACTATGCGCCATGCAGCGCAAACGACGGCGGTTTCAAAGTCGGGATCGTGCTTCCGGCGGGCACGAATTATCCGCTCAAGGAGAAACACGAGGGTTGGGAAGATGCCCTGATCACGGCGCAGAATAAGTGGCTGATCGGTCATGCGGAGGGCGGTCTCGACGCGGGCGCACATATCGGCTTGATCGGAAAGAATTTGGATATTAGAGAATGAAAATATGCCGGTAACGGCTGAAAAAATAAGGAGGATAACAAACTATGAACAATTTACCCAAGGTAAAGATCGGTATCGTAGCGGTGAGCCGTGACTGTTTTCCGGCGTCCCTCGCGATCAACAGAAGAAAGGCATTGGTGGCGGCTTACGCGAAAAAGTATGATGCGGCTGACATCTACGAGTGCCCTGTCTGCATCATCGAGAGCGAGATCGACATGGTAAATGCGCTGAAAGATGTCAAGGATAACGGCTGCAACGCGCTCTGCGTATACCTTGGCAACTTCGGTCCCGAGATTTCCGAGACCCTGCTTGCAAAGCATTTCGATGGTCCGAAGATGTTTGTGGCTGCCGCTGAGGAGTCGCAGGGCGACCTGGTTCAGGGCCGCGGCGACGCATACTGTGGTATGCTCAATGCAAGCTACAACTTAAAACTGCGCAATGTCAGAGCCTATATTCCGGAGTATCCGGTAGGCGATGCGGAAGATTGTGCGGATATGATCCACGAGTTTATCCCGATCGCACGCGCGGTAGCGGCGCTTTCGAGTTTGAAGATCATTTCTTTCGGTCCCAGACCGCTTAATTTCCTGGCTTGTAACGCGCCCATCAAGCAGCTTTACAATCTGGGCGTGGAGATCGAGGAGAACTCCGAGCTGGATCTGTTCGAGGCAT
>JAMPCE010000013.1:0-10420 GCA_023666335.1 bacterium
TACGGTATCGCATGCTGCGTATCCTCTATGGTCATCGGTAAGGAAATGCAGTTCTTCGGCGCTCGTGCAAACGTTGCAAAGTGTCTGCTGTACGCATTGAACGGTGGTATCGACGAAGTGACCAAGAAGCAGGTCGGTCCGAAATATCGTCCTGTTACCGGCGATGTGCTTGAGTACGACGACGTTATGGATAAGTTCATCGACATGCTCGAGTGGCAGGCTGATGTGTATGTCAACACCTTGAACATCATCCACTATATGCACGACAAATACTGCTATGAGAGAGCAGAGATGGCTCTCCATGACAAGAACGTGAAGCGTTACTTCGCAACCGGCGTTGCGGGTCTCTCCATCGTGGCTGACTCCCTTTCCGCAATCAAGTATGCAAAGGTAGAGCCGATCAGAGACGAGGACGGCATCATCGTTGACTTCAAGACCACCGGCGAGTTCCCGAAATACGGTAACGACGACGACCGCGTAGATGAGATCGCTCAGGAGATCGTTCACAAGTTCATGACCGCGATCAGAAGACATCACACCTACAGAGAGGGTGTTCCTACAACCTCTATCCTGACCATTACTTCTAACGTGACGTATGGTAAGGCTACCGGTAACACCCCTGACGGACGTAAGAAAGGTCAGCCTTTCGCACCCGGCGCTAACCCGATGCACGGCCGTGATACCCACGGTGCAGTCGCTTCCCTGTCTTCCGTATCCAAGCTTCCGTTCAATGATGCGCAGGATGGTATCTCCAATACTTTCACCATCATTCCGGGCGCTCTCGGCAAAGAGGATCAGGTGTTCGCAGGCGATATCGAAATGGACTTGAAGTAAATCCCTGCGGGATTAACTTCTCGAGCGCTGCTTCGCAGGCTCGGTTTGAATGAAGGATGGTTGAGAATATGGACAACAACCAAATGATCGACGATTTTATCAAAATGATGGACTCCGGCATGGCGCAGGGCGTCGGGCATGTGAATGTCGATGTGGACGCCGCCGCCGAGGGTTCCAAAAACGTGGAGACAATGGGGTGCACGGATTGCTCCCGTACCCCATTGGCTTGCAGCGTTCCAACCCTGCATGATGGGCTGGACGACTTTAAATGATCGAGTGCCCGCGCACTCGATCCCGAGAATGCTTCGCATTCTCCTGAAATGGTGTAGGTTGTCGCCATTTCAATTAAGCCAAAAAGGAGGAAAAGTAAAATGGCAGCATCAACAGCTCAGGTAGATAACTTAGTAAACTTATTAGATGGTTACGCAACAAAGGGCGGTCATCACCTTAACGTAAACGTGCTCAACAGGGATACCTTACTGGACGCGCAGAAGCATCCGGAGAACTATCCGCAGTTGACCATCCGCGTATCCGGCTATGCGGTGAACTTCATCAAGCTGACACCGGAACAGCAGGCGGACGTTATCTCCCGTACATTCCACGAGAGTGTATAATTGACGAAAGGCTTCGTCCTATCGTTGACGAAAGGCTTCGTCCTATCGTTGACGAAAGGCTTCGCCTATCGTCTGAGGGCTGACGCCCTCGGTCATCAAATGATTACAGAAAAAGAGCCGCTTGAGTTTCAGGCGGCTCTTTACTTTATACATCTCCTTTTGCTATAATAGAGATACAAAAAACGGAAAGGAAAGTGATCTTATGCCGAGTGCAGCAGATATCATCAGAGACTCTATTACAGAATTTTCCAGACTGCAAAACTGGATGTTAGCTATCGAAGATAAAGACTCAGCAGTCTACCTGTCCATGTACGACAGATATATGGAATTGAAGATCACATTGACGTCCTTGGGTGTCAATCTCACAAAATTTGATAAAATAGAGGATTGATGGAAAAAATAGACACAAAAAGAAAGGTGCAGATATCACTATGCAGGGACGAATCCACTCTTTAGAAAGTTTCGGTACGGTAGACGGTCCGGGGACCCGCTTCGTGGTCTTCGTGCAGGGCTGCCCCATGCGGTGCGCTTACTGTCACAATCCCGACACCTGGGAGATGAGCGGCGGTACGCTGATGGAGCCGGAATACATCTTTGAACAGTATAAGCGGAACGAAGCCTTCTATCAGGAAGGCGGCATCACCGTCACCGGCGGCGAGCCGCTGATGCAGGTCGATTTTCTGATCGACCTCTTTACCATTGCAAAGAAAAACAACGTGCATACCTGCATTGATTCCTCGGGCATCGCCTATAAAAAGAACGCCAATCCGGAATGGCTTAAGAAATTGGATCGCCTGATGGAATTGACCGATCTGGTCATGCTTGATATCAAACACATCGATCCGGAAAAGCATAAGGAACTTACTTCCCAGCCAAACGACGGCATCCTCGCCTTTGCGGAGTATCTGGACGAAAAACATGTGGATGTGTGGATCCGCCATGTCATCGTACCGGGAATCACCGACGACGACGAGTACCTCTACAAACTCGGCTACTTCATCGGCGGCCTAAAGAATCTGAAAGCCCTCGACGCCCTCCCCTATCACACGATGGGCGAGAGCAAGTACCAGAAACTCGGCATGGAATATAAGCTGAAAGGCGTCCCCGCCATGAATAAGGATAAGCTGTTAGAGAAAAAGAAAGTGATTCTTGACGGCGTGAAAAAGCGGCGGGAGGAATTGGGGCGGGTTTGATTCCGTTATTTATCCCTATAGTGAGAACCGTATTGTTTGAATGAAAGTAAAAAAACACCCGCAGGTTTTTGATTCACCTGCGGGTATTTTTGTATATCATTTAATATTAATTATTCCGGCTCATTCTCGCCGTAGTACGGGTTAGGACGGCTTCCGCTATCAGATGCCTTGCCGACCGCACTTACTTTAATATCACATCTTGCGATCACCTTATTGCCCAGAAGTTTGGATTTTACTTCCAGTGTGGTCGTACCCGGTTTCACGCCTGTCAGGGTGATGGTGTAGGTGCCTGCCGCCGCTTTGACTTTCGCCACCTTTGCGTCGCCGACCGTCCAGATCAGCGTGTCGTTGACACGACCACGCTTACTCGTCTCAGCCGTCAGCGTGTAGGTGTTTCCGGATGTTACAGACAGGGTGGAAGTTCCGGAGAAAGTACCATTATTTCTATAATAGCCCCCTAACGTGCTGCTGTCTTCCGACACCGTGATATCGATACCGCCTCGCTTGTCACAGCCCCAGATCCATTTATTACTGCTCGTGTAATACTCATTATCTAGGTATCTATCTGCTGCGGGGATCTTCGTGGTCTTCACCTTCGCTGTAGCCGGTTTCGCCTTGCACGCACCATAAATCGGTGTGAGAGTCACCTTGTACTGGGTCTCTTTTGTCAATGCAGGCAGCAAACCTTTCAGCGTCCGGTACGGAATCTCATAACTGTTCTTCACAACTACCAGTTCCGATCTCCCATCGTCGTCCGTTACAATACTGCCATTCATATCACGCTTATAGATATATTTTCCATTCTTATCCGTCGCTTTCACCCGATCAATGTAACTCGAAGAAATGACTTTACCATAGATTGGCTTCTTCGCATCGGAAACTTCCAACAGGAACTGGTTTGCCGCGCCTGTATAGCTGAACCGCAGGCCAAAGCCCTGATCTGTCACATCATATGCTTTCAGACCTTTTACCGCTTCCAGATCTTTGGATTTGATGGTCACTTTGGCAGTCGCTTTCGCTGTGCCGGAAAGTCTCTCCACACTCTTATCCGTCAGCTCCAGTTTCAGCGTACCGCCGCCCTTGACTGCCCGCAGATAACCGGAATCCGATACGGTAAAGTAATCTTCCTGCTTCTGGTCGCTGATCGCTTTGCGCACTTTTGCCAGATCGATCAAGTGCCAAGGATAAGCGGTCAGTTTCTGTTTGCCGAGTTTATAAGCAAGCAGATCCGCAAGATATCCGCCCTGTCCTACCGTGTAAGTGACGGAACCTTTCGCTGCCATAACAGAATCCGCCTCCTCCATCAGCAGCGGCAGCGTATTATAAGCAACCGTTCCGGTATTGACGTCACGGACTCTGACCCTAATGTTACATATGTTGGAGTCGGTCTCCGGGAAACCTGTGATCTTGAGTTTGCCTTTCTTGTCGATGCTCGCGTAATCATTCTTCGTTCCCCAGCCGTAAGTATCCGTCTTCTTGTCATAGCAATCCTTCAGCGCATATTCCAGCTTCGGCTCTTCATAATCGTTCTTATACTGCGCCTTTGCTGCCTTATCGAACGGAAGTTGAATCACCACGCGGTCACCGCTCTCCGCATACTCATCCTTTGCCTTTGACGGGAAATAACCGTATGTCGTGCACTGTATCGTTCCGTTTTTCAGCGCGGAGTACTGTACGACATAGTTTCCATCCTCATCGTACACCCATGCTTTCTCATCATAAAATCCCAGACTGAGCTCTGTCACTTCCGTCTTCTTTGTCTTGACGTTGAGGACTGCGCCCGCCGCGCTCTCGCTCATCGCAGCCTGCGTGATCTTGCCATAGCCATATTCAGAACCAAGCGTCCTGACTGCACATACGTTTCTCACATAGATTGTGTAGTCTTTCTTAGCGTCCAGCCCGCTCAACGTGGCCCTTATAACACTGTTATCATCGCTCTCACCGCTCACATAACGCGGCGCGATGGCAAAACCTTTTTCCTGCCACCGGTTTTCTTTCATGTTCTTCAGAACACTTTCAAAGTTCGCCGCCGTCTTAAAGCTGCTGCTCTTCTCTACGACATAGATCTCCCGGCGGTAACCGTTTGACACCTGATTATAATACAAGTTTACATAACTTCCATGCGTGACTGCTTTCAGCTTCTTCGGCGCATCCAGATTCGTCACCGTGATCTTGACCGACCCCGTCTTTGCGCCGTTTATCTTTTTCAGTTCACCATTCACGAGATGTCTCGGGTATACCGTGATCGTTGCGCTGCCCTTCTTCAGAGCAATCACATTACCGGTATCCTCATTGACAGCCAACGTTGTAGGATCGCTGCTCTCATAGCCGAGGCAGATGATATCGCCCATCTGTTCTTTCGTGATCTTGACATCCAGCTGCTGCTCCACACCTACCGCCATTTTCTTGTTCGCCGCATTGAAAGCCAGCGCCTTGGCTGCAACCGCATTCGCCAGATTCGGCAGCTTGACCGCAGCCTTGAATTTCAGCGTGTAAGTCTCATAGTAGCCGTCAGCCCAGCGGAGTTTGATCTCCTTATCTTTATCGCCTGCCTTGAAGACAGCTACAAAACTTTTACTGTATGTTTTGTTCACAGAGGAAACATACCCGCCTGCCGCCTTGATCGCATTCTCATACATTGCGCTTTCAAGGTTATCAAACTCTGCAGGTGCAGTAAACCGAAATGCCACGAAATTGCCTTCCTGAGCCTCACTTTCGTCCGGAAGATACACATTGGTCGTCCAGTCGATCGAGTTCAGTATCGTCACTGTCTGATGCAGGGAATCGGACGCATCTTTTTGAGTCTGAATCGCAACATACGGAACTGTAGTGCCGCTATTAGAATAATACGTTGATGCGATCGTAGAATTCCCCGGTACTGCTTCGAATGCAGCAATCGGTTCATCCTGAACCTCATAGTTAGGCATCCAGCCATTATTATAGTTATCATCAAACCTTACTTCATAGGACTTGTTCCGCTCCACTGTGCCGGATCTCTTCTTCACCTTGCTGCCTGTTTCCGCCAGATAGACAGCATTATCCTGCCAAACCCAACCATCAAATAAATATTCCTCGCCCGGCACAGGGGTAACCGCCTGATAGCGATTCCTCACCGTGGTTAATATGCTTGATACGGTTGTGCCTGCCGGATAGGTCTTATCCAGATCCGCCGTCAGCGTGATCGGTTTGGGATTGATCCTGAAGGTTCCGAGCTTTCTGCCATGAATATACGCCTCGTAATCGGCATAACCATCCTCTCCTTCGGCTACGGTATACGGCGCATAGTTCTCGTCACCCGCAAAACAGACATACAGATCATAGGTTCCCGCATCCGTTACATCCTCAAGAGGGTCACTATCATATTCATTCCCCGGATAAACCCTGTAGGTCAGTTCCGCCTTAGGTTCGCCGGGGCTCACGCTCACCAGACCCTCCGGGATGAGCTCCGCTTCCGTAAAGGGCTTCGCGTCATATACTTTCTCCTGCGCCACCCACTTCGTGGAATCCACTGTGATCGTCAGCTTTGCCGTACCCATAGGCACGACCTCGATTGGCTGCGAAGCAGTGTTCAGCTCGGTCACTCTGCGCCTTGCCGCCGGCTCTGTATCTGACTTCAGGATCAGCGTCGAAGCCTGGCAGGTATAGTTCAGATCCGGTATATAGTAATAATTATGCAGATTGGTCCCAAAGGTGACTTTTTTGTACAGTCTGTCACCCTTTAACTGGTAGGTATATGTTCTCTCCTCTGTACTGCCTCCAAACGTCTCCTCTTCCCAACCATTCCGGACGACATACTCAGAGTCGTAAGGCTCCGCCGGAGCCGGATCCTGTATCGTCTCGATGATCTTTTCATAAACGATCTGTTCCGATCCAAGCGTGACGTCCTGATCCGCCGTATCTTTCACCTCATACACAGGTTTTTGTTCATAGATGAACTCACCCATCTTGCTGCCCGCCATCACCTTATAAGGCGTTTCCGGCGTTGTCGGAACGATCTTGACCTGCTTCGGATCGATGGCAAAGTATACCACCGCATCATCCGCATAGTAATACATATCATCGCTGTCAGTCAGATCAGTATAGCTGATGGTGAGCCTGTAAACACCGGCGTCTCTGGAATAAAGCGGGTCATCCCAATCATCCCACTCCCACTCCTCAATACCGGCACCGCCTTCTGGAGCGTTCAGGACGGCGATCTTCGCATCAATCAGGTCATGCACATTCCACGTCTCATCGTTCTCACCATTTCCGCAATATTTTTCCCATGTATAGGTAAATTCCCGGGATTCTGTCTTTACGTCCGCCTTTGCTCCTTCTTTTTCTTTCAGAGCTACTGCATTCTTATACTGGGATCTCGACTTGAAGATCGCTTCCCCATTATACTCTCTGGCTGTCAGGTCTTTGATCTCTTTCGCCGCATTATAATCATTCACAAGCGCCGTTACGTCGATCTCCGCTTCCTTGCCCGGCGTTACCGTGATCGGCACTTCTTTACCGTCAGAGGTTGCTATGGTTGTGTAGCTTGTGTAGTAATTGGAATCAAATCCATTCACATCATCATTAATATCATAAATGTGGTCATACTCATAGTAGCCATTACGCACATATACGGTTGCCTTTTTCCCTCGGAATGCCACACGGTATTTCGTGTTCTCGGCAAAAGCGAACTTATTCCAAATATCGTTCTCAGCAACTTCGTCCCATGTCGTACCGTTATCCGTTGACACCTCTACGGTAAACCACGGTTCATAAACCTGACTCTCAGTCCTATCGTTGTAGCTCGTACCCCAGACATGCGCTGCTTTCATCTTTTCCGTGACGTCTTCGCCCGCTTTATTAGTCACCTTATATTCTAATCCGGCCAACAGAGACTCAAAGCTAGAGTTCTCCACGACAGTGATCGGTGTGGTCTGGGTATAGTTTTTCAGCTCTACCTTGAGTTCCGCTTTCTTGATCTCTACCGCAATGCTGCCGGTACTATAAGCGGCATTGCTCGGCGCATAAATGCCCTCCTCGCCGACATAGCTCACCCTGTAGGTATAGCTGCCTGCTTTCGTAGGCGCATTCTTTTTGCCGTCCTCATCCGCCCCCGCAATGTCGTCGGTCGAAAACCATTCCCCGACAATCTTATCAGAAGTAACAGCCAAATCCTTCCATTCGTAGCTGTTGTCGTCATAATACTGCACCTTGTACGTATAGTCCACACTGGCGACAGGGTCAGCGATCGGTTCTCCGTCATAATCCTTTGAGAAGATAAGGTTTCCGGTCTCCTGACCTTCCGCGTCCTTCTCCTTCCACTTCGGATCCAGTTCGACTTCCACCTTAGTCTCGATCAGATTCTCCACGATCAGATCCGCCGAAAAGTCTTTCAATTCGTAATTCTGCTTCTCATCCGCAGTCGCCGTACCGCTGAAAGAAGGCGTGATATCCATGACGTAGTCACCGCTCTTCTTCAGCAGTTCCTCCGCGCCAATCTCCGCATCGGTCATCGCGTCACGAATCTTGCTCACCGTCAGAGTAATATTCTCAGGATCCAGACCGTTGTCATTACTCGTTACGTTGTAATTCTCCAGCTTGCCGGCTTTGACATCTTTCGCCGCTGTGCCGGGTTTTACCGTACGGCTGCTGTCATACACCGTGATCGTCACAGGAGATTTTGTGATCTCGCACTCTACAGTCTTTGTCACATCGGCAGCCATGCCCTCCTGCTTCGGATAGGTGAGCACAGCCTGATAGCTGCCGACATTTACGGGAGCCGTTCCCGTCGCCATGTCCGCATAATTTCCGTCCGCGCCTTTCTGCTGCCATTTGACTGTAACAGACGCATCCTCCACCTCGGCGCCGTCCTTTGTCACCTTTACATAGTTCCCAATAGCAGCGAAAGGGTTTGATCCGCGATATTCCGCCGTGGTCGCAAAATCATCGTCAAGGACAATCTCATAGACAGCCGCAGGCGCAGGCGTATCGTCAGCATTTGCTTCCGCCTCACCGCCGGTCTGCTGCTGATCCGTATCCTCACTGTCGGTCGTGTCGGAGTCATTATCCTCCGTCCCGCCTTTGTTTTCGCCGGCATCCGTCGGCGTGCTGCCCTCCGTCAGCGTGTCTGCATCGTCAATGCCAACGGCATCATCCGCCGGCGCGCCGTTTTCTTCGGTCATCTCTGTGATCTGCAAAAGATCATTATCAGATACCGCGAGCGCTGTCGATGGCAGCATCGTGACTGACATAGCTGCCGCCAGTATCATAGCCAGCATTCTTCTAGCCAGATACAGCTTCTTTCTCTTGCTCATTTCTTTTCCTCCTTTTGATTTGTCTGCTGCCATAGTCTTTGCACAGTACAGATATGATACCATTCTACCCCCCCCCCACGCAAATTGTCAAACCATTTCGGTCCGCCCTTTCATTTTATTCTGTATCTCTGCAAAATAAAACTTTTCCGCGAGATATCGATAAACACAAAAACGCCGCTTGACAGCGACGTTTCTTAAAAAATAACGGAGCAGACCTTATGACAGGATCGACTCACCCGATATCCAACTCTGAGAGGCGCAGATCCAGATCCGCAAAGATTCCCGCCTTGATCCGCTCGGAAAAGGCGTACTCCGCCGCCACTTTCCCATGCTCGAAGTCATACACCGTGACCGTTTCTTTCTCCGTATCCACGATCCAGTATTCCCGCACGCCCGCTTCGCGGTAAAGTTTTACTTTCCGCTCATAGTCCATCTTGACACTCGAAGGCGAGACGATCTCGATTGCCCAGTCGGGCGCACCCTGACAGCCCTTTTCACTCTTCTTTTCCATATCACAGATCACGGAAATGTCCGGCTCCACGTAGTTGCGGTTGTCCTTTTTGATGTAGACTGCGAACGGCGCGGGCATAACTTTGCATTTGCCTTTTTTTGCTCTGATATACAGGCTGATCTCGATAGACATTTGTATGAGGATATCCTGATGTGTCCATGTCGGCGTATCCATCCGAAACATCTCCCCGTCGATCAGTTCCGCGCGCTCCCCCTCGGGCAACGCCTCGATATCCGCGATCGTGTAACCTTTTCCGCCCTTGATTTCCATAAATCTTTCCTCTTCCCATGTTTTTCTGACTTCCATGTTTCCTCCGTTCCTGCGCCCCTTGCGAGCTGCTTTTGTGGTGCGGCGGAAGCTGTCCATTGTCTCGAACAGACAGCCCAGGGAGTCCTTTTTCAACCGTTCCCGCCGCGTTTCGTTATCGTGTTACATCTGTGAGTAAGCGGCAGAAACTGCCTGAATGTGCGAATGCACAGACGCGTCTTCTATGACGCCGAAGCCCGTGAACGGGTTTCTTGTGTTTACTCATTAAAGATAGTATATTCTCTCCTTTAGTGTATGTCAAGAAAAATCTATGCAAACGTTATTTCGTTTACTTGCTTTTCCTAATCTTCGCAAAAGAATACGCTCCTCGTCATCACCCGACATCCAGTTCTGAAAGGCACAGCTCCAGATCCTCAAAGATCCCCGCCTTGATCCGCTCGGAAAAGGCGTACTCCGCCGCCTCTTTCCCGTGCTCGAAGTCATACACCGTGATCGTTTCCCGTTCTGTGTCCACGATCCAGTATTCCCGCACGCCCGCTTCGCGGTAAAGTTTCACTTTCCGCTCATAGTCCATCTTGACGCTCGACGGCGAGACGATCTCGATTGCCCAGTCGGGCGCACCCTGACAGCCTTTCTCACTCTTCTTTTCCATATCGCAGATCACGGAAATGTCCGGCTCCACGTAGTTGCGGTTGTCCTTTTTGATGTAGA